>JAJRWU010000169.1 GCA_024276655.1 Planctomycetota bacterium
CCACGAAGATTACGACCTAACTGTATACCTATCGCGACACCATGAAACGCAGCATTGGCAATAATTGTTTCAGAATTCACAACGAAAGTGTGTGTGCGCCGCAACATGATCTCAATGCCATTGCAAAGGATGCGTCCACGGAGAATACGAATCCGATCAGGTGGGCAGAACTCGATCTCCAAAAAGATGTCCCGCAGTTTTTGGCGGATGGTCAAAAGTCGGCCTTTGAATTCGATATCCCACGCGTCGCCTCTAAAATCTAGCGAGTTTTCAATTATTGTGAGAAGTGGAAGATTGCATTCATCGAAGATGTTGAGATTGAGGAAGAGTTGTCCGTCTTCATCGATGCGAATGCTCAAAATGTCGACATCGTCAATTGAAATCGGAATAAACCCGCTGCCTCCCGACTCTGCGGCAAAAACACCGGAGTATTCATTGCTGCCGATTTCAGCAGTAAATTGTGGACCGGAGAAATGAAGCGAGTAGGGGCTAGAGACACCAAGTGTTTTATTCTTCGGGCTTCGATTCGCCCCCTCGACTTGCTGACGCGTTAATAATCCTTTCGTCGCTTCTTCGTGATGCGAAGCGCAGAGCAGCGTTAAGTTCTCTTCCGTGTGCTCCAAAACCTTCGCGTAATCTTGTATGTGATGGTATTCGTAGAGCGGTTGTCCACAGAAAACGCACCCAAAGGCGCATCGTTGCCGGACCTTGCGTTGCATCGGCAGCGGAATTGGCGGGCGAGGCATGTCGTTTTTCGGTTCAGATGCGGCCATTCGTCTTTGCCCAGACAATGTCATCGCTCATCGGGCGGCGCCGATTGATTCCCTATAGGCAATTCGCCCAACTTCGCCGCATCGGGTTGTTCGTAGTGTTTTACGTATGGTGCGGCCAGAGGATTTTTGTTCCGCTTGAAGGCGCGCAACGAGTCCGGCTAACGCACCACCCGATTCGGCGAGCAGTTGCTCGCGAACGGCATGGAGTTCGTAAAGAAGGGGCTGTTTCTTCATCATCCACTAATGTTATGTTGCTATTGGTTTGGAGTCGCGGAGCTTGTTTTGGTTGCAGGACGAGCCGGAAAACACACATATTTACGGCCGGAGGTTTGTTGCCGAGCCTGAATGTTTTTGAAGATTTCCTGGACGTTGTAACCGAACTGGGCCGCATGCTTGTCGCGCGCCGCCCGAACTTCAGCGACGATTGGGTCATTGGTTGTTGTTTTCATCATCGGGTTCCATTAATTCATCCGGCGTGCAGATAATCGTTGGTTCGTAACCGGCATTGCGGCAGACCCGTTCGATTTGAGATCGCATGGTCGCATTGGCAATATGCCGACAATTCCATGTTACCAGAAAATCGACGCCGTTCGTAACGGCGATGGCAATATGTGCGGCATCTTCGGCCGCTTTTTCAGGAATGGCCCCGAATTCGATCAATTGCCGTGTCAGTACCGCTGCTTCTTCGGAAGCGTCGAGAAGGGTGACCGAATCGAGTGCGTTCAGTCGGTCTTGAGCCGCTCCGGCATCACCGGCGCTGGCTTCGTTGATGACGAGTTCCGACGCGACCAATTCCAACCGATCGGCGGCGTCGCGCCACCAGTCACACGTCGTTTGCTGGTACCCGGCAATGACAACGTCGCGCGAGGGCCGCGCGGTCAGATAGCTGACAACGGTCGTTTCGATATACACCTTCGGTTTCATATTCAAACCACGTGCGCGGGAAGGTAAAAGGGCAAAAGGTGTCAGGTTGAGCGCCTTGTTATACGGCGAATTGCTCAATCACAGTCGATTTCACCGAGCATTGCTCCATGTTCAATGTCTACAAACGCAACGCATTTCCCTTCAGCGCCCAACTTTGCGGCTTCTGTTGCATTGCTGCAATGATACACGATGCGATCGCATTCACTACAATGACGTTGCAAGTCATCGTCCATTCGCGTCATCCCGGACCAAGTCTTTGGGCAGTGGAATTTGAATCGGACGTCACAATTTTGGATCGAGATCGCGAATTCCGGGTAATGATGGTCAATGGCGCGTTCGATCACGTCGCGTGAAATCGGTATCCAAGTGATCGCCGGACCTAACGCAAAATTGAGAATAACAGATGCCGAGAAGAGGTCAATCTTTTGCCGCAATGCGAGTTGCTGTGGATTTCGTTACGTGAAAATTACCTGAGAAATTCTTGCGCGGCGCATTGGGGATGCATGAAGCTGCTTTCGGCGAGCGGTCGTTGAGTATATGCCGAATAAAAGCCCGGCATTTTGAAAATGCCGGGCTTTTTTGAGTGATAAGCGGTAACTTATTTTTCGGGCAGTCGCTAACTATTTCGCGGCTGCTTGCAGGCCAGCGGCTGCGGAAAGTTCGGCGGCTTTGTTGGTGTTTTCCCAAGAGAATTCCGGCCGGCCGAAGTGGCCGCCGGCGGCGGTCCGGCGAAAGATCGGACGGCGAAGATCGAGGTAGTCGATAATTCCGCCGGGGCTGAGCGGGAAGATCTGCTTGACCAACTCGCAAATGCGAGATTCTTCAATCTTGCCGGTGCCGGCGGTATCGACATGCACGCTCACCGGCTCCGTCACGCCGATGGCGTAGGCCAGTTGAATTTCGCAACGGTCGGCCAAACCGGCCGCCACGATATTCTTGGCGATGTGCCGAGCCATGTAAGCCGCGCTGCGGTCGACCTTTGTGGGGTCTTTGCCGCTGAAGGCGCCGCCGCCGTGCCGGCCCCAACCGCCGTAGGTGTCGACGATGATCTTGCGGCCGGTGAGTCCACAATCTCCTTGGGGGCCGCCGGTGACAAATCTTCCCGTAGGATTGATGTGGTAGGTGACTTCGCCTTGGGCCAAGTCGGCGGGGAGAACGGGTTTGATAATTTTTTCGATGACGAATTCGCGAATCTCTTCATTCGAGACATCGGGCGAATGCTGGGTGGAAACAACCACGGTGTCGATGCGAACTGGGCGGTTGTCTTCAAATTCAACCGTGACCTGGCTTTTGCTGTCGGGGCGGAGCCAATTCACTTCGCCGCTGCGGCGGGCTTCGGTCAGCCGGTTGAGAATTTTGTGCGAGAGTGCGATCGGCAGCGGCATCAGTTCTTCGGTGTCGTTGCAGGCGTAGCCGAACATCAGCCCTTGATCGCCGGCGCCGATTTCCTTGCCCTGCTCGGCGTTTTCGTCAACGCCTTGGGCGATATCGGGGCTTTGCTTATCGATCGAAACGAACACGGCGCAGGTGTCGGCGCAGAGGCCCATTTCATCGTCGATGTAACCAACATCTCGCACGACATCTCGCACGACATGCTGGTAATCGACTACGGCCTTCGTGGTGATTTCGCCGGCAATCACGACCACGCCGGTCGTGACCATGGTTTCGCAGGCCACGCGGCTGTAAGGATCTTGCTCGAAGATGGCGTCTAGGATGCCGTCTGAAATTTGGTCGGCCAGCTTGTCGGGGTGCCCCATGCTGACGGATTCACTGGTGAATAAGTATTTGTCCGATGCCACGGATCGAATTCCTCCCACAACCGGTTTGTCAATGAAAGCGAACATTATAGGCTTTTGCGGCCGATTCGGGCAACCGGCCCCCGCGGGGTCTTTGCACTTCCGGCAGCCACAAGTTTTTGTTTAATGGCCTTCCAAAGGCCATTGAACATGACGACTGTTTGATTCCAAAGCGGCGTTCCGAGAAGCTCGGCTTTTTGAAAAAGCCGGGCTTCTGACAAAACGCAGTCGCCTGCGGCTTGCCGTTAAGGCAAGCGGCAGAAAATAACTTACCCGCACGTAGCGGGAGTCCGTGAGTTTTTTGGGTTCCCGCCTACGCGGGAATGACCGTTTGCTGATTCACTCGCTTGCGCTTCGTGCTTGTATTAGGTGAATTTTCATCTGCGGCTTGCCGTTCCACGAAAAAGGCGCCGCTTTCAACGCTGCGCGGAATCTAATTTCCGAAGTATACGTCACTCGTTTGCGTCCGGGGAAACGGCGCCGGGCGTTGACAAATCGGCCTGCTTCACACAGGTTGAGCGATGCGCGGGTTTTCCGTACACTCCCGCCTCGCCGGCGAACTTTCAATACTCCCGTTACCGACAGATGCTCCCCACCGGAAACAAGGGGGCGTGGCGAACGACTGGGGCCAAACCACCAACACCAACCGCCTTGCCGCTAGAGTCATAACTTATGTCTGGATATAACCTTACGCACCTCAAGCAGCTTGAGGCGGAGAGCATTCACATCATCCGAGAGGTGGCGTCGGAGTTTTCCAACCCGGTAATGCTGTACTCGATTGGCAAAGATTCGTCGGTCATGGTGCAATTGGCGTTGAAGGCGTTTTACCCGGCCAAGCCGCCTTTTCCGCTGATGCACGTCGATACGAAGTGGAAATTTCGCCAGATGATCGAATTTCGCGAAAAATACGCCAAGCGGGATTTGGGTCTGGAGGTGATCGTCTATACCAACGAAGAAGGGCGGAAGCTAGGCCTCAGCCCGTTGGAAGATAGCGCCAAACATACCGAAGTGATGAAAACCGACGCTCTCAAGCAGGCGCTCGACAAATATCAATTCGACGCCGCTTTCGGAGGCGCCCGCCGCGATGAAGAAAAATCGCGCGCCAAGGAGCGGGTGTTTTCCTTTCGCGACCGCCACCACGGGTGGGATCCTAAAAACCAGCGGCCGGAATTGTGGAACCTTTACAACACGCGGGTGAACAAGGGCGAGAGCATTCGCGTGTTCCCACTTTCCAATTGGACGGAGCTCGATGTTTGGCAGTACATCCATTTGGAGAAAATTCCGATCGTGCCGTTGTACCTTTCCGCCGAGAGGCCCGTGGTGCGGCGCAACGGCGAGTTGATTCTCGTCGACGACGACCGCCTGAAACTAGCGCCCGGCGAAGAAGTGGAACAGCGGTTTGTTCGTTTCCGCACGCTGGGTTGTTATCCGCTGAGCGGGGCGGTGGAATCGCGCGCCGCCACGCTGCCGGAAATCATCCAGGAAATGTTGTTGACCAAAACGTCGGAGCGGCAAGGACGCGTGATCGATAAAGACGACGGCGACGACGACATGGAAGGCAAGAAGCGACGCGGTTATTTTTAATCGGCACACACAATTTCAGCACACTCGTTCACCCAGAACGCGGCGTTTAGCCGCAGCGCATTTCAGAAGCCCGGCTTTTTGAAAAAGCCGGGCTTCTCAGACGCCAACTCGCAAAGGAAGTTCAGCCCGTGTCGCATCAGTCGGACCTCATCTCTAGCGATATCGACGCCTACCTCAAGCAGCATGAAAACAAGGAACTCCTGCGGTTCCTCACATGCGGCAGCGTCGACGACGGCAAAAGCACCTTGATCGGCCGCTTGCTCTACGATTCCAAAATGATCTATGAAGATCAACTCGCGGCGATCCAAAAAGATTCTCTCACCGTGGGCGCCGCCGGAGGCGATTTCGACCCCGCCCTGCTCACCGACGGCCTGCGTTCGGAGCGAGAGCAAGGAATCACGATCGATGTTGCGTACCGGTATTTTTCCACGGCCAAACGCAAATTCATCATCGCCGATACGCCGGGGCATACTCAGTACACTCGCAACATGGCCACCGGCGCCTCCACCGCCGACTTGGCGATCATTCTCATCGACGCCCGCCACGGAGTGCTGGAGCAGACCAAACGCCACAGCTTCATTACCTCGCTACTGGGAATTAAGCACATTTTCGTGGCGATCAACAAGATGGACCTAGTCGACTTCAGCCAGGAAACGTTCGAACGCATTAAAGAGGAGTATTCCGAATTCGCCGCCCGGCTCGATATCAGCGATATGCACTTCCTGCCGCTCTCGGCTTTGAAGGGCGATAACGTGGTCGACCGCAGCGAGCACATGCCTTGGTATCAGGGCGCCACGCTGATGGACATGCTGGAGTCGGTGTATATCGCCTCGGACCGCAACCTCAACGACTTTCGCTTCCCGGTGCAGTATGTGAACCGGCCCGACCTCGATTTTCGCGGCTTTTGCGGCACGATTGCTTCGGGCATCGTCCGGCAAGGCGATGAAATCGTGGTGTTGCCCTCGCGAAAAACGAGCCGGGTCAAAACGATCACCACCTTCGACGGCGAACTCAAGGAAGCCTTCGCGCCGCTTTCGGTCACGCTCACGCTCGAAGATGAAATCGATTGCAGCCGAGGCGATATGATCTGCCGCCCCGGCAACATGCCGCAGTTGAAAGACCATTTCGACGCCATGGTTGTCTGGATGGCCGAGGAACCGCTGGCGCCCGGCAAGCCGTATCTGTTCAAACAGACCACCAAAACGGTGGCCGGTTCGGTTTCCCGGCTGCGTTATCAGGTGGATGTCAACACGCTGCACCGGGTGGAGTCGCCCGCGCTGGAACTGAACCAAATCGGCCGTTGCGTGGTGACGCTCAACCAGCCGATTGCGTTTGACGGTTATCGTCGGAATCGGACCACCGGCGCTTTTATTATTGTCGACCGGATCACGAACGGCACCGTCGGCGCGGGCATGATTCTCGACCAGGCAACCGAGGAAGATCGTATCGACCACTGGGATGTCGCGCCGAAAACGGAAACGGCGCCCGTGAAACTCAGTACGGTTTCCGACGATGAGCGAAAATCTCGTTACGGTCAAACACCGGCCACGATTTTGCTCACCGGTCTTTCCGGCGCCGGCAAGTCGACAACCGCCGCGGCGCTCGAACGGCGTCTGTTCGACGAAGGCCGCGCCGCCGTGGTGCTCGACGGCCAAAGTCTGCGGCAAGGTATTAGTCGCGATCTTGGCTTTTCGGCCGAGGAGCGCGGTGAAAATTTACGCCGCGGCGCCGAAGTGGCGAAAATTATCAATCAAGCTGGCTTGCTCTGCATCGCCGCCTTCGTGGCGCCGACCGAAGCCGTGCGGCAAAAAGCCCAAGCAACTATTAACGCAGGGCTCGGCGAAGGAAAGTGCCTCGTGGTTCATTTGTCGGCGCCGGTTGCGGTCTGCCGAGAGCGCGACCAGGAAGGTCTGTATGATAAAGCCGACGCCGGCGATATCGCGAACTTTCCGGGCGTCAGCTTTCCTTATGAACCGCCCGCATCGCCCGACCTCATTCTGCCCACTCACCAATGGACCGTCGAGGAATGCACCGAGGCGATCATGCGGCTGTTGCGCGAACGCGGCTTTTTGGAATAAACGGCGTTGGAGCGGCTAGGCGCCGCTCGATAAATAACGGTCGCATTTGTGTAGCCATCGTCGCCAGACGGTGGGTGAGCGGTGAACCATCCCACGCTCTGGCGAGCATGGCTACGACACTAATTTTCCGCTCGATGCTAGGTCGGCGCGCTATTCCATTCCCTTGTTATTCCGGGTGAACGACGGCGCCGCTGCTGAGGGCTCGCGAACCGCCAATTTCGGTGGCTCGCACATAAATTGTTTTGCCGATGAGCGATCTGGCATCTGGCAAGGTGTACGTTTTCAAGACCCGCCCCCGCCCCAGGTTGACCACCGCCTGACGCATGCGTTTGCGTTGCGGGGCGAACAATTGGCAGGAAAAACTCACCACGTCGTCCGTTTTGTTGACCAAGAATTGCTTCACGAGAACTTGCCCTTTCTCGTTGATTTGCGTGGTGATCGTCATTTCAATGTCTCCCAAGCCAACCTGTATTTCCCTATAAATGCTGAATGCATAGGTTTGCTCGGCGGTGAGCTGAACATCAATGCGAATCGGTTGTACGCCGCTTGTCGCGTCTGGCATTAGGAGTATGTCGAACTCCTGATGCGTTTCTTCATGAGGAGATAATTTATGAACAGCCTTGCGCCGCGAGACGCGCCACACGTCGGGCGTGTTTAAAGTAACCAGCGCGCCGACGCCCTGGTCGAAGGGATTGTTGAAATGGTACGAAGCGGTTTGCTGGCGGCCGAACACGCTGGCAAGTTGCTTCTGGTCGAAGCCGAAACTCATTCGGCAACGAACGATTTTCGTATTCAACCCCGTGACAAAAATCGGCGCCGGGCCGACCTCCAACACCTGCCGGTTGCCTGCCTGCTTCGGCTGCGTGACGCGGTCCCAGAGGTCAACCTGCTCGACATGCTCGCCCAAATAGAGAATTTCCTGTACGGGGCTGTTATTCCAGACCACCATCACCGATTCATCGCCCCGCGAGAAGACCATGTTCTGGCTGCCGTTGGGCAGTTCGAGCGAACCGAGGTAAGACGCCTTGGAAAGCATGTGCGACGTCGTTCGCCAGGGCAACAACAGTTCACCCGGCGAGCCGTCGGGCGTCATCAAGCCGTATTCGTCATCGAACGGCGCGGGGATGAAAGCGACATCGGCCTTTTGGATTTTCACGGCCATCATCCGCTCCACAAGGTCGCGGGCGCGCGTTTCCAGGGAATAACGGCTGCGCGGCAATGGCTGGAGGACGATCCACCGTCGAACGGGCAGCCGCGCGGCGTCGGGCGTTTCCAAGTATTTTGACAACTCCTCGCCGGTAAACGAGGGCTGGGTTTCGCCGCCGGGTTGCCGTTGTTGTTGGGTGAACGACAAAAATTCCCACGGCGGGTTTTTTTCCGCCGGGGTTTCGTACAACCACAACCACGGAAAACCGACCTTGATCTCCTGCCCGAAACGCTCCAAATGGTCTTTGATTTCCCTGATCGAACGCGCCAGGCGCGCGTGCCCCACGAAGCTCGCATCTCGATCGGCGCCGATCTGCCACCATCGAATATTGAGCGACAGCCGCGTCATGATCGGGTCGACGATCGGCTGCCATTGCTCCGGCTCTAGAAAGATGGTCGCGATTGTCACCTCGCCCGACTCTGAAAATAGCTTGCGAGATTGCTCCGACGGTTGATCCAACAAGCCGACGAAAATCACGTTTTCGGCTTGCACGCGTTCGGCAAACCTGGCGATGTGGTCGGCGCGTTGGTTATCGTCGGCGTTGTACCAAACCGGAAACTTGACCCAGCTAATCCCGACCTGCGGCAACAACGACGCCATCGGCCCAAACCCCTGGGGCTCTTCGCCGCGAGGCAGCGACCAACCGAATTCGCCCGACACCGGCGCCTTCATCGGACGCACCACCGCCAGCGTCATTTCTCGTTCATACGCAACGCCCTCTTGGTCGTGCAGCGTGACCACCACGCCGTAGGCGCCCCGCGCAACTATTCGAGGACGCCACTTCATCTCGCCCGCATAGCTGGCCGAGCCAACACTGGCAACCTTGCCGTCGGCAGCGGACTTGCCAACAACAGCAGGCGGGCCAGCGTTGGCCAACCCATTCTGTTCGGAGTGCGGCTCCACTGGTTTCAGTTCCAGTTGTGTTACTTTTTCGTCCACGACGTCGCCCGCCACGTCGATGAGTTGCAGCGTGATTTTCGGATCAGGATTCGGCATTCCGGAAACGGAGCAGGTTATTTCGACATCTTTTACGTCGGTGTACAAATTGAAATCCTGGTTGCCGCCAACCGTCATGCGCGGCAAGCGCGAGAGCACCAGAGTGTCGAAAAACACCGCGCCGGTAAAATCAGATTTACTCGTCGGCTCGATATGAAGACCAATCACGGCGGAATGGATTTTGTTCGAGGCGGGCGTCACGGGTCCAATTCGCAAGGGAAGCCATCGGGGCGCGTTGCGAACGCGTTTTGATTCCAGGCGTTCGACGATGTTCTTCTCGGCGTCGAAGAACGTAACCGAGTACAACACGATATCGTGTTTGAGTTTTTCGGTGCGCACCACTCCCTCGAAGACGTACGAGAAAATGGGGCTTACGGGAATGGGCGGTGAGAATAACGCCACGGCGCCGCCATCGAGATCGACGCGCAGGAACTCCGTCGACTCGGCCGGGGTCGAACTCGATGTTTGGTCGCTTTCCTCTTCGGAATACGGTATCGCGGCTTTCACATAAGCCGGGTAAGATCGTCCTTGCCGCCGGGTCCAGTGGTCGGGCCAGCCATCGAAATTCCTGTCGTGCTGTTCGTCAAAATCGCAGCGATACACTTCCCACGCAATCTCGGGTTGGGCGGCATGGGCCGCTGCGGACACATCGGGAGCGGCAGCCGCATTGGGAGCGGCGGGTGTAGCGGCTAGAATCGAAATCAATAACAGATGGCTCATGCGAGATCGACCGTGTCGTTCTTTAAGTTGGAGAGTTCCGCGTGCTGCGAATAAAAATTGGCGTTCAGTTGGCCGGTTTGCGTCAACCCTTTAAGAAAGCCTTGCTTACTGCCTCGCGATTGGGGGCCGAAGCGGTGGAAATAGACGCACGAAATGACCTCCGCCCCGGCGAATTCTCCGGCACCGCGCTGCGCCAGGTGCGGAAAATGCTGGCTGATCTGAATTTGCGGGTGGCGGCGGTCGGTTTCCCCACCCAGAGAGGCTACAACGTGTCAGCCGATCTTGACCGCCGCGTGGAGGCCACGAAAGCCGCCATGAAATTCGCTCGCGAACTGGGCGCAGATTCGGTGATCAACCAGGTAGGACATATTCCCGCCCCCGATTCCGGCGCCGAGTGGGATCTGCTCCTGCAAGTGCTCGCCGATCTGGGCCGTTACGGCCAACATGTCGGCGCTGGGCTGGCCGCCACCACCGGCGCCGAAGACGGCGCCGTTCTCAAAACGCTCATCGATCACTTGCCCACCGGAGCGCTGGGCGTCGATTTCAATCCTGGCAATCTAATAATGAACGGTTTCTCGCCCGCCGAGGCGATCCTGGAGTTGGCCGAATTTGTTCGCCAGGTTCACATGACCGACGCCACCCGCGATCTTGCTCATGGCCGAGGCATGGAAACGCCGCTCGGTCGAGGTTCGGTCGATTACCCCGCCCTACTAGGCGCTCTGGAAGAGCACGGTTACCACGGCTGGTTCACACTCGTGCGGCGGCCGGCCGATAACTCACTGGCCGAACTGAGCATGGCCGTCGAGTATCTCAAAAACATTTGAAGCGGAGCTCGCGCTTTTGGGCGAGCGGCAGATGAGAAGTTGCCAGCCGCTGAGGAACAGTTCCGAATGTATATACCGGGTTAAAAGCCCGGCATTTTGAAGCGGAATTTATCAATAGCTTTTTTTCCGTCGTGCGCGGTATAACAGAGACGCCCCGCCGCTGGCGAAACGCCGCCGGTCGGACCAGCCGATTGCCGCCACTGAGAAACACACCAAACAAGAAGTTAGGGAAATATGGGCCGCACGCCAGAAGCTGACAAGAATGACGCAACCGGTAAAAATCATCACCAACAGGAATCGGAAGGGCAGGAGCCTGAAGGGCCGCTCGAAATCGCCGTCGTGGGAGAATTGACCGATAACGAATCCGACCTGACGGAAAAACTGCTCAGCGTTCCGCCCGGGGAAAGCTGTATCTTGTATTTCGATTCGCCGGGCGGCAACGCGTATTGCGGGTTATCGCTGATGTCGTTGATCTTGCTGCGCGGCATTCAGGCCACCGGCGTGGTCACTGGAGAATGTTCGTCGGCGGCCCTCTGGCCCTTCGCCGCCTGCACGCGAAGAATCGTCACGCCCCACAGCGTGTTGCTGTTTCATCCTATGAAATGGCAGACCGAGGAACATGTGGGGCTGCATGAAGCCGCCGAATGGGCTCGCCATTTCGAGCAATTGGAGCAAGAGATGGACCAACTGCTGGCCCGCTTCTTTCCGCTCGACTCCCAACAACTCCACGACTGGACACAACCAGGATGCTACATCAGCGGCAGAGCCTTCGCCGAAGCGGGGTTGGCGGAACTGATTGAATTCGCCGACTTGACGATGGATATCAAAAAGAACCCCAACCAACATCCCGCGGCAAAAATCTTCGGCGAAGCAGTTCAATAGCGAACGCCGCGCCGTTGGAGTGGACGCTCCACCGTGCTTCCTTCACGAAAACGCCGCTTCCTTCACGAAAACGCCGTCAAGCGGCCACTCGTAACCGTGCGAAAAATAAAGCACGTTTCTCAACCTACGCGCATTGAAAGCCAACCTACGCGCATTGAAAATAAGGCAAGAGCGGCGGCTTTTTGTGTAGATACGATCGTCAAAGGCGCGGGGATTAGCCCAAACGATCTTTCAAAGCGCGGCGTTGGGCGCGCAGGCGGGCGCGACGTTTGATATCGCTCGGCTTTTCATAATACTTGCGCCGGCGGATTTCCTTCTTCAGACCGCTACGCATTACCAGTTTGCCAAAGCGGCGAACCGCCTCTTGAATCGTTTCTCGATCACGTACAAAAACTTTGACCACAGTTCCTCCCCATCAAATAAACTTCGGGCCCAAACTCGCATGTTTGCAACCACATCGTGCAAAACCATGGTTTTGGGCCGCGTGAAGTAAAATACTGCCAAGCACCGAATTATAGGTATCGGGCAGTATACCGCCATACCGGCCAAGTTTTCCAGGGTGAATGAAAAAAAGGCCGGAATTACCGCGATTTCCCACAAAAAATCCGGCCGCGGCCGAAAAACACCTCGTACTCCGTGCTCTCTCAATGCCAAGGCGAGGGGCCGGTTTTCGCAACTTCGGGATGCCCGTCAATGAAAAACACGTTCATCCCCACGATACGACCCAAGTGTACGGAGTGGGCGATACAGGACTCGAACCTGTGACGTCTACCGTGTAAAGGTAGCGCTCTAGCCAACTGAGCTAATCGCCCGGATAATCAAAACGGCGGCCAGACGCTGCAAGCCTTGAAGATACCGCTTGTTGGGAGCGTCCTTTAGTAGTTTGGGGCGATTATCTCAAAATGTCAACGCCGCGGCGAAACTCTGGGCGACGCCGGGTGGTAGTTTAGATAGGCCGGCAAGATCTCGATTTCGGCCTGAAATTACATTTTGGCGACCGGCGCTGCACGTCTTCATTTTCGGTCGGGCGCCGAATTGCTCATCGGCCGAACGTGATTTTTTTTGGGGCTGATCGTTCGTTATGAAATTTTGGCTTAAATTATTGCTCGTGGTATTGGTGCTTGGCGGCGGAGTTGCGGCCGCCTTCCAGCCCGCCATGAAGTATTGGAAAACGCTTTATCGCACCAAGTACCGCACCGCCGAAGTGATTGAAGGCAAGCTGATTTCGGTGGTCAACTCCACGGGCGAAGTGAAGCCGGTGCTCAACGTGCAAGTGGGGTCGTTCGTGTCGGGGCCGGTTCTAGAGCTTTACGTTAATTTCAACGACAAAGTAAAAAAGAATCAGATTCTGGCCAAAATCGACCCTCGAATTTACGAGGCCAGCGTGGCGCGCGATCAAGCCATTTTGGCGACGCGCAAGGCCGATATTTCCAGAGTGGAGGCCCTGTTGCAACAGGCCAAGAACAACGAACGCCGCGCCCACACCCTGCAGGACGAAAACGAAGACTACATTTCCGAAACCGAAATGGATCAAGTGAAATTCAATCGGATGTCGCTCGAAGCCCAATTGGATGTGGCCAAAGCCTCGGTCAAACAGGCGGACGCCAGCCTGGCGAATTCGAACGCTAATCTGGGCTATACCGAAATTCGTTCTCCGGTCGATGGCATCGTGATCAAACGATTTATCGATCCCGGTCAAACGCTGGCGGCTCAGTTCCAGGCGCCGCAGTTGTTTACCGTGGCGCCCGAGATGGACGTAAAAATGCTTGTCTTTGCTTCGGTGGACGAAGCCGATATCGGCCTGATACGGCAAGCCCAGAAACAGGGCCAGCCGGTCCGATTCACCGTCGACGCGTATCCCGACGATCTGTTCGAGGGTGTTGTTTCCGAAGTGCGTTTAAGCTCTGAATCGACACAGAATGTGGTCACCTACCCCGTGGTGGTGGAGGCGCCGAACACCGAGATGAAACTTCTGCCGGGCATGACGGCCAGCCTTTCGTTTCAGATTAAAGTCCGGGAAAACGTGGTGAAAATCCCCAACGCGGCATTGAGATTTTATCCCGAAGAGAAGAAGGTGCGTAAGGAAGACCGGAAGATCTTGGAGGGCGGGTCTGAGTCGCAAGACGACGACGACACCGGCGCCGACTTTCTTTCGGCCAGTGAAAAAGCAGAGGCCGGGCGCAAACGGAATCGGCGGCATGTGTGGGTTGAAGACGGCGAGTTTTTACGCGCCATCGAAGTGAGAACCGGGATCAGCGACAGCCGTTTTACGGAGTTGGCGTCGGGCGAACTCAAAGTCGGCCAAAAACTGGTGACCGGAATCGACAACACGAAGTAAGGCGAAGAATAACGATGGGTTTTTTTGTCACGATTCGCATCGCGATACGGGCTCTGGTCAAAAACAAAATGCGCGCCGGGCTGACCGTGTTGGGGGTCGTGATCGGTATTGCCGCCGTCACGACAATGGTCTCGATCGGCGAGAGCGCCACGGCGCTGGTGCAAGGGCAGATCGAGAACCTGGGCACGAATGTGATCGTGGTCTTGCCGAAGGCGCATCGCGCGCGGGGCGTGCGGCAAGGCTTCACGCCCACCCTTCTGGCCGGCGATTCAAACGCCCTGACCGACGAGTGCGACGCCGTATTCGCCTCGACGCCCATCGTGGGCGCTTCGGCGCAACTGATTTACAGCAACAACAACTGCCGGCCCAAGGAAATGTTCGGCGTGGGCGTCGACTACCTCACGGTCAGAAACTGGCAGCTTCGCCACGGCGGATTCTTCCGACCGCGCGACATCAGCTCCGCCGCCAAGGTTTGCGTGATCGGCCGCACGGTGGTGGCGAAACTCTTTCAAACCACCAACCCGATCGGCGAAAAAATCCGCATCAAGAATATTCCCTTTCGCATCATCGGCGTTTTGGAAATGAAAGGCGCCAACATGGTCGGCGACGACCAAGATAACATCGTCCTGATGCCCTACTCAACCGTGCGAAAACGGCTGCAAGGTTCGTCGTTCGACAACGTCGATGCAATCATGGTCTCGGCGGTTTCGATGACCTTGATGTCGGCGGCGCAACAACAGATCAATCAATTGCTCATGGAGCGGCACGACATTCACCCTGGCGAGCGGGTCGATTTTGAAGTCCGCAGTACGACTGAAATCGCCAACATGGTGGGCATGGTCACGGGCACGATGACTGCGTTGCTGGCCGCGATTGCGGGCATTTCGCTTTTGGTGGGCGGGGTGGGCATCATGAATATCATGCTGGTTTCGGTGACCGAGCGCACGCGGGAGATCGGCATTCGGATGGCGGTGGGGGCCACTTCGAGTGATATCCTGCGGCAGTTTCTGGTGGAGTCGGTTATTTTGTCGTCGGTCGGCGGCGTGATCGGCGTGACGATGGGCATTGGCGCTTCGACGGGTGTCACGATGCTGATCAATTCTTTTTCCTCGGGCAGCGATTGGCCGATCGTGGTTTCGTATCCGGCGGCGATCGGCGCCTTGGTGTTCGCCGCGGCGGTAGGCGTTTTTTTTGGCTATTATCCCGCCCGCCGCGCCAGCCAACTCGATCCAATCGATGCGCTGCGGTACGAGTAGGCTCGACGAAACGGTTTGGCGAATCTATTGGCGGCTCGGGACATGCGCGATCTTTGGCGAATGAATCAAAAGCCCGGCATTTTCAAAATGCCGGGCTTTTTCGCTGGGTTGGGTCTGTTGGGTGATATGCATTCCCGGCTGCTCCACCTTTCGGCGCGTTTCACTATCGCGCTGCGCACTACAAAAACTCGCTCACGACTAGGCGAGGGGCTTCCCGAAGTCTGATTGCTGAATAAAAATCCCGCAGCCTCGAATCAGATTCCAAGCCCGAATGTTACTTGTGGAGGATCAGCTTGCCGTTACGAGTTTCCCGCAATCGATAGACACATTGACCATGGATGATCAGTAATTCTTTCGATCCCTGTAGTAATTCACCCGAGGTGACCGTCCGCGTTCCTAACGGCTGTGGAGTTGACGCAAGTTCCTGCTGAAGATCGTCGTTTCGTTGCTGATTTTCGGTCATCGAAATACTCACTTTATGGGTTCGAAGAAACTGTGGATTCAATCGCCTCACCCGCAGCTCGCAGTTTTATGAGATTAAGTCTCAATAACAGCAGGTAAAGCCACGAATTTTCGAGGATTCTGGAACGACGAGGTTTTCGCTGATTGAAATTCTTTGAAGTTCTTATTTATTAGTACTTGCATTCACACGACAGACCTGCAATCATACTGAAACTGATACTCAGTATCAACTACTGGGACTCTTTCGATGCAGCCAGCTTCGGCACTCCTTGCCAATTGCCAGCCACATCCAGTGTGTGGTGCGAATTGGTTCGCGTTTTGTGTCCGTTTTCCTGTTTGCGATTGAAGGAGTGTTTCATGGTACGGCGAAATTCCCGTTCTCGCGGTTTCACGCTTGTCGAGTTGTTGGTGGTGATTGCCATCATCGGTATTTTGGTTTCGATGTTGTTGCCGGCCGTGCAGGCCGCGCGTGAGACAGCTCAACGCATGAGTTGCTCAAACAACATCAGGCAAATCGCGTTGGCCACACACAACTATCACGATACCTTCCAGGCTTTTCCGACCGCGACGCATTGGCGAGGCAAGTTCTACAGTTTCTTCACGGCCATATTGCCGTACGGTGAACAAGGCCCTCTGTTTGACGGCTACGATGGGCGCGAGAAATACAACGACTTGGCTCACTCGGACAACGGAAACGTCATTGCCGAGATCGTCCCGACCTATCTGTGCCCCTCAATGGCCTTCCCCCGGAACGTTCCGAACCCAGCCTGCGGTGAGTCGCGCGCTCCTTCGAGCTATTTCGTGTCGTCAGGAACCAAAAACGCTTGGGGGCCGATCCACAATGGCGCCATTGTCAAGCATGACAACGGAACGACTCGTTTTCGTAGTATTACTGATGGCGCATCAGGTACGTTTCTTCTAGGTGAAGCTGACTACGGTCTGAAGAACTACACGTTCCGTAGCGGTCCCTGCGCTGGACAACTCCGAGGCGGCGCGGTCGCGTGGGGTATCGGTTACCCCGGGATTTCGATCGGCGCGACGGTTGGGGTCTACAACAGTAACAAGCTTGTGATCGGTTTCAACGAATATCAGACCTTCCGTAGCGATCATCCAGGTGGTGCGCAATTCGCGTTCGTCGATGGGGCGGTTCGCTTTGTCGCCGAGACGATCGATGCCGGTCTGCTTGATTCGCTTGCGACACGGGCGGGCGGCGAAACGCTCGATGGCGAGTACTAGGAACTGAAAATCCGGCGCCCGTGAATCGCCTTAGCCTCAGGCAAGTCGTTTGTAGCTGAGACAGGGCCCGGGTTTTCCTTGCGAGAAAAGAGGATCGCAGAGATGGTGAACACACCATGGAAGTCTGGCCTCGCCACGCGGCCGGCAATTTTGTTACTTGCCGTGTTGGCGGGTTGTGGCGATGGCGGACTGCCGCGAATTGCGGTTACGGGCAACGTAACCATCGATGGGCGAGCATTGAAGAGCGGCTTCATCACATTCATTCCGACCAAGGGATCGGAGGGGCCGAAGGCGTCGGGGCCTATATCTGACGGCGCCTATAAGCTGGACAAGAAGAGCGGGCCAATCATCGGCAAGTTGCGCGTCGAGATCCGTGCAGGCCAGTCTTTAGCCTACGAATTGGATAACCCGGAAGATTTCGACGCCAAAGCGCCGCGCGTGTTGCCCGAGAACCCAATCCCGCCGCAGTTCAACGATCAGTCGATACTGATCTGCGAAACGAAGGAGGGAGAGACGAATGCATTCAACTTTGACCTCAAAACGAAACAAGTAGATCACACCAATCACTCTTTTTATTGAACAAGGAATTTACCATGCGTTTTCTAAAAACTTCTCTCAGCCTGTTCACCGTACTGTGTTATTGCATGTCGACTCTGGATGCTCCTCTCTTGCGGGCCGAGGCGCCAGAAGAGATTTCGGCGCCGGATCTGCTGTTTAAGTCTCGCCAAGCCCGCGCGATCTGGAGCGAGTTTCCAGGTTTCACGGCGGATATCTGTGTCAACATCAATGGCCAAGCCCAGTGTGGAAAAATCCGTGTCGATGCGTCTGGCGAAGTGACGCTCAAGGGCGTGGAACTGGACGAAAAATCGGCTGTCGTGCGTTCGCTGCAATCTCTGATCAGCCATCGATTGGGCAGCGTCGAGTTCACGGAAGATGTGTCCTATGCCGACCAACAGACGGAGCATCCGCTGGGCCGGCTGATCAAGCTGGACTACGACTCGACAATGGCAAGCACTTTTCGTGTGAAAGGCGATATGATCTCTCAGGTCAACCGCGAGATGGCTAGCGGACGATTTACGATTTCCGTTTTCCGTGTCCATCGTAGTAAAGAAAACAAGGTTTTACCGGAATTCTACAACGTCTGTTTTTGGAACAAAAATGGTGTGTTGCGCAGCAGCACGACCGTCCATGACGAGTGGACCCGGGTGGGATCGTTCGACTTGCCAACGCGTCACACCTCCGTTACCGGCGGCGAAGATTCCTACAACAGCGTGCGGATTGAATTCAGTAATCACAGACTCACAAAACCTTCTGTGGAGTGAGTTCCACGTACGTTGGCATTTACGCTCCCTTTACGCTCAGACCCTCTTCCGAGACAATGCGCTGGTTCCCGGGCGGTTAGTTTCAAGTTGTTGGGCGGATGAAAGAGGTGAGCATGTCGAACGCGAAATCGACGCAAGAGACGGACGATGTCCTACAGCAGCCGTATGTAGCGCAGGTTCACGATGTCGATCCTCTGGAAACGGCGGAGTGGGTCGAATCGCTGGAGTATGTGCTGAGCAGTCGCGGCGGCGAACGGGCGAAATACCTGCTTTCGGTGCTGGAAGCGCGTGCGCGGCGGGCGGGCGTCGAACTGCCGATCGCCTCGAACACGCCGTACATCAACACGATTCCCGCCTCCAAGCAGCCGCCGTATCCTGGCGACCGAGAGCTGGAACGCCGCATCAAGAGCATTATTCGCTGGAACGCGATGGCCATGGTGACCCGCGCCAACAAGCGGTTCGATGGTTTGGGAGGCCACATCTCGACGTTCGCATCGTCCGCCACGCTGTACGAAGTTGCCTTTAACCACATTTTTCGCGGCCGGGGCGACGACGGCTACGATGGCGACCAAGTGTACTTTCAAGGCCATGCGTCGCCGGGCATTTATTCACGGGCTTTCGTGGAAGGGCGGCTGTCGGAAGAAAACCTCAATCATTTCCGCCGCGAACTGCAACTGACGCCCGGCCTCTCCTCGTACCCGCACCCCTGGTTGATGCCCGAATTTTGGGAGTTTCCCACGGTTTCGATGGGGCTGGGGCCGATCATGGCCATTTATCAGGCGCGTTTCAATGAATACCTGCTCGACCGGGGTCTCAAAGACACTTCGCGGCAACGCGTATGGGCATTCTTGGGCGATGGCGAATGCGATGAACCCGAAACGCTGGGCGCCATCACGCTGGCGGCTCGCGAAAAACTCGACCACCTCACCTTTGTCATCAATTGCAATTTGCAACGGCTCGACGGACCGGTCCGCGGCAACGGCAAAATCGTTCAAGAGCTCGAAGCGTTGTTTCGCGGCGCGGGTTGGAACGTGGTCAAGGTGCTCTGGGGCGACGACTGGGACGCCCTCCTGAAAAAAGATAAAACCGGGCTATTGGCAAAACGCATGGGTGAGGTGGTCGATGGCCAATACCAAAAATACACCACGATGCCCGGCGCCTATATTCGCGAACACTTCTTCGGCAAATATCCGGAACTGCTGGAGCTTGTCAAAGACTACACCGACCGCAAACTCGAAACGATGCGCCGCGGCGGGCACGATCCTGAAAAGGTGTATGCGGCGTACCGCGCCGCCGAAGAGTGCCGGGGCAAGCCGACGGTCATCTTGGCGAAAACGATCAAAGGCTACGGTTTGGGCGAAGCGGGCGAAGGCCGCAATGTGGCCCACAACCAGAAGAAGCTCAACGAAGAGGAACTGCTGGAGTTTCGCAGCCGCTTCGGCATTCCGATTTCCGACGAAGACGTGGCCCAGGCGCCGTTTTATCGGCCATCAAACGACAGCCACGAAATGCGTTACGTGCGCCAGCGACGCGAAGCGCTCGGCGGTTCGTTGCCCTCACGCTCAAACGCGGCGCCCACGATGGTCGTCCCCTCGTTGGACGACTACCAGGAATTTCTGGCCGGCGGCGGCGACAAACCGCTTTCCACCACCATGGGGTTCGTGCGTTTGCTGATGAAGCTGTGTCGGGATAAAAACATCGGTCGAAATATCGTGCCCATCGTTCCCGACGAAGCCCGCACCTTCGGCATGGAAGGCATGTTTCGGCAGGTTGGCATCTACGCGCATGCCGGGCAACTCTATGATCCGGTCGATTCAGACCAAGTGCTCTACTACAAGGAAGCGCAAGACGGCCAAATTCTGGAAGAAGGCATTACCGAAGCCGGTTCGATGTCGTCGTTCAACGCCGCCGGCACGGCTTACTCGCAGCACGGAATCAACATGATTCCTTTCTTTGTTTACTACTCGATGTTCGGCTTCCAGCGCATTGGCGACCTCATTTGGGCCGCCGCCGACATGCGCGCCAAGGGCTTTCTCATCGGCGGCACCGCTGGCCGAACCACGCTCAACGGCGAAGGGCTCCAACACCAAGACGGCCACAGTTTGCTGAACGCCATCGCCTTTCCCACCGTGCGCGCCTACGACCCAGCCTACGCTTACGAAACCGCCGTGATCGTGCTCGACGGCCTGAAAAAACTTTACCAAGACGGCGAGACGGCCATCTACTATCTTACCGTCCAGAACGAAAACTATCTGATGCCGCCGATGCCCCCAGGCGTGGAGGAAGGCATCGTGCGCGGCATTTACAAATGCAACGCCCTCCAAGCTTCTGGACCGAACCAGGTGCAACTCTTCGGCAGCGGCGCTATTCTTCGCGCCGCGCTCGCCGCACAGGAAATCCTCGCCGAGAAATACGAAGTTTCCAGCAACGTGTGGAGCGTCACCAGTTACGGACAGCTCCGCCGCGACGCACAAGAATGCTCTCGCTGGAATATGTTGCACCCCGAACAGCCGCAACGAACATCGTATTTGGAGCAAGCCTTGGAGGGGCAAGAGGGGCCGTTTGTCTCGGCGACCGATTACGTGCGCGCGGTGGGCGAGCAAATCGCACCCTGGATTCCCGGCGATTATTTTGCCCTGGGCTGCGACGGCGTGGGACGCAGCGAAACGCGTGAATCGCTACGGCGGCATTTTGAAGTCGACGCGGAGTTCATCGCGTTGGCGGCTTTACATCGTCTCCACGTGCAAGGGCGTTTCACGGCCGAAAAACTCGCCCAAGCCATACAAGAGTTGGGCGTCGACCCTGAAAAAGCGAGCCCCTTGTATGCCTAATCGCTGTTATTCCTCGCATGGTTGAAAACGACACAATTCTTCGTTGCACGGCAGAGTGGCCCCGGGCTCTTGAACTTCGAGGACCGAAGGCCGCCAGAGGACGCGAGATCCCAACAATGTTGGGCACGACTGCACGTATGATGAACTCGGCCGGCGCGCTCTCCAGCGGGATGCGTAAAAGATAATCGATCCCGCCCAGAAAACGCTTACGCTTCGCGCTTGCTGGGGATTGTGTTATATTTGCCTACCTGTTGCTTTTGGTTAGCGCTTTTTTGGCGAGTTGCCGTTCACACGCAAAAACAACTTGCGTAAAGGCGTCCCAAGGGCCGCACCTTTTGATTCTAAACAGCGCCGCTTGCGCGGCGCATGAGGGTAATTCAGACGCGGAATCCGCCATTTGACAACGAAAAAGGGGCCGTAGCTCAGTTGGGAGAGCGCTGCGTTCGCAATGCAGAGGTCGAGGGTTCGAACCCCTTCGGCTCCACTCAATAAACCCCCGGGAAACGCTTGTTTTCCCGGGGTTTTTTTGCTTTTTGGTCGGCGATTCCAGCGTAAGATTGGCCTGCTCCAAAAGCTGGTCCCGAGGGTATGAGAGTATGGTTTGGGTAGGGGTTCCGCAGTGTGCTGCTAGAGTGTGGGCATGAGGCGCCCACACTCTGAATCCAACCCATTAAAATCCCTGAAGAACTTATACCTTCTATACTTCACGCGGCTGGCAATGGCTCGTTTAACGGCAAGCCGAAGGCGACTACGTTTTCTGTTCTGCCCGAACGCGTGGGCTCAAAACACAGCCGCCTTCGGCTTGCCGTTAAACGAAAAATGCGACATTTTCAACCAAG
>JAJRWU010000170.1 GCA_024276655.1 Planctomycetota bacterium
AGCCGCCATCGACAAAACGGCCGTGCAGCAGTTCTCGGCTTTCGCCGCGCTGGGCTTGCAGTACTACACGATTCGTTTCATCGACGTGGGCCATGGCGTGAAGAACGTCATGCAGCTCAATAAGCAGGAAATCAATCAGATTCGCCACCTTCAGGGCGACTACGATCTGAACGTTTCGTCCATCGGTTCGCCGATCGGCAAGGTGAAACTGCTCGATGTCGACGACGGTTCGTCGAATCAATTCGTGCCGTTCAAAAAGTATTTGGCCAAGGATGTCAAAAAAGCGTGTGAAATCGCGCATGCTTTTGAAACCAAGTTGATTCGAGGCTTCTCGTTTTATCATCCGCGTCATTCCGAACCGCATGAGCATTTGCCGCAGGTGATCGACCAACTCGGCGCCATTGCGGAATGCTGCCACCGCGAAGACCTGACCTTTGGCCTGGAGGTGGAGGCCAATTTGGTGGGCGGCAACGGCGAAATGCTTCGAGAAGTGCATCGGGGCGTGAACCATCCGGCGATGGTGTTGATTTTTGATGGCGGCAATCTTTCTTCGCAGGGCTATTCGCCGGCTGGGGTCTATGAACAATACGAAGCGATGAAAACCGGCATCGGCTGGATGCATATCAAGGATTACAAACACCCCACGCCGCCCGCCGGACCAGGACACGTCGACGAAGCGGCGCTCAAACATTTCGTACCCGCCGACCAAGGCCAAAGCGCCCACGAAGCGATTTTGCAAGATTTCCGCGGTGAAATCAATGAATTGACCCGGGTGTTGAAAAAACGCGGCATTCCCGGCGTTTTTCTCGATCTGGAGCCGCACGTGAAAGGCGGCGGGCAATTCGGCGGATTCAGCGGGCCCGACGGCATGGGTGTGGCGCTGCGTTCGCTGTGCCGGCTATTGGACTATGTCGACATTGGCTACCACTTGCGCGACTTTGACGACATTCGCGTTGCACGCGGCTTTTGAACGCCATCCCCATGAACGCTCCTTCTCTCGAAATCAGGCCGCGCCGCTGGTTCATGCAGGGCGTTCTGGCGGGCATGCTGATTGGCGGGGCGCTCAACGCGGTCTCTTATTTTTTTCGCTCCACTCGCGGCGGCAACCTGCTGGGAACCGCGCCCGGCAACCGCGAAGCGCTGGGGTTTCCGGTCGAAATGTGGGAGGCGGGCAACCTCTACGGCGGGTATTTTGTCGACTACCAGGCGGCGTTCTTGAATGTCTTGTTTGCCGCCGGCCTGGGTGTTGCTTGCGGCGCCCTGGTGCTGACCCAACACACCTTGCTAAACCGGCTGGTGGCGAAGTTTGGCCAGCCGAGCAACCGCCCCAAGCCGAACTTTCAATTCTCCCTACGCGCGATGTTGGTCGTGATGGTGTTGGTCGCGGTGGGCGCCGCGGCGGCGCGTTCGGGCGTGGCCAACCGGCCGGGCGTATTGGCCGGTATCTATGCGATTGGTCCTTGGCTGCTAGTGCTGATCGCGTTCTTGCCGCGCGGCATTCCTTATCAGCAGCGCGTCGCGATTCTCATTCCCCTGACCTTCGCCTTGATTCTGGCGGCGGTGTTTGTCGGCGGCGCGCTCAAGACGCCGCTGGAATTCGACAAAGTGCTCATGGCGATTTTTATCAGTTGGGTTCCGCAAAGCGCACTGGCGGCGATCGTAATTACCTTGTCGGTTCTGTTTCGCTATCGCCATCTGCAAGATCCCCGCGCGTAGGCGGGATTGCCGCCCTGTTGTTTATACATGAGTATTGTTGGCGCTGGGCCCGAAGGTCATCCAAGCGGCGGCGTTCGCCTGAAAACATATCCCGAAGGGATTCAAGCCTCCGGCTTGTAACGAACTTTTGCTGCAACAAACGCCCGCCGTTCAACCCGTTTCATCGTACGCCTGGCGCTCGAAGGGGTTATCACGGTAGGGGTCGCGGCCGCGCAGCCAGGCACACAAACTCCCCAACAAATAGGCCGGGCCGAACAGCGGGCCCCAACGTTCGTACTGCCGAATGTGGACATGTTCATGATCCCGCGCGACGTCGAGCGCGGCGACATTCTTGCCGAGAATGGTGTGTCCTAATGTCATCGCGACGATAAATTCGCCATTCGGCACGCGATTCAAAAATCCTCGCACGGCGCCGCCGTGAAACTCCAAGGCGGAGCGCCGCCATTGCACGCCGCCGCCGGTGGCCAGTCCGGCCAAGCCCAGCAGCAAACCGACGCACGACCACGGCGCCGCCCACAAAACCAACGCCGCCTTCATGCTCCATCGCGATAGTTTACGCACGGAAAATCACCCCATTGGCCGGCGCCCGTGCTTGCAGCCAAGCGGCGGCTACGTTAGTTTGGCCCACGGTTCGACGCCGTTTGCGTTGCATCGTTTCCACCGCTTTTTAAGATCCTCTGACTCCGGAATGTTGGCCATGAGCGACCCGTATTTTCAGCAACTTTTCGCAGACCGGATCGGCGGCGCCGCGTACGGCCAAAGCAATGCTATCTATAAGTTCGAGAAAATCAAGCGTGCCAAGCGGCAAGCGATCACCGATTTTCCCCAGCGGCGGCTGATCGACTTCGGCGTCGGCGATAACGACGAAATGGCCCCCGCTTCGGTTCGGGAGCGGATGGCCGTCGAAATCAACAAACCCGAAAACCGCGGTTATACCGATAACGGCATCATGGCGTTCAAGGAAGCCGCGGCGCGATTCATGGAGCGGAATTTTTCCGTATCGCTCGATCCGGCCAGCGAGGTGAATCATTGCATTGGCTCGAAAACGGCGCTCTCCATGTTGCCGGCCTGTTTCATCAATCCTGGCGATATCACGCTCATGACCGCGCCGGGCTACCCCGTGGCCGGCACGCACACCGCCTACTACGGCGGGTCGGTCTACAAGTTGCCGCTGCTGGCGGAGAACGACTTTTTTCCCGACCTTGCCTCCATTCCGACCGAAGTCGCCGATAAAGCCAAACTGCTGGTGCTCAATTATCCCAACAGCCCGACGGGCCGCGTGGCCACGGTCGATTTTTATCGCCGCGTGATCGATTTCGCCCAAGCCAAGCAGTTGGTGGTTGTGCAGGACGCGGCCCATATCATGCTCAGCTACGACGACGCCCCGTTGAGTTTTCTCTCGGTCGAGGGCGCCCGGGAAGTGGGCGTGGAGGTGCATTCGCTTTCCAAGGCGTTTCACATGATCGGTTGGCGAATCGGTTGGGTGTGTGGCCACGCTCAAATCGTGCGCGCCTTCGCCGACGTGAAAGACAATTGCGATTCCGGCCAATTCGCGGCAATCCAACAAGCCGCCGCCGCCGCGCTCGACACCCTCTCCATTCCCGCCGACACCCGCGCCAAGTACCAGCGCCGGCTGGAAAAACTCACCGCCATGCTTCGCCGCATCGGCTTCACCTGTGAGATGCCGGGCGGCACGTATTTTCTTTATGTGCGCTCGCCCCAGGCGGCGGCCGGCGCGGAGTTCGCCAACGCCGAACAAGCCAGCCAACATCTGATCACCCAGCAATCGATGGTCACCGTGCCCTGGGACGACGCCGGCGCCTATCTGCGATTCTCCGCCACGTTCGAGGCGCCCACCGAAGCCGACGAAGACGCCCTCATCGCCGACGCCGAACAACGGCTGCAACAGTTATCGTTGCAGTTCGATTGAAACCAAGCGGCCGCCCAAGTGAGTTTGATTGCGCCTTCACCGTTGGAGTTCATGCTTTAGCATGTTTTCTTCTTCGACACGCTTACAAGCGCACGCGAAAGCATGAACTCCAACGGCGCGGTAAAAAAGCACGCTAAAGCATGAACCCAAACGGCGCGGGCTATTCCGCTGGCGGGGCGAAGCCGCGCCGTAGCGTATTCTCGGTGATGGTTCGCGGCACGACGAATTGCAGCAGGTAATCGGCGCCGCCCGCCTTGGAGCCCATGCCCGACATTTTGAAGCCGCCGAACGGTTGGCGGCCGACCAACGCTCCGGTCGAGCCGCGGTTGAGGTAAAGATTTCCCACCTCCAATTCACGCCGCGCCCGTTCGAGCGAAGTTGGGCTGCGGGAATAAATGGCGCCGGTGAGCGCGTAGTCGGTTTGGTTCGCGATCACGAAGGCTTCATCGAGATCGGCGGCGCGAATCACGGCCAATACCGGTCCAAAAATTTCCTCTTGGCAAATTTTGGCATGGGGCAAGACATCAGCGAATATATGCGGCCCCACGAAGAAACCCTGCTCCGCCCATTCGGCCGCGTCGACCGCCAACACTTCGCGTCCTTCCGTGCGGCCGATTTCAATGTACTGGCGCACTTTCGCCAGTGCGGCGGCGTCGATCAACGGACCGATACGGCTGGCGGGATCGATAGCCGGGCCGACTTGCAAACTTCGCGCCGCCTCCACCAACCGTTTGAGGAAAACGTCATGCACGCTCTCCAGCACGATCACGCGGCTGCACGCCGAACACTTTTGGCCTTGGTAACCAAAGGCGCTGTGAACCACGCCCGCCACGGCTTCGTCGAGATCGGCGTCGGCGTCAATAATAATGGCGTTCTTGCCGCCCATTTCGGCGATCACATGTTTGACAGAACCGGCGCCGTTCTCCACCGAAACCGCCGCGGCGCGGGCATTGATCTGTAAACCGACCTGCCGCGAGCCGGTGAAGGCGAGCATCGCGACGTCTGGGTGTTCGACCAACGCGGCGCCGATATTTTTTCCGGGGCCGGGCAAATAGTGCAACACTCCCGAGGGAAGCCCGACGCCGGAAAAAATCTCCATCAAGAGCGCGGCGGTTACGGACGCCTGGTTCGCCGGTTTCATGACCACGGTGTTGCCGGTCGCGAGCGCGGCGGTGGTCATGCCGGTCAGAATAGCCAGCGGAAAATTCCAAGGCGCTATGACGGCCGTCACGCCGCGCGGCGCATACACGAAGCGGTTCTCTTCGCCGGGAACATCGCAACCGCGCACGGCGAGCAACGTTTCGGCCTGCATGGCGTAATATTCGCAAAAATCGATCGCTTCGCTGACATCGGCAATCGCCTCCCGCCAGGCTTTACCACATTCGAATATCTGCCAGGCGGCAAGTTCAAATTTGCGGTCGCGCATCACAGCCGCCGCGGCGCGAAGGAATTTCGCTCGCTGGGCGGCGGGCGCCCGCGACCAATCTGGAAACGCTTTTTTTGCGGCGGCCACCGCTTGTTCGACATGTTCGACTTCCGCCATCGCGACTTGGCCCACGACGCTTTCCTGGTCGGAAGGATTGATCGAAGCCGACCACTGCGTCGTACTTTGGCGGCGGCCATCGATGATCAGCGGATACTTCCCGCCCAACCGCTGCCCAACTTCCGCCAGTGCGGCGTGCATCGCCTCTCTTGAAGACGCAGCCGAAAAATCGACCAGCGGTTCATTGCGAAACGTGTTCGACGGCATGTTCACGGCCCTCACTATATCTGTTTCAGGAAGCGGCGGCGGAAGTTCGCCGGGATCGGGCGGCGCGGTTAGGAGTGTGTCGGGCGAAGCGTGTTCCACAAAACCGGCTCGCAGGAAGGAATCGTTCGAGGTGTTTTCCAGCAGCCGCCGAACCAAATACGCCATGCCGGGAATCAACTCTCCGTACGGCATGTACACCCGCAAACGCAGCCCGCGCTGCACGAGCGCTGTTTTTTCCGCGTCGGCCATGCCGTAAAGCATTTGTATTTCATACCCGTTCTCGGGGATTTCCAACTGCTCCGCGACCGCAATCCCATACGCCAGCGAACGCAAATTATGCGAAGCCAACGCCGGACGGAGCCACCGGTTGTTGCTCATGACAAAACGCGTCGCCCATTCAAAATTTCCGTCCGACTGATGTTTTTCCAGGAAGACTGGAATCGGCCAACCTTCGGCGCGAGCCTTCACGGTTTCATAATCCCAGTAGGCGCCTTTGACCAGTCGCACCCAAACCGGCGCTCCCCGGCGCTCGGCCCAATCTCGCAGGGCGACTAAATCCCGCCGCGAATCGCGCAAGTAACATTGCACCACGATGCCCGCATCAACGCATTCTCGGAATTCTTTTTCGGCCAACACTTCCTTGAACACTTGCAGTGTGAGGTCTTTTTTTTCGTGAGACTCCATATCGATATTAATGAAAGCCCCATGCTCGCGCGCCGTGCGCAGTAATTCCCGTAGCCGCGGCGCTGCGCGCCGCCGCACGCCGGAAGGGTCGATGGCGTCGAAACGGCTATCGAGCGCCGAGAGCTTGACCGAAAGGTTCATGCGGGGGATCGCGCCGGATTGATCTTGGTCGATTTGCGGATCGGCCGCCCAACTGTTCACGGTCGGCGAAACGGCGGAAATCAGCTCTTGGTAGGCGTGGAAATATCGCTCCGATTCCTTGTCGCTGATCACGGCTTCACCCAGAATATCGAGCGTGAAACCACGATGCCGGTTGCGTTCGCGCTCGGCGGCGGCCAACACCTGCGGCGTATTTTCTCCGCTGATGAAGCGGCGAGCGAAGTCCATCGCGCTCAGGCGCGCCGCGCGAGCCACCGCCACGCGCGTAAACGGTATGCGACGGGCCGTTCGCAGTGCGGTGCGCAGGGCGGCGGGCGCATGTTCTCCCGCTTGGCGGATGTACTCCTCCAGATGAATCGTGACTTCGGCATCGGTTTTGAGCATCGGCAGAACATCGACAAACCGAAACAGTTGGACCTTGAGCGATTCGTCGCGCATGGCCCATTCCATGATTTGGTCGTCCCACCAGCGGCGGTCCAACATATTAGGACGCCGGTCTTGCAGGCTCTCGAACAGACTGCGGCCGATTTCCTTGGCGCGTACATTGGCCTTCGCCAACTGAGCGGCCGAAAAACCAGCGGTTTGATTCTGCTGCGGCGCGTCCATTTGCAGACCTCAACGCGAAAAAGTTCACGCTATTATCGTAGAGGCGCCCGCCGTCAGGTCAAGCAAGGCGGGAGGCGCATGTATGCGTTCGTGGCAAGCTGGAGGCTTGGCAGCTATTCGCCGGTGGCTGAGCGCAGCGAACACCACCGGAGGCCCGAAATAAGCTCCGTATTTCATCTCGGACTGAGCCGGGTGATAGCCTGGGTTATTCTTGCCAAAAACGCCGTGCAGATCAGCCGGAACGCGTTAGCGTCCGGTTCTCCGCGAATGCTGTAAACCGTGAGCTAGCGCTATCGGCTGAGGGATCTTATTTCGGGACTATCCCTTAAAGAGGGTGAACGCGATTGCCAAATTCTCACCCGCCGCTGGCCGAATTGCTTGCCGAGACGACTTCACGTTGCTATCATCCTCTTCGGATACCATTCACGAAAGGGGCGTCGCGAATCATGTTGGTGCTCAGTCGAAAGGTTGGCGAAAGAATTTACATCGGTGACGACGTATCGGTCACTGTTGTGAGAATTTCGCCCACGGAGGTAAGAATTGGCATAGAAGCGCCCTTGAGCGCTCCTATCGTGCGCAAGGAACTGCTCGATGCTCCGCTGCGGCAAGAACCGGGGTTGCAAGAGCAGGCGGGGCGGGCCGGACGCGTGGCCAGAAAGTCGAAGTAACCGCCACTCTGGCGTTTGGCGGAAAGTGGCGTCGGCGGGAAATGGCGTTCGACCCCAAACATTGCCCGACGAATGGGTAAATAGGAAGTTTGCGTAACGTGAGTCGAGCTACAAGTGTTTGGTCCGACGCCCAGAATATCTTGCGCGGGGCCTTGATGGGCGGCGCCGATGTTGTGCCCGGCGTTTCCGGCGGCACGGTCGCCCTGATCGTGGGGATTTACGATCGGTTGGTGACGGCCATCAGCCACGTCGATCGAACCTTTCTTGGTCACTTGCATAGCCGCCAATGGCGCGCGGCCGCCGAGCGGATCGACCTGCGGTTTCTCCTCACGCTGGGTCTGGGCATTGGTATGGGCGTGGTGGCGTTGGGCGGCTTGGTAAATCACTTGTGGACCAACCCAATTTGGCGCGCCGTCACGCTGGCTTTTTTCTTTGGTTCGATTTTCGCGTCCGCATTGCTGGTCGGGCGGATGATTTCGGTCGAGTCGAGAAGAGAACGGATCGCGATGCTCTGCCTGGCGGCGGCGGGCTTCGTCTTTGCCTACTACCTCACCGGGCTGCGCGGCAGCCAGGTGGAGCCTTCGCTGGCGTTTGTGTTTTTCTGCGGTTTCGTGGGGATTTGCGCCATGATTCTGCCGGGCGTCAGCGGCGCGCATTTACTGCTGATGCTGGGCGTTTATATCTATTTGACCGACATCTTGAAGCGTCTGCCCAAGCTTCAGGTCGATGCCCACGACGCTCTGGTGGTGATCGTATTCGGCGGCGGCTGTTTGTTCGGGTTGCTGGCCTTCAGCAAGGTGTTGCGATGGCTGTTGCAACAACATCGTTCGCCCACCATGGCGATTCTCTGTGGCTTCATGCTGGGTGCGTTGCGGAAAGTCTGGCCGTTCCAGCACGACCTGACGCCCGAAATCGAGGCCTTCAAGGAAAAGGCGTTTCAAAACGTGTTGCCCACCGCCTGGAATGCACAGGCGGGTTTTTGCCTGGGCGCGGCGTTGTTGGCGGTTGTGGGTGTTTTTCTGCTAGACCGGGCCTTTCGCGCTTCGGCCGATCAAACGCAGTAGAATCTACCACGAGCAATCATTCGGCCGGCGTTCGTTCTTGCAGACGCCGCGCGATTTGGCCCACCAAACCGTTCAGACCTTGGCCCGTGACCGACGAAATCAACAGCACTTCGCAGTCGAGCGAAGCGGCTATGAGCGACTGAACTTCCTCGGCGCCGGGCAATTCCGCTTTTGTCACGGCCACCACTTCCGGGCGCGCCGCCAAGGCTTCATCGTATTGGACCAGTTCGGCGCGAATCGCGCGGTAGTTCTCCAGCGGGTCGGAGCCGTCGGTCGGCGATGGCTCCACCAAGTGAACGAGAATGCCCGCGCGCTCGATATGCCGCAGGAATTCGTGCCCCAATCCGACGCCCGCACTGGCGCCTTCGATCAGACCGGGAATATCGGCCATGAGGAAAGAGCGATCAAAATCGATCTGCACCGAGCCTAAATTAGGATGCTTGGTGGTGAACGGGTAATCGGCGATTTCCGGCCGCGCGTGGGAAAGGCGGCTCAACAGCGTGCTCTTGCCGGCGTTGGGCTTCCCCAGCAGGCCGACATCGGCGATGACCTTCAATTCCAACTCAATCAGCCGACTTTCGCCCACGCCGCCTGGCGTAAATTGTCGCGGCGCCCGGTTGGTCGACGACTTAAAGTGCGTGTTGCCCTTGCCGCCGCGGCCGCCCTTGGCCACGATCAGGCGGTCGCCCGAGAGGGCTAGGTCTTGCAAAATAAAGTCTTCGTTGGCGTCCCGGATGATCGTTCCCGGAGGCACGTTCAACACGACATCGGTGCCGTCCCGACCGTGGCGCTTCGAGCCGCTGCCGTTGCCGCCGCGTGTGGCCTTCCAAAACTTGCGGTGTGAAACGCCATTCAAACTGTCTATGCCCGATTGGGCCGCCACAATCACACTACCGCCGTGGCCGCCATCGCCGCCGTCAGGACCGCCACGAGGAATGTGGCGCTCGCGGCGGAAACTGCAACAGCCGTCGCCGCCATTACCAGCATCTACCTGCACAACTACCCGGTCAACAAACATAAATCACGCATCCCCTCGAAAAACAACACCGCAGCGCGAGCACTCCTCGGCGCCTTCCATTCTACCGCCGATCGGAATATACAGCGAGCGGACCCCAGGAATGCGTCCACTTGGTCCACTTCCACTTGGCCACTTGGCGGGGCGGGAAAAATACTTGTCAAAACAAGTGGTCGGGGAGTAGAATAAAACGCCATGCGGCCAGCGACTTCTCGCCGGCTTTTTTGCGGGCCGCCACAAACGACGGACCGATTCCTGTCTGGTAAGGAACTCAAGCAGGTGTAACATGAAAACGGTACTGCTGGCGGTTGCTTTGGGATTTGCCTTACTGGCGACGGCCGTGTTGGTGATCCAACGGCTTTATCACCGTGGGTTGGAGGCGGCCAAGTTAGCGCGGGCTCAAGGAACCTTTCGCGGCCGTCGGGAATGGTTGGAGGCTAGGTTCCACACGCTTTCGGCCCAGAGCGGGAAGCCGCGTGGTTTGCGTTGGGTCGATTGCGATTTTGACGACGATGTCGTTTTCGCCCGTGAACCCGTGTCGGGCGAGATCCACGCCTTTGTGGGAGTGAGCATCCGCTTTGAAGCGATCGAAGGCGGCGACATGGAGGATGTCGAAGCGGTGGGAAACCTGCGCGCCGCGACGTCGGTTTTTTGTTTCGACGGCGCCAACTGGCGAACCGAGGGCCGTGCCATTTTCAACCTGAGCCCGAAGCAGGCGGTTCTTCATTTCGACTTGCTGCCGGCGCCGGTCGAACATACCGCACACGGCCAAAGTTGATGTGCGGGAGTTGATGTGCGGGAGTTGTTGCGCGGCGAATCGCGTTACGTGGAGTGTCGCCGCGGCGCGAGTTTTCTCACGCGGGGCGGGTTTTCTTACGAATCGTTGCGTAAGGCCCAATGAATGGCATTGTTCAGTTCGCGGCGCGAGGCGAGCGAATACTCGATATCGAACCACAATACCGCGCCGCCCGCATCGAGCAGATAGGTTCGTGGAAGTTTGCTGCTGGCCACTTTCTGGAAAGCGCTTCCGGCGGGGTCTTGCAGGCAGGTTATTGTCACGCCAGACTGCTTGGCAAATGCGAGGACGTCGGCTGGCGCGTCGCCTTCGTTAATCGCCACCACCGACACGCCAAACGGCCGGTATCGGTCGAACACTTCGCTCTGCAAGCGAGAAAACTGGTCACGTGCATAAGGCTGTCGCAAACTCCAGAAAACGACCACCGTGAGCCGGTCGCCATAGGCCGACGCAACGTGAACCTGATTTCCCTGCATGTCGGGCAGCGTGAGGCTGGGGAATGTGTCGCCTTGCTTGATCAAACACGTTGCCGCGTGGGCGCTGCTGAGAACAACTTTGGGCGGGTGCAGATCTTCTGGCACATCATCCGCGGAGGGCGACTCCAGCAGCACTGCTATTTTCCGCTCAATAATCGCTTCGCGCTTAGGCTGGCTGGCGACGGTTCCAAGGGAGTTGGGCTTGCTCGAAATACGCAACGCGGGCAATGCCACAGCGCTCGGCGCGTTTGTCGGCGCACCGCCACAGCCCAAAAAAACAGCCGAGAAAACAGCAAGCATCGCCGCTCGTCGCTGGCATGGCATCTGCACGTTCCGTCGTTATGAGATGATATTTTAAGGAGCGTTCGAGAAAAGGTTGTCTTATCGTCGCCTCGCCCACCACCAATCGTCGCCTCGCCCACCACCAAAGAATGCTACTTTGGCGGAGCGAAAGGCGACACTCATTGCTCGAACGGTTCTAGTGGTCTGTCAGCATTGAATTTTAGGATTAGCCGCTGGGCGCTAGCCCACGGTTGTACAGGAAAAACCGGACGCTAGCGCGTTCCGGCTGATTTGAGCAATCCGAATTTTCATCCGTGACAAACCACTAGGCAGCGTTATTCTATACGTCGCGCCGCCCGAAGAATAGCGGAAAGGGCCAGTATCGCCGAAAAGGCCGACTTTACCTGCCGCCGAAAGCGCCGCCGCAGATTGTCCAGACTCGATTCTCAAACCCCGGAACGTCCAGCTTTTGGAACAGGGCGCGAATTTGTCGATGGATGGCCGGCGTTTGGCGAATCAGCAGCCGGTCGGAGACGGCTCGAATATACACGCGTTTGTTCTGTTCGGCGTCCCAACTTTCCGGCGCTATAAGCTCGATCACGATCTGGCGAAGTTCGGCGGGGTCGTAGCTCTCAAGGCTGGCGCGAGGCAGGCCTGATCCAGAGTAGGTTTGCGCCAAGGTTGACGAAGCGGCGGGCGGCTCGGCCCGACTTTGTTTATCGGCGACCGGTTTGGGTTTCGGCTCGGGTTTGGGGTAACGCACCCGGTACGCCTCCAGCGTCAATGCGCGGGGGTCGAAAACGGGCGGCGCGTTTCCGGGAGGGCGGCGTTTCAGTTCGGCGCGCAACTTGGCCAGCAACGCCAAGACGTTCTCATGCCCTTCGAGTGTTTGGGACACCGCCAGCACGCCGTCATGGCCTTCGAGCGAACAGGGGCCGCCGACGGGGTCCCAACTGTTGGGCGCGATCGAGTTGGAAATCAAATCGATGAGAGACTCGTAATCGTGAAAACGGGTGTCATGCAGGTCGGCCAACTGCCGCGCATCGGCCACCAAATCGAGCACCGGATAGCAGCGAAGCAGGAGATTTTCCTCAGCCGCGTCCCGCGAGGTGATCATCAAACTCTCATCGAAAACGGCGAAGGTCAGTTGGCGTTGCCGAAGCAGCAGGGCCAACGCATATTTCAACGGAAGCTGCTCGGCTTGGAAGGCCACCAGTGTTTCGAAATCGACGCCGGTCTCGGCCAAGGCTTTGGAATCGAAGGCCACGTTCACCTCCGCCAAGTCGCTCAAGGCGTAAGCGATTTCAGAAAAGGGCGTGACGACAAAATCAATATCCACCGGTTTTTCCAAGGCGGCGTAAATTTTGGCTTCGTTGTCGGGGTGGCCATGGAACACCGTGGCGAACGGCAAAGCCGGCGCCGCCAAGCCGCTCGCATAAGCCGCCGCGCGCGCCGCGCGAAAAGCCGTCAAGAAACCGGCCAGGGTTTGATGGCAGGGTTCCGTTTGCGAAACCGTGAGCACGCCGCGAAACGTTTCGATCGATCCGGGACCGCCGACTGCGTCCCAGTCGTCGGGCTGGATTAGCTCAGTGATCATTTCGATCAGACCATCGGTCTCGGCGCCGAACTCGGTATCGTCGACTGGTCTTCCGACAAGATCTGAAACGTCGTACGTTTGCAGCCGCAAACGCCTTTCCGCCGCATCGGGCGTGGTGATCACGAACACTCCTTTTTACACCACGAAGGTCAACTCGGCAGGCCGCAGCACGCGCCGAAAAATGGAGGCCCGAGAAATATCGCGGAATGCGTCGGTGATGAGAGGACCGCGCAAAACGCCATCCGTTTTACTCGCGAGATATCCGGCAGCAGCGTTTCCAGCAATCGCGTTTCTGAAAACCTTGGAGGTATCGCCGAATATGCCGCCGGAGAAGCGGGCGCCGCTTTCCTCGATTGCGCGTTGGTCGATCACGATGGGAATGTCGTGCTCCGCGCCCAACTGATTCACCACGTCGTGCAGCGGCGTGTCGATGAATTCGACTGTGACCTTTTCATTCAGATTTTCCCGAATGACCACTCCGGCATCGACCGGCGGCGAGCGCTTTGTAGCGTCTTTTGCGTCCTCCGCGACGAGCGCTGCGGCCATGAGCAGCATGGCAATACACGCCGTTGCAACGCGTCTTCTTGCCCTGAGAAGCGACTTTGCCCCGAGGCTGTTCAGTTCTGGAAACCGGCCGATTTTCGGCAACCTGTTCGACCTTGGCGAATCTGATTCGATGCTCACCGCAGACTTCCCCCTCGGAATGGTTCATTGGGCATACACTTCGGTCGGACGCCAATACTTCGTTTAACGGCAAGCCGAAGGCGACTGTGTTTTGCGCTAGCGCGTACAGCCAAGACGAAAAAACGCAGTCGCCTTCGGCTTGCCAATAAACGAAAAAGGCGACATTTTCAACCGTGCGTGGTCGTAGCGTCCTTATCCGTATCTTAGGCTTGTCGGCGTGAAAATTACAAGAAAGTTTCGTCAACCACCGCTTCGCCTTCGGTGGCGGTGAGGTTGCGAAAGAGTTCGCTCAGACGCGCGGTCATGGGGCCCGGTGTTCCTGTCGTGTTGGCGGCGCCGCCGATGGGGCGTCCGTCCACTTCCGCCACGGCGGCCAGTTCGCCCATGGTTCCGGTGCAAAATATTTCGTCGGCCCGGTAAATTTCCGTGAGCGAGAGGTCGGCAATGCGGTGCGGGATATTGGCCGTTTGACAAAGCTCCAACACCACGGCGCGGGTGATGCCTTCCGGACAGGCCGCCGCATGCGGCGTGGCCACTTCGCCCGACGAAACAACAAACAGATGCGTGGCGTTCGTTTCGGCGACGAAGCCGCGTGCGTCGAGCATGAGGGCGTCGTCCACTCCGGCGACGTTGGCCTGGATTTTGGCCAAAATGGAATTCAGCAAATTGTTGTGGTGGATGTTGGGGTCCAGCACATCGGGCGTCGGCCGGCGGATGGAAGTGGTGAGCAAACGCAGGCCGGTTTTGTCGTACACCGGCGGCTTGTATTCCGCCAGCACGATCAGCGTGGGCCCCGCTTGGTTCAGGCGGGGGTCCATCCCGCTGGTGATTTTCACGCCGCGGGTGAGCGTCAGCCGGATATGCACTTCGTCGGTCATGTTGTTGGCGGAAAGCGTTTTTTTGATCTCCTCGATGATCTGTTCGTGTGTGGGTATTTCGACAAAGGCCAACGCCAAGGCGGAGCTGCGCAGTCGATCAAGGTGTGCGTGCAGGCGAAAAATGCGTCCGTTATACAAACGCAGACCCTCCCAAACGGCGTCGCCGCCCTGCACCACGGAATCGAAAGGACTGACGCCCGCTTCATCGCGATGCTTCAGCAGGCCGTTGATATTCACTAACAGGTCGCGATTTCGCGCGTCAAATTTCTGGAGCATGAAGCCGCCATTCTAAGAGTGTTTTCGCACGGCCCGGCGCCGCACGATGGAGTTTTGGCTCCGTTGAGTTTACAATCATTTGGCGACCGATACACTAGACTTCCTTGAGTGGAACGTTGCATTTTTCAAAACAGGAGCCGCGTGAAATGAAGTTCGGAATGAATCTGCTGTTGTGGTCGGGCGAATTGAGCGACGACCTCATGCCCGTCTTGAAAAGTTTGAAAGACATGGGATACGACGGCATCGAACTTCCGATCTTCAATACCGATTTGGACTACGCCGCCTGGGGCCGCCGTTTCGACGATCTGGGCTTGGAGCGCACGGCGGTAACGGTGCGAACCGAGGAAGATAACCCGATCAGCCCCGACGCCGCCGTTCGCGCCAAGGGCGTGGAAGGGACGAAAAAAGCGCTCGACTGTTGCCAGGCGGTCGGCGCACAAACGCTGGTCGGCCCTTACCATTCGGCGTTGGGCCTTTTTTCCGGCGCCGGTCCCACCGACGACGAATGGAAATGGGGCGTGGAAAGCATGCGGCAAGTGGCCGAACATGCGGGCGATGTCGACGTCATGCTGGGCGTGGAGTGCCTGAACCGTTTTGAGTGTTACTTGCTCAACACGCACGCCGATTCCGCCCGCTTCGCCCGGGAGGTCGACCACTCGCATTGCCGCATGATGTACGACACGTTCCACTCCAACATCGAGGAAAAGAGCATCAGCGAGGCGATCAAGGCCTGCTCCGATGTACTCTGCCATGTGCATATTTCCGAGAACGACCGCAGCACGCCCGGCGCCGGCAACGTGCGTTGGCAGGAGAATTTCGACGCTCTCAAGCAAGTCGGCTACGACGGCTGGATGATGATCGAGGCATTTGGCCTGGCCCTGCCCGAACTGGCCACAGCCACCAAAATATGGCGGCGGATGTTTGAAAGCGAAGAGCAGTTAGCCAGCGACGGCCTGGCGTTCATGAAGGCCGAAGTCGGTAAGCGTTGGTCATGATCTCGCTTGTCGTGAGGCCATTGGCCGGCGTATAGTACGCCTATGACTGATCGTGAAAACGTAAAACCGCCGTCAACATTGAGCGAGTCGGATGCCGCCGCCGATGCATTAGCGCCGGACGTGCCGGAGGTCTCGGATGACGGCCTCTCGCTGGAAGCGTTGAGCCGCACCTATGCGCGAATGATGGGACGCGCCACCGATCCCTTCGCCCCAGCGCCGGAGCAAGGCGCCTTGTCCGATCAAGCCGTTCGCGACACGCAAAACGACAGCGAAACTGGTGGCGAAACTGATGCTCCCAGTAATGGCGAGTCTGCTTCTGCTGAAAAAGATCTTGAAGATGAATCGGCTGACGACATCCCGGCCGACGACGCCTGCGAAATTACGCCCGCCAGTATTTTGGAAGCCATGTTGTTTGTCGGCCATCCTGATAACGAACCGCTGACCAGCCGCGAAGTGGCCGCCTTGATGCGGGGAGTCAGTCCTCGTGAAATTGACGAACTGGTTCGCGAACTGAACCGCGGCTATGCCGAAGACGAAAGTGTTTATCAGATCGTTTCGGCGGGCGCGGGGTATCGACTGGAGTTGCGCGAAGCCTATGGCGGCTTGCGCGATAAGTTTTATGGTCGCATTCGCGAAGCCCGGCTGACGCAGGCGGCTATCGATATTTTAGCGATCGTGGCCTACAACCAGCCGATTTCCCGACGCCAGGTCGATCAAATTCGAGAGCAGCCCAGCGGCGGCATTTTATCGACGCTTGTGCGCCGTAAACTGCTGCGGCTGGAACGCGCGGCCGACCAACCCAAGGAGGCGATCTACCACACGGCGGAGCGTTTTCTCGATCTGTTCGGTTTGGAGAGCATCAAGGAATTGCCTCGCAGCCAAGAGTTGGATAATTTCGAATAGCGATTTTCGTTTAACATCGAGCGGAAAAATTAGTGTCGTAGCCATGCTCGCCCGAGCGTGGGATGGTTCACCGCTCATCCACCGTCTGGCGACGATGGCTACACAAATGCGACAGTTATTTGTCGAGCGGTACTAACAAGAACGCCCGCCGGCGGCTTCGGCGGCGGGTTGGGGCGTGAGCGGCGGCAGCGATTCCTCCAACACGCCTTTGCTCTTCCGCCACACGATCAGGCCTTCGATCACCATCCACACTTGCAGGCCGATAATCACGACGCCGAACCCCAGCAACAGGTAGTTGGGTTCATCGCGGAACAGCCAGCCGCCTGGGTGAAACATTTGCCAGAACAACGCCAACAACGGCATGGTGAGCATGAGCAGCATTGGCAGCAACACGAACAGCACCGGCTTGCTCCGCCGCCAGAGGTAAAACACCGTGACCATCAGCGCGAGTCCGGCCAACAACTGATTCGTAGCGCCGAACAAGGGCCAGAGAATCGCGCCGCCCGCTCCCAGTTCGCCTTCGGAGTCGGGCATCATGGCAACGAAAAAACCGCAGCCTACGGCCACGCCGGTGGCTGCGTATTTATTGGTTAAGAACCGAAGCCGAAACGTCGAGGCAAGCTCCTGCACAACATACCGTTGCAACCGCGTGGCGGTATCGAGCGTGGTGGCGGCAAAGCAGGCTACGAGCGTCGCGATAATACCCACCGCCAGCGCCAACGGCATTCCCAGAGCCGTGAGAAAATTGGCGCCGCCTTCCACGAAAGCGCCCACGGTTTGCGCCAGTTTGAAGTTTTTCCAATCGCCTTGGGCGCTGTAGCGCGTGGTCCAGGCGTCGCGACCGGTGAGTATTTCTCCACTGGCGGTCAGTGCGGGCGCGTAAACACCGGCGGCGTTCTTTTCAAATTTGCCCATGCCAACGCCCGCCGTGCAGGCCAAAATCACGAGCACCGCCAAAGCGCCTTCCAGCAACATCGAACCGTAGGCCACATACTGGGCGTCTTGCTCATTGGCAATCTGTTTGCTCGTGGTTCCGCTGCTCACCAAGCAATGGAAACCGCTGCAGGCGCCGCAGGCAATCGTGATGAACAAGAATGGAAAAATCGGCGGCGTGTTGGCGGGCAGTTCCTGAATCATGGCCGGCGTGCTTTCGGTCAGGCTGGCTCTTCCCGTGAGGCCCGCCACGCCCAACCCCGCCACCAGCAGCACCAAGGCGACCATCAACTGATGGCTGTTGACGAAATCTCGCGGCTGCAACAAAACCCACACCGGCAGTACGGAGGCGATAAAACAGTACGCCATCAGCACGACCGTCCAGCCGACGTTCGCGTTTTTCAACTGGCGCAGCGCCCAGACGTCGGGCCAGATGTCGGTCGGCCAAGCGATCGGCAAAAAATACACGCCGATGATCACCGCCGCGTAGAGCACCAGCAGCGCCAGAATCGAGGGCCACAACAAACCTCCGCCGCCGCGAAACACCCAAAAACCGACGACCACCGCCACCGGCATCGCCATCCAAACCGAAAGCACTGATTCAGGATAGATATTAAAAATAATAGCGATCACCAAACCAAAAATGGCCAATACAATCGTGAGGGCGAAAAACAGAATCAGCAAAAATAGCACGCGCGCACGCGGCGAAATGAGTCGACCGGCAACTTCACCCACGGTTTGCCCGCGATTGCGCAGCGAAACAACCAAGGCGCCAAAATCGTGTACGGCGCCGATAAAAATCGATCCCAGAATCACCCACAACAACGCCGGCAGCCAGCCCCAAAACACGGCAATCGCGGGGCCGACAATCGGCCCGGTGCCCGCGATGCTGGTGAAGTGGTGTCCGAAGATGACTTCCTTGCGGGTGGGCACGAAATCGCAATCGTCGCGCAGTTCTTCGCTCGGAACCACGGCGTTGGCGTCGAGCGCGAAAATCTTGCGGGCGAGCCAGCGTCCATAGGTATGGTAGGCCACAATGAAGCCCACGAACGAACCCAGGGCAACGAGAAGCGTAGTCATTATTTTTACTGCTTTTTTGAGGATGCATCCGCCAAAGCGGCGAAACGTCTATCATATCAATCCGGCCAGCGTGCGAAAAGTTGCACACCGTTGGAGTTCATGCTTTAGCATGTTTTTTTACCGCCGTTGGAGTTCATGCTTTAACCTGTTTTGAGGAGTGTCGAAGAAGAAAGCACGGTAAAGCGTACACTCCAACGGTGGTGCTTCCGCCAGTGGTTTTCGCTGGTTCGCATAAATCGGTAGAATCGACCGTCGGCTGAAGCAACCACACCCTACGAAAATCTCAAGCCCCTAAAACTCAAACCCCTCTCATTCACGATGCAAGAACGCCCGTTGAGAACTTCGGTGATCGGCAGCTACCCGTTTCCGGCTTGGCTGGAGCACGCCAGCGGGCATCTAGACCGATTCGGCCAGGACGACATTCGCGAAATGCAAGACGACGCCGTTATCGCGGCGGTGCATGATCAAACAGCCGCCGGCTTGGATGTGATTACCGATGGCGAACAGACGCGGTTCGATTTCAATTTGTCGTTCTATGGATTTCTCGACGGCATCGATTTGGAAGCGGAATCGCCGCGTCGTTGGGGTCCGCCGGCGCACGACCAGCGCGGCAAACACGCCATCACTGGAGAGTTGGCGGCGCCGCGCGGCCTGGGCGCGGTGGAGGAGTTCACGCGACTGCAGCGCATCGCGCCGGCGAAGCAGGCTTTGAAGGCCAGTATTCCGGGGCCGTTCACGCTCAGCGGGCGGCTCATTCCCAACGCCCAATATCCCGACCGGCTGGCGATCACTGAAGCCCTGCTCCCGCTGGTTCGCCAAGAGGTGGAAGGCTTGGTCGCCGCCGGTTGCCGGGAAATTTGCGTGGACGAGCCATCAATGAGTTGTTACGCACATAAGTCGGACACCAAACAGTTTGTCGATATTTTCAATCGCACCATAGAGCCGATCATCGGCAAGTGCCGGGTCGATATGCACATGTGCTTCGGCAATTTCAAGGGACGCAGCGTCGGCGCCCGCCGTCCTGAATGCATGTTCCCCGATTTTCTCGATATGCACGTCGACGAAATGCATCTGGAAATGGCCACGCTCAATTATCGTTCGTTGCACTTGATTGAGCAGGTTGCGAGGAAGATGGATGTGGCGGTCGGCGTGATTGACGTGAAAAGCTATTACCTCGAAACGGCCGAAGAAATCGCCGATGTGGTTCGCGCCTGCTTGCAGTATGCTCCGCCGGAGCGGTTGGTGCTTGCGCCCGATTGCGGGCTGAGCCAAACGGCGCGTTGGGCGGCGCGGAAAAAACTGCACAACATGGTGGCGGGTGTGAACATCGTGCGCGAGGAACTGGGTTTGTGATCGAACCGCATCAGCAAGACGAAGCCCTGCTGCACGATATTCAAACCGCCGACCCCGGCGAGGGCTATCACCTTTGGTGGTTGGGGCAAAGCGGCTTTCTTATTAAATCGTCCGCCGGTTTGGTGCTGCTCGATCCTTACCTTTCAGACTCCCTCACTCGCAAATACGCCGCCACCGAGAAACCGCATGAACGCATGACATCGCAGGCGGTTTCGCCGGGCCAGTTGACCGGAATCTGCGCTGTCACGAGCAGCCATAACCACACCGACCATCTCGACGCCGAAACCTTGCTGCCGCTAATGCAAGCCAACCCAGCCATGCGTTTGGTCGCGCCGGAAGCGAATCGTGCATTCATCACCCAGCGCCTCAATTGCCCGCTCGATTGGCCGCTGGGAGTCAACGACGATTCAAGCGTGTCGGTCGGCGGCTTCACTTTCCAGGGCATTGCCGCGGCGCACGATACGCTCGACCGCGACGAACGCGGCAACTGCCGCTGTCTGGGGTATGTCGTCTCGTTCAACGGATTCAGTATTTATCACAGCGGTGATACGCTCTGGCACGACGCCCTACTCGAACAGCTCGCGCCGTATTCCATTGACTTGGCGCTGTTGCCCATCAACGGCAGGCTGCCGATGCGGCGCGTGGCGGGGAATTTATGGGGCCAAGAGGCGGCGGCGTTGGCGAAGGAAATCGGCGCCAAAATGGTGGTTCCTTGCCACTACGATATGTTCACCTTCAACACGGAATCGCCGCGGGCGTTCGTGGAGAAATGCACCCTGCTCCAACAACCGCACCACGTTTTACAATGCGGCGAACGGCTCGATCGAAAACCGTGCAACTAACAACCGCCAAAAGGGAATTCGGGGGCGCCAATCGGTCCTAAGACTAAGAGCTCCTAACATAACCCCTGTTTGGCGTTTCAAACACGGAGTTTGATGCTGACCTACCAAGTTGTGTTAGAAGGTATAAGGCGCCACGGCGATGCTCATTATCTTCACTGCTGCTTCGGCAATCGCACCAAGGCGCCGCCCTCGATAATAATGACTTCCTGATTCGCCGGCAGTTGTTCGAACACCTGAACATCTCCCGCGGGCCAGCGAATGCTAAGACGCGCGACCGAGCCTGCGGCTCCGAGTCCGAACACGAGTTGCCGCTGATTGCTGACCAGATACCCATCGCCGCCGACGAGTTGTTGCATCGATTGGCGGCCCCCGGCTTCGATAGTGACCGTGGCGCCGATGGCGTCTCGATTGCTCCGCACGCCGCGCAGTTGCACCGCGAAGAAGTTTCCGGTGTTTGGCGTGGTGTTGGTCAGCAGCGCGGCGGGTTCATCCAGATGAGTAATACAAACATCTTCACGGCCGTCTCGGTTCCAATCCAATTTCGCCAGGGCCCGGCCGAAATGCCGGTTTTGGAAATAAGGGCCCAGCCCCTCCGGTTTCAATTCCACGAAATGCCCGCCGCCGGTATTTTTTGAATATTGAGGCGGCATTCGGTCTGGGTTGCCGTGGGCGGAGGTGAGATCAATATGGCCGTTGGCGACGATGAGGTCGGGCCAGCCGTCGAGTTCGCCGTCAATAAATTGCGAGCCAAAACCGAGCATACTGAATCCTGAATCTCGCAGGTTGGCTTTGCGCGTGGCGTCGGTGAAATCGTGCTCGGGGGTTTGCAAATAGAGCACATTCGATTCCCCGTAGAAATTGGTCACGAACAGATCCAATAGTCCGTCGGCGTTTGCGTCTCCGGCGGCTACTCCCATGCATGCCTGCAAGACGCCGACTTCGTCGAAGCCCAATCCGGTAACGATGGCTTGCTCCTTGAACGCCAGGGGGCTTCCCGGCTTGGCCGTTTCGTTGTGAAGATAGAAATTCGCCGAGGTATCGTTGGCGACAAAAATACTCAATTGTCCTGAGCGTTCAAAATCGGCGGCAATCACTCCCAGGCCTTTTCCGTCGGGGGCCACGATTCCGCTGTGCTGCGTCACGTTCTCGAAACGCCCCGCGCCCGTGTTGTGATAGAGTTGGTCTTGTTCGGCGGTGAGCAGCGTTGGCGCGCAGGTTCGGGCCTGATTTCCGTGTTTGCAATTGAGTTCGAGTACTTCATCCATGAGGGCGTAATTGACCGCATAGATTTCCAACAGCGCGTCGCCGTCGAGATCGGCCATCAAGCAACTGGTGGTCCAGTGGTCTCCGCCGACTCCCGATTGTTGGGTTACGTCGACGAAGCGGCCATCGCCCATGTTTTCATAAAGATGATTTCGGCCGAAATTAGCGACGTACAGATCGGGGAAGCCGTCGTTGTTGTAGTCTCCGACGGCCGCGCCTTGCCCATAACCGGCATCGGCCAAGCCGGTCTCCGCGGTGACATCCTGGAACCGCCCGTCGCCAAGATTTCGATACAAACGATTAGTGTATTGCGTTTGATCAGGCACGATCGGAAAACCGCCGCTCTGGATAAAATACAGATCGGGCCAGCCGTCTTGGTCGTAGTCGATCACGGCGACGCCGCCGCCAGTGGCTTGCAGAATATGCACCAGACCGGTGGTCGCGGTTGTTCCGTTGAAATACTGAAAATCGATCCCGACCTCGGCCGCCATTTCCGTGAAACGTATCTGACCATCGACCGCCGACTTCGACCGGCGTTGGTTTGTCTTGCCGCCCGGAAACGACCAATCAGGGAGTGGGAACTGGTCGCGATCGATGAGCATCGCCACATTCGCCGATGGCAACGTCAATTCGTTTCCAGCGGGAAAATGAGCGGTCAACTGCAACAGCTTTTGTTCGGCCCAATCTTCGTCGCCGATTTCCCACAGTTGGATCATGACACACCAACCAGCGGCTTCGAGGGGCCTGTCGAGCGAGTCGAGAAGTTCGATCACCTTGCGCGCCAGTGGCACGCTGTAGCTGAAACGCAGCTCCATCAACAAATAATGCAATTGAGAGAGTTGCTGCGAGCGCGTGGCAAGTCGCTCCGCCGTTTTCGAGTACTCCGTGCCGTTCAACAGTTGCGACAGTTGAAAAACAGCGCCCTTATGGTTCGGGGCCAGCACGGCCGCTTCAAGAAAACAACGCACTGCCGCACGCACTTGACCGTTGCGGCGCTCCCAAAGCCCTTGCACATACCAGATTTCAGGATGGGCCCCTGCTGCGGGCGGCAGGCGCCGTCGCCACGCTAAAAATTCGGCGTCGTCGCCTTCGTCTAATAAAATTCGGCCCAGCCGAGACTGGGCTTCAATCGATTCCGGATAGTCTTCCACAATAGGGCGCAACAGCCGCTCCGCTTCCTCGATACGGCTGTTGGATAACGCATGTCTGGCGCGGCCCAGCAGCACTCCCGAATTGTGGGCGTCGGCGGCCAGACAGTTTTCGACAAATTGGTAATCTTCGATAAAGGTTGAGTCAGCGGCGCCGACCATCAAGATGTGGTCTTTGGCCATGCTTCCGTTGAGGAGGACGCGGCGAATAAAAGGGAGCGACTCCCAGGTGCGGCCCTGAATTTGCAACAACACGGCGAGCTTCTTGTTGGCCTTCGTATGCCCTGGGTCATAATGCAAGGCATGCCGCAGTTGTTCCTCCGCCCGACGTGCATGGCCTGTCGCCATGAGCCGTTCGCCGGCTTGATAAAGAGCTTGCACCGCTGCCGCGCCGCCGTCGTCTGGGACGCGTTGGAAATAACGAATTGCGTCGTCCGATCGCTCCATGCGAATGGCGGCGTTGCCGGCAATGAGGAGCGCCAATGAAGACCGAGGATTTCGCTTTAAGACGTCTTTCGCACAGCGTTCCGCTTCCGCATACCGATCACACGACAAATACACCGCCGCCCGGTGGAGCAAACGATTTGTCGGGGAAGGGCGCCAAAGCGGCAGCAGGCAGACCGCCGCGCCCAGTAATAACGACATCACCAACAAGTAACGCATTCGCTTGTCGGTGACCTGAAACCGCCCGACCGCCGCCCTGGATCGATCGCAAACGGGCGACGAAGGCATTTGCCGCGGCGAGTTTTCGATCACTTCCGATGGTCCGTTATAAGGCCCCAAATCAAAAACACCAAGCCGATGACTCCCAGCAGCAAACTGCCGGGAGTCAGCACTTGGCTAACGAACGCCTGATGCGGAAAGCCCACCAAATAAGCATGTGCAAATGCTTGCTCGGCGGCCAAGAGAAGAATCGCTCCGGTAATCATCCGCATGGCGTAAACTCGGCTGGAAGGACAGGGTATGCATGCAATTTCAAGTTGAAGACACTGCCCGATACCGCTACGGCATCGCGTTCTTTCGACAAAGCCCTCTTCGGCCGAAATACCTCTCGGCCGAAATTCTAGTCCTTCAAATCAACATCGTAGGTGTTTTCGCCTTCTTTCACTTCGAATGTCAGGCCGTTGTTGTCGACGTCGGCGTATTTCGCGGGAATAGCGCTTGCCGTGGGGGCGTCGGCCTTTCCTTCGTACATAGCCGCCATGTCGTCGTCCGACATTTCGGCCGCGGGAGGCCCCGCGACCGCCACATGGTACTTGCCCGCCAAGATGTTCGGCTGGCCCTGCATTTTAGCAACGTAAACGCCGCCCTCTTCGATCAACCCGACAGCCGACAGTCCTGTTTCATCATGCATCAGCGAAATCGACGACCCAGCCGGCGCCGGCGCGCCGTTGTAAGTGACCTTGCCCGTGAGGGTTCCGGTCGGACCGGCCGGCAGCGCGCTCTTGCTGCATGCCGTAAGTAGGAATGCGACAGGAATAACTACTAATAAAAGAGCAACTCTGCTCCAAGGAGAACTAAACGACTGGCCGCTCATTGGTAAAGCACTTTCGAACACATTTGGAAAAAAATGAAAACGCTCCGCCCCCACGAAGGGCGGAACGTTGCATACGACAAACCGCGGGCCAGCGCCAGCGGTTAGGGAAGGGTTACTGAGAATCCGTCATTGCGCGAAGCTATTCGCTTGAGCGTCAGGATATCAATCGTTTCAGGGATGAAACGCACCGAACCGTCGGCCAACGCCGCTTGCACGCCGCCCGGATGCGCCGAATAAATCCCATTGTTGGGGCCATCGTTATTTCCCGTTCCCGGCAAGGTGTTGTTCGTCGTGTTGGGCGGATAACGAATCGTGGTGATGTTGAATTTGCGATTGTTAGGACCAGGACTACCCATCAACCAGCCATGGTTGCTGTTGACCTGAACTCTCGTGCGATCGGCGTTAAAGAACCAATCGCCACACTCGCTAATTGCAATTGTGTTTGACGTGCCATCAGTAATCTCGGCGAATTTGACAACCGCCATGCCGATCGGTTTTCCTCCCCAACCATGCCCAATAAGAACGCCAGCGTTACTCGTAAGGCCGCCAGGGGTGACGCTCCCGCAACAACCACAGCAGGTGCGTTGTTGGTTCGCAGGGCTGTTTAAGAAGCCGTTTCCGTTCGCCGCGCCCGAGATACCTACGTATTGGGGTTTCGTGTGCTGGAAGCCTCTTCCCGTGTTGCCCAAAATCGGCAAAGGGGAAGAGGGGCAAAGAAACGAGGCGATTTCCACCCGATTGAAATTCTGGCCATTCACCCTGCCGGCGCTCACGCCGTTATCACCCCAACCGGGATGATCTCCGCCAATGAACAGCTGGTCGTACATCGTCGATTGCTCAATATAGGGCAATATGTGGGCAAACCACGAGAAGCCCCATTGGCGGTTGGAACGCCCGCCAACACCGTGGGCGCCGGGCGGGAACGACTTGTACGTGTCGTGGTAATTATGGAGCGACAGCCCCAACTGCTTGAGGTTGTTGCCACAACTCATACGCCGAGCCGCTTCACGCGCCGCTTGAACCGCGGGCAGTAACATTGCGACTAAAATACCGATGATGGCAATTACCACCAGCAACTCCACAAGGGTGAACCCCAATTTGGGCCGTAATCTTCGCATCAGTACATCCTCCACATGAAAAAATGGATAAATCCGCGATCCACACACCCCGAAACCGGGGGGCATCACCCAGAGCATACACGACTTTCCGTGCGATGTCGAGGACTTTCCCCCCACAACCCCACTGGATGCCTATTACCACTCGTGTATGCAGGGGG
>JAJRWU010000171.1 GCA_024276655.1 Planctomycetota bacterium
CCGCTTCTTGTCTGAACTCTGGCGTAAACGTACGACGCGTCTCTCGTTTGGCTTTCGCCTTCTTTCGTGGCATTTTGAGCCTCCTTGCTGGATCTCCAGTTTAAGAGACTCGCCTGTCCGTGAAAGCGGCGCCACCTCACCATGTCAGCTTTGTGTCGCCGGTTAGCAGCATGTTCACGAGGAATTTTTCACACCACAACATCCTCGCGGCAAATCCACGCCATGTACCAATCGCAACAAGAACGGGGCCATCAGCAGCGCTGGATTGACGAGCCTTATTGACGCACTTATAGAAGATGGGAAGAACCGACGGATTCACGGGGTGATCGCATGATGAGGCGGAGTCGGGAATTCCCGTCTTTTTTACCATGGTTTCGATTTGAATGCAGGTAACCTCGACAAAGAACTCAATGCCCAAGCGTTTACACCGAAAGTCAGGCGCCTGTTTGCCCGTGTCGAGGTCTTCGTTGGGTTGAACGTCTACGCCATACCGTTGAAGACGGCGGCGAACGGAAGCCTCTGCCATGCCGCTTTCATTGTTGTTGTTGAGGAGTTTTTCCCAATTTCCTTTGTACTGAGAGTCGAATTTGGATAGCCACTCTCGATGCTCGTCGGCGAGTTCTCGGAGCAATTCATTCGAAGAGATATCGAGTCCTGCCATCTGTTCGCCTTCGATCGGGGTTGGTATTGCAGATGTCTTGTCACAATATCATATACTCACCTCTTCGACGATTGCTCGGATCGTCAGTTCAGCTTTTTGGGGCGGCGTCAAGACGCCCCAAACTCAACGCACCGCTGGGGCAAAACAGTATGGGGCGCCTTTTGCCAGTGGCGTTATACCGCACACGGTTGAAAATGTCGCATTTTTCGTTTAACGGCAAGCCGAAGGCGACTGCGTTTTGAGCCCATGCGTTGGGCAGAACAGAAAACGCAGTCGCCTTCGGCTTGCCGTTAAACGAGCCATTGCCAGCCGCGTGAAGTATACGGGCTGGAAATGAAGTACAATGAGGGTATGAAAGTATCCTTATCCGACGAACAGCGGCGGGCCCTTGCTCAACAACCTGAAGGCATCGAAGTTGAAGATGCGCAAACACAAAAAGTGTACTTCCTCACCGACGCCGCCATCGAGCGATGGTGGCGTTGAAACGGCAGGAAGATCTTGCCGCGATTCAGTCTGAAATCGATGACATGGAAGCCGGGCGCGTGACGCCGCTCGAAGAAGCAGACCAACAGATTCACAAGGAGCTTGGACTTAGTACCTGTCCAAGATATATTCCGTGCAATAGCGTTATGAAATCCCCGCCAAGCCGGAGGCTTGCCAGCCATTAGCCGGCGGTCGAGCGGAGCGAATACCGCCGGTAGGCTACCGCAGCGAACGATGCATCCCGGCGGGATGCCAGAGCAGTGGGCGCGGGAAACGCCTCGAAACAACGCCATCATTTGTGTCGCCCACCGTTGGAGTTCATGCTTCAGCGTGCTTTCGGAATCACGCGAACCGCCAAAAATGAACCACGCTGAAGAGTACACGCCAGCGACGCTGGCATCCCGCCGGGATGCGGTATTTCAGCGTCTCAATCCTCCGGTGGTGTTCGCTCCGCTCGACCACCGGCTAATGGCTTTTATCCTTCCAGGATATGAAAACAAGGACGCCTGCCCTCTTCGGCCTGCCGGCATCCAAAAAACACGGAATAGATCTTGGACAGGTACTTAGGCCGGCGTCATGAAATATCAAACGTCGTCAAAAATCGTGCCTTGAGGATTGAGGAAGGCCCAGCAGATGGCGGCCAGCAGGTAAACGCCGGCGAACATTACGAGTACGCCGTCGACAATGTCCAGATCGAACAACATGCCGACCACCACTGGGCAAAGAGCCGCGCCCAGATTGCCCGACATATTCATCATGCCGAACACCGGCGCCACATGCTGGCCGCCTTTGTCGATCGTGGTGGTGTAGGCGATCGGTCCGCCGAAGCCGGCGAGGAACGAGCCGAGGGAAATCATGATTACGGCGGGCAGCGTTTCCACCACGAAATAGGCGGCCAGCGTACATGCCGCGCAGCCCAGCATGGCGGCGATGGCCAGCCGTTGGCGGCTCCAACGCAGGCTCTTGGTGCGCCGCCAGACCCAGTCCAGCATGACGCCGCCAACAGCGCAACCGGCCACGTTGGCGAGCAACGGCAGACTGGCCAACAGGCCCGAAGCGGCCAGTGTCACGCCCCGCGATTCTTGCAGATAGCTGGGGAACCAGGTGGCGAAAAAGATATAACCAGCGGCCCGGAAAAATTGCTGGCCGCAGATCATCCACATCGAAAAGCTGGTCAGGATCGGCAGCCAAGGCGTGGCGGCGGCGGGCGCCTTGGTTTCGTTGGCGGGTGTTCCGTCGACAGATGTTTCATCGGTGGGTGTTTCGTTGGTTCTGATCAACTCCAATTCGGCGCGGTTGACCGCCCGATGCTCTTCAGGACGGTCTCGAAACCAGTAGTAGAAAAACATCGCCCAGACGATTCCCGGCGCGGCCATCAGGGCGAAGGCGGTTCGCCAACTCATGCCGGGAATTTTGAAGTCGCCCCATTCGGCGCCCGCGATCATAAAGCCGGTGAGCGCGATGCCAAGCGCGCCGCCGATCGACATAAAACTTCCCAAGGCGCCGGTGGGCAAGCCCCGTTCGGAAGCCGGGAACCATTTCGAGACCGTGTTCGCCGCACAAGGGAAGATGCCCGCCTGGGCGACTCCGAACACCAGCCGCGCCAGAACGAACGACCAAAAACCGGTGGCCAATCCGGTCAGGCCGATCGCCAACGACCACAGCACGGCCAGGAAGGCGAGCGTCCGCCGCGTGCCCCAACGCTGGCCGAGCGCGCCGCTGGGAATTTGCGCCAGCGCGTAACTCCAGAAAAAGGCGCCCATCACCCAGCCCATATCGACCTTGCTCATGCCGAGTTCGGCGCTTATCGCGTCGGCGGGAACGGCCAGACTATTGCGGCTGATGTAGGCGATGGCCGCCGCGGCGCAGAGCATCGCCAAGACGAGAAAGCGAGCCTTCGTAGGACGCTCCAGAGATTTGTCGGTCAGGGGTTTCACGCGGTCTACCGTTGGTTCGCGGGCCAGATACGTTACGATTGCAGTTCGATTATATACTTCACACGGCTGGCAATGTCTCGTTTAACGGCAAGCCGAAGGCGGCTGTGTTTTGAGCCAATGCGTTTGGGCAAGACACAAAAACGCAGCCGCCTTCGGCTTGCCGTTAAACGAAAAAGACGCCATTTTCAACCGTGCGCGGTATCACGTCAAGAAACCTCCGCGACACAGCTTTCCGGCTTGCCCGCATTTCGCCTTAGAGAAAACAAACCGAATGAAAATCACTCGCATCCAACTTTGGCGCGTGGCCATGCCGTTGATCTCTCCCTGGCGGACCGCCTACGGCGAAGACCATGTGATCCATTCCGTACTCTGCCGACTGGAGAGCGGCTCGCTGGTCGGCTGGGGTGAAAGCACTCCGTTGGCCGCTCCTTGTTATAGTCCAGAGTGGGGTGGCGGCGTGTTCGCGGTAGCGCGGCAATGGTTCGCGCCGCAACTACTGGGGCAAGAGTTGCCCACGCCAGAGGCCCTGCAACAGCGGCTGGGGTTCTTCAAGGGCAACTCATTCGCCAAGGCGTTGTTCGATAACGCCTGGTGGAGTTTGAAAGCTTGTGAAACCGGGCGCCCCTTGCATACGTTGTTGGCCGAGCGCGCTGAAGGAACGCCACAACAACGTATTTCGATCGGAGCCGATTTCGGCGTCGCCGATAGCATTGACGAACTGCTTACCGATATTGCAGCGGCGATCTCGGACGGCTTTCCCCGCATCAAATTGAAATATCGGCCCGGTTGGGATCTCGCCATGTTGCGCGAAGTCCGGCGGCAATTTCCCGAGCACACCTTCCACATCGACTGCAACAGCGGATACCGCCTGGCCGATTTAGAGATGTTCCGCCAGATCGACGACTTGAACCTGGCGATGATCGAACAGCCGCTGGCTTACGACGATTTGCACGAGCATGCGCAGTTGCAAGCAGCCATTAAAACGCCTGTCTGTTTGGACGAAACTGTTTCGCATCCTCAGCGGGCGAAGCAAGCGATCGAACTGGGAAGCTGCCGGTTTGTGAACATCAAGCCGGGCCGCATTGGCGGACTGACCAACGCCGTCGAGGTGCATAACATGTGTCGTCGGGCGGGCATTCCGTGTTGGGTGGGCGGCATGCTGGAAAGCGCCGTGGGCGTTTCTCATTGCATCGCGCTGGCGTCGCTGGAGAATTTCACGTATCCGGCGGATATTTTTCCAAGTGAGCGTTACTACCGGGAAGATTTGGCTGATCCGCCGATCAGGCTGCAAAAAGATGAGCACGGCGCCCCGTTCGTGACGCCGCTTGCACAGTTGCCCGAACCCGATGCAAAACGGCTGGAGCAGTTGACCGAGGAGTACGCCGAGATAGTGTGACGCCAGAGCGGAATGCCGGGCTGCCCGCGCACCGTCTTTCCCGCCCTGTTGTTTATACATGAGTTTTTTGGCTCGGGGTCCCCAGTTATCCAAGCGGCGGTATTGAGCAGGAAATTGTCAATAGTTATTTGACAATAGTCATTTGTCATCGGTGGAAGTGAGCAGAAAATCGATCCCGGCGGGATCCAAGCTATTAGCCGATGGCGTCGCTCCGCCCGGCCGCATACGCATCAACTTAAGGAATAGTCGATTTTTTTCTGGGCTTCTCGGTAGTTCAAGCGTTCCTGGGTTTGAACGTGCGTCCCGGCGGCAGATGCGTTTGACTACTTTATTGAATCGCTCAAGCACTTGAAGTAAATCGCCGTAACCGGTGAGCGCCCCGATCAAGGCGTCGGCGATTGCCCCCGCGCGTTTTGCGACGCGGGCAAAGCTTAAACGGCCATCCGACCATCCATTGCAATCAACCAATCATTGCGGAACCATTCAGGACGCGCCCGTTCGTCTTCGTGTTCTTCGCGTCTTCGCGCGCGCCCTTTTTCTCGCGAGAAGACGCGAAGGCGCGAAGAATTGGCCGGTCCAAAACCGGTAGCGGATTGCTCCGCGCAGGCGCCGAAAATGTGACCGTAAATTCCCGGCCGACGCTACGAAAAAGGGAAACGCGGAGGTCGGTCGAGTAGAGGAGGAGCGTCAATGACGCCCCTCCCCCCTCATCAAACCGGACGTGCGGATTTCCCGCATCCGGCTTACCAAAGGCATTTCGTCGGTCGGCACACGCAGACTCAGCGGTCTCCA
>JAJRWU010000172.1 GCA_024276655.1 Planctomycetota bacterium
CCGTGGCGACCGCTGAGTCTGCGTGTGCCGACCGACGAAATGCCTTTGGTAAGCCGGATGCGGGAAATCCGCATGTCCGGTTTGATGAGGGGGGAGGGGCGTCATTGACGCTCCTCCTCTACTCGACCGTTTCCCGTCTTCTTCGTAACCGCTTGTGGACTATTCGCTGTCGGATAGATTGCTATCGTATTCTCCGCACCACCGTGAACGGTTGCCTTTTCGCTTCTTCTGGAAAGACCAATGCAAAATATTCGTTTGGAGCACCCGGCCGGTTCGTCGGCCGAAATTCTCGTCGACTTGGGTTTTAATTGCCACAAGTTTTCAGCGCCCGTCGACGGCGAGAATGTTCCCATCGTGTGGTCGGAGGAAGGTTTCGCCGAAGGCGGCAAGCGGCCTTCGGGAAGAGGCATTCCCTTGCTCTTTCCTTTTCCAGGACGCATCGGCGGAACAACATTCCAATGGGAAGGCCGCTCGTTTGAACTCACCGCCGGCGATGGCCAAGGCAACGCCATTCATGGTTTCGTCTTGGATCGGCCTTGGCGATTGTTGGAGCAAACCGCGACCCGCGCCGTGGCGGAGTTTCACGCTTCGGTCGACGACCCCGCCTTGGCCGACATGTGGCCGGCCGATTTTCGCCTCACCGTGGCTTACGAACTTGGCGCCGCCGAACTTTCACTAGAAGTCACGATTGAAAACCCCGACCACCATCCACTTCCTTGCGGACTGGGCCTGCATCCTTATTTTCAATTGCCGCTCGGCGGCGATGCGACCAACGCGGAGCACTGCATAGTGCATCTGCCGGTGACGAAAAACTGGGAGCTGGAAAACATGCTGCTCACCGGCCGCTGCGCAGACATTTTCAACGCCGCCGAATTTCAAGCCGGCCTACGATTCGGCGACATGCAATTCGATAACGTTTTTTCCGGCCTTCAATTCCAGGGCGATGTTTGCCATGCGGCGATAACCGACCCTCAAGCCAAACGCAAGGTTAGTATCTCGTTTGACCGCCTGTTTCGCGAATGCGTGGTTTACACCCCGCCGCACCGCCGCGCCGTTTGCATTGAGCCGTACACTTGCACGCCCGACCCCTTTCGCTTGGCGCGCGAAGGCATGGATGGCGGCCTCAAAATTCTCCAACCCGGCCAGAAATATACCGGACGGTTTCAAATCAGCGTAGCCTCGTGCCGCTAAGGAACAGTCCCGAAATAAGCTTCTGGTCGTAGCTCAAAAAAAAGCCCGGCATTTTCAAAATGCCGGGCTTTTAATTCGGTATGTAAATTCGGGACGGCTCCAAATACAAGCACGAAGCGCAAGCGAGTGAATCAGCAAACGGTCATTCCCGCGTAGGTGGGCCATGTCTGGGCGGGCGCGAGCTATTTTGCCGAACATGCGGCCTTGGCCTTGGCTCGCTTGGCTTTGGCCTTCACCGCCAGATCCTCAATTTTCACAACTTGTTCGGGCGTTAGAACTGCTTTGATTTCGTTGCCTTGACGTTCACGCAATTCAGCGAGCTTTTTGGTCAGTTCAGCAATTTCGGCGGCGTATCCTTGTTGGATTTTGTAGATCTTCTCGCGCTGCTCGCCACTGACCACCCGACCATAGAACGCTGGCAAGCGACCGCGAACCTTAGTGGTTGATTGCTTCGCGGCGGGCTTTGCCTTGGCATCGTCGGACTGCGCGGCAGCCATCCCCTGAATGATAAGTCCACTCGCCAATACCACCAGCAGCACCCACGTGAAAGTCGTCGGCAATTGTTGTTTCTGATTCATCAAGCCCTCCTCGACAATAAAATTGTGTTTAAGCGATGGCGGTCGCTCCCATGACCTGAAACACCATTCCCTGCCGGAAACATTCCCACATCGTACACTGAATCGATAGCCGTTCGCCAACAAAAAAAACGCCAGCGACGCCTATTCCCGCATTGCGGCAATTCATCGCCCAGCAAGGATTGCTCGAGCTATTGCCAATCGGCGTTCGTTTCCGATAGCGAAGCGTAACATTTGCTGCTCCGACTTCGCCCACCAGGAACATCCTGCGAATACCCGGTATGCTCGCGGGCGCTCTCGACAAAACGCCCTCTGAAACCTACTATAGAAGAAGGAAATGACGTGCTGTTTTTACTGTGCGCGGAATTTCGCTCGAAGATTTCGTCTATTGATTTAACGATTCGTTTTATTAGGGGGTGAAATGGATTCGACCGGATGGTCGGAAGTGTAAGCGGCGTGTCGTGGTTGGTCAGTAGGCCACGTTAAAAGCTGACCGCCTTAATTACTTGCTGAGGAAAACCTCGCAATGGCCGCCTAAGTATAGGTAGCCCCGACTGCGGAGCTTCGCCGGAGAGATCCAAAAGTCGGTAGCCAATTCCGGACCGCTTGGCGTCATGTCGAACACGCGCCAAGTTCAAAAAGTTTTCGTCTAGCGGCAGGCAGATCCCGTCGGTTGGAGCCGTCCGCCGCGAAAATCAAATAATCGACTACACACGTAGAAGTTTACATGGAAGCATCTCGGGACGCGGGTTCGATTCCCGCCGCCTCCATCGATGCCACTTGTGTCAAATGACATAAGTGGCATTTTTTATTGGACTTAGGTTGCATGTCCGCATCCCAAGGTCAGGGCGATATCGCCATTGGGTGCCTTTTTTCGGTGTTTTTGGGTGCCTTTCTCGTTGTCGCTGGGTGCCTTTCTTGGTATTCTTGCCATTTAAGACACCCACACTTCCACATCCTGTTTTGAGATATCGAGGATGCCGAAAAAGAGCGACGACGAATGGCTCCCTGACGCACGAGGCCGATACCGCCGAAAGGTTGGCTGGTGGGTCAACGAGGCGGGCAAGCGGAAACAGTATCCGTTTGGCTTTGGAACGAGCATTGATCAGGCCAAGGCACGGCTCGTCCGAGTTCGAGAGTTTTGGTCACACGTTGAACAGAAGAACGGCGAGTCACCAAAGCAATACTTTCCGCCTCTCCACCCCGATGTGCAGTCCGAGCGTGGCGACCCTGCATGGAACGGCGAAACTCTGTGGATCGCAAAGCAACTGGCAGCGGGAAAAGTTCAGATCACAGTTGGTCGGCTCGACTCGGACAGTGACTACTTTTACGCCCTTCGAGTTCAGCGTCTTGCCAGCGAGTATCCGTGTATTGTTTTTGTCCCCGAGGACAACGAATCGCACGCCATCGGTGCCGACTTCATTCGCCGATCCGCCGAACACCAAATTCAAGAAATCAAAGAACTGGCTCCAAACGTCTTGGCGGAAATCTCGGAGGACTTCCACACCGCACTCGATGCGTACATTGCTGATGTCAAAAAGAAGGATGTTGATCCAACTCCAGAAGGGCCGACGTTGAGTTCTTTCGGGTCACACAAGATTACGAATGCCACGATGCTGAAAAAGCATCAAAAGGACAGGCCGCTATCCGTCCTTGATGACGATGGCTGCCAAGAGCTTTTGGATTACTGGCGAATGCGGCCAATGACGACCGACAAGAGGATCAAGCCTCCACACCCGATGGCGAAGAGGTACTGTGAAAATCACGTCTCCGAACTGATGAGGTTCTTCCGATGGCTGCACAAGAGCAAGTTTCG
>JAJRWU010000173.1 GCA_024276655.1 Planctomycetota bacterium
CTATCGGAGGGCTTCAACGACCGGGTTACCCCGAGAACATCGCCTCCTCAGCTACATGATTAACGAACAATTATCATGCTCAACTCCTTTCATTTGAGTAGATCAGACAGGCTTCGCCTGGCGCACCAGAGAGCACAGAGAAAAAGACGCCCTAAAAAATCTCCGTGCCCTCTGTGCCCTCCGTGTCCTCTGTGGTTAAATTTCCTTCCACTGGATTTCTTCGTGGTGACCGAACCCTTGCCACCTCAAGAAAAACCTAAAGGATTTGCCTGAAGGCGAGAGTTTTAGACCCATCGCAAGTTCAATCACCCCGCTAGTTGCCGCCCAGGAGCCATGATGGAAATTCGACACGCTGAACAGTTGGTCGCTCGGAAATGCAAACCTTGCGAGGGGGGCGTTGAACCTTGCACGCTCGATGAGGCCGAAAATCAACTCGGCAAACTCTCCGGCTGGCGACTGACCCACGAAGGCCAACGCATTCGTAAGGACTGGACGGTCAAAAACTTTCTGGCGGGGATCGACTTTTTCCAACGCGTGGCGGTTATCGCCGAAGAAGACGCCCATCACCCCGACTTGCACCTGGAAAGCTATCGGAACGTTTCCATCGAACTCTGGACGCACGCCATTGGCGGCCTCTCCGAAAACGATTTCATTCTGGCCGCCAAGATCGATCAATTGCCCGTCGACGAGCAGAGCTGATTTTAGGAATCGTTCTGAAATAAGTTACCGGTTGTGGCTCAGAAAAGCCCGGCATTTCCAAAATGCCGGGCTTTTAATCCGGCCTGGAAATTCAAGACGGTTGCTACCCCTCGAACCGCAAGAGGGCGTATTTTTTCTTACCGCTGCGCAGCACCATGACTGTTTCGCTGGCTAGGTCGGCGGCGGTGAGACGTTGCTCGAAATCGGTTCGCTTATGATTGTTGACATACGCGCCGCCTTCCTTGACGCGCCGGCGGGCTTCGCCTTTTGATTTCACCAAACCGGCCTCCACGAAGGCGTCGAGCAGGGAGAGTCCGTCGCCGCCGAGCCGGTCTTTGGCGAGCGTTTGGCTGGGCACGTCGGAAAAAATTTCGGTCAACTCGGCGTCGCTCAAATTTTCAATCGGCTGGCCGAAGAAAACTTGCGTGGCCTGCTCCGCCGCACGCAGGCCTGGTTCGCCATGCACCAGTTGCGTGATCCACTGGGCGAGCCGCTTTTGGCTCTGCCGTTGCTGGGGCGCTTCGGCGCGGGATTGATCCAACGCTTCAATTTCTTCGTGGGGCAGTTCGGTCAGGGAGCGGAGGCACTTTCCGGCGTCGGCGTCGGCGACATTGACCCAGTATTGATAGAACTGGTAGGGGCTGGTCTTCTGGGCCGAAAGCCAGACGGCGCCGGAGGCGGTTTTGCCCATTTTTTCACCGTCCGACTTGGTCAGCAGCGGCCAGGTGGCGCCGTGCAAATGCTGGCCGTGCATGCGCCGAACGAGGTCGATTCCGGCCGTGATATTTCCCCATTGATCGCTGCCGCCCAACTGCAGGCGGCAGTCGTGGTGCTCGAACAGGTAGGCGAAGTCGTAGGCTTGCAGGAGCATGTAGCTAAATTCGGTATAGCTGATGCCGGCGTCGGATCCTTCCAGCCGCCGTTTGACGGAATCCTTGGTCATCATGACATTCACCGGAAAGTGCTTGCCGATATCTCGGAGGAAATCGAGGTAGCTGAAGCGGCTCATCCAATCGTAATTATTGACAAGCCGTGCGCCGGAGTCGCCTTCGAAATCGAGAAAACGGCCCATCTGTTCCTTGATGGCGGCCACGTTCGCGTTGAGGTCGTCGACGGAGAGCAGGTTGCGCTCCTGGCTTTTTCCGCTGGGGTCGCCCACCATGCCGGTGGCGCCGCCCACCAGGGCGATCGCGCGATGGCCGGCGTTTTGAAAACGCCGCAGGGTCATGAGGCCCATCATGTGGCCGACATGCAAGCTCTCGGCGGTGGGATCGAACCCCACATACGCCGACTGCGGCGCCGCCAGAAGTTTCGCCAGTTCGGCTTCGTCGGTCGATTGATGCAGCAGTTCGCGCCAGCGGAGGTCGGCCAGAATATCGGTGGTCATGTGGTTTTCTTTGGGTGGATACAAGGCCGCGGTTTGGGGCGCGTTCAGCGCCATAGGTCGTCATCGGCGAAGGGATGCAAACCGCCCATTGTCTTGGGCTTGGGCATCGCTTTCAACAGGTGGACAGCCAGGTGCAGGTCGGCCTTGCTGGTGATTTTCAAATTGATGGGCGAACCGAGAACAACCGTCACCGCGTGGCCGAATTGTTCGACGGCCTGTGCTTCATCGGTGGGCTGTTTGCCGGCGCGCGCGGCGTAGGCGTCTAATAAAAGTTGGCGACGAAACACTTGCGGCGTCTGCGCGGCCCAAACTTTTTCCCGCGATACGGTTTCCTCGACCTGCTGTTTGTCGTTCACGCGTTTGAGCGTGCTGGAAACCGGCGTGGCCAGAATGGCAGCGCCGGAAAGTTCAGCCGCCGCGAAGACCTCATCGATCCACTGGTCGGCCAAACAAGGCCGCGCGGCGTCGTGTACGACGACAAAATCGGCTTCGGCGCGCACTTGCGCCAGCGCCGCCTGCACGGAATCGGCCCGCTCGGCGCCGCCGCTGACAACATCCATTCCCAAGATCGCGATATTGGCGCCGAATTTGTCGTGAAACGATTCGTGATCGTCCGCCGAGATCACGACAATCAACTGGCAGACGTCGTCTCGGTTGAGAAAACGTTCGGCGGAATGCAGCCACACGGCGCGGCCGGCCAGCGGTGCGAACGGCTTTTTGTAATGTTTGTCGTGGAAGCGGCTGCTACGACCGGCGGCGAGCAGGATGACGGCGAATTTGGCCATGGCGGGTTCCTTCACGGTGCGGCTGCATTTCGAGTTTGATGGCGCCCACGCCCATACGCCCCAGAAACGTGCAAGTTAGGTGTAAACGACCGATGGCGCCAGCCGGCGCGTGGCCCAGTTTTTTATACACCCATGCGCAACGACAACGTGTTTCCCGTTCGTAACGAAATCTCGGGGCTGAAACGCCCCGGCTCTGAACATGTTGGTAAGCAGCGGGCGGCGAATGCTCAGCCGAACTTCTCCACAATGCCGGCAAAAAACGGTTCCGCGCCGCCTTCGGTTTGCAGCACCAACGCGCCCTCCCGATTCACCTCCAGGCAGGTCCCCCGAATGCGGCGGTCGCCCACCAAAAGTCGAACAGGCTTGCCGCGAAGCAGGCACCGCTCGCGCCAGATGTTATCCAACTCCCATTCGTTTTGGGAGAGCAAAAAGAGGTTCCGATCCAGGGCCGACAAAATCCGGCAGAGGAGGTCGGTGCGATGGAGGGTTTCGCCGGTGGCGTCGAGCAGCGAAGTGGCAATTCCGGCCAAGTCGGGCGGCGCCGCCTGGAAGGAATTGTTGACATTGATCCCCACGCCGATGACGAGCTTTCCGCTGGCGTGCGGCGGCGACTCCACCAAGATGCCGCACAATTTCTTGCCCGACAAAAAAACGTCGTTGGGCCATTTTAACCGCACGCGCAAACCCTCGACCATGCTCTCGATCGCTTCACCCACCGCCAACGCCGCCGCCAAGGAAACGCGCGGCCAATGCTGGGGCTGCAAGCCAAGGCTGGGGGCGTCGAGCAAGAGTGAAAACAACAGCGAGCCATCGTTCGACCACCAGGCGTTCGCGCCGCGACCGCGGCCGGAAGTTTGCCGCCGGCTGACCACCAACAGCGCCGCCGGCGCGGCGTCGGTTTGATCACCGCCCGCAGGCAGCTCCAACGTCCGCTCGCGTTCCAGGGCGACATCGTTCGTGGAGCCGACCTCATCGTGCAATTCCGCCCGCTGAATAAAAGTTTCCAGAACGGTTCGCGCCACCACTTCCTTCAAGTCGGGCATCGGCGAGGCTTTCCTCTCTGGATGTGTAATGATTCCGCCATTACCGATGCAGTTGCTTGCCCGGCGTGCCTGGCGGTTTTATACTGCTTTGGTCAGGAATGCAAATCGCCGTCGTTCAGAAAACCCACATTTTCAAATTGCCGGGCTTTTGGTACGTAATTCAATAAGTAAATTTCGGACAAGGATTTCGCCTAATGGCTGCTACTTCAGCGGACGACATCAATCGATTTGTTCAATTTGCGATGGCGAAGGTCTGCAATGAAGGCGCCGAACTCTCACTGGAAGAGTTGCTGGATCTGTGGCGAGCAGAGAACCCGCGCCCCGACCAACGTCACGAAGACATCTTGGCTGTAAATGCGGCTATTCGCGACATGGAAAGTGGTGATCAAGGACAACCCGCCGAAGAGGTCATCGTTGCGCTTCGCCAACGTCACAACTTCCCAACGGACGCATGACATACAATGTCCGTATTCTGCGGCGAGCAAAGCGAGACCTCATCGAGATTTCTGATTGGATCGCCAAGCAATCGCTTACTGGCTCCGCTCACTGGATCACGGCTTTTGAGGAAGCGTGTTCGCGTTTGGCAAACAACCCAGAGCGATTCGGAGTTGTTTTAACGGAGTTCCACGACAAGTACGAATTGCGTCAGTTCTTCTTCAAGACTCCTCACGGCAGGACTTACCGAGGAGTATTTATTCTTGAAGCTGACGAAATTCGGGTATTGCGCGTAAGAGGACCGGGGCAGCCTCCATTGCAAAGCGACGAACTTGAATAGAGCGAGAGACGAACAAGTTAGCACGAAAACCATGGCTGTAGAGTTTAAACAGATCTCTCTGGATGTGTAATGATTCCGCCATTACCGATGCAACGCCCAGGCGGCGGCGATAATCGCGCCGGCTATGGCGAGCATCCAGAGGAGGCCGGTCCAGGAAACTTGATTCAGCCGATCTTCCTCGACGAGCTTGCTGAGATCGGCCCGCTGGATAATCGGCGGGGCATCGTCGGATGGGGCGTTGGCGGATGGGGCATCGTCGGATGGGGCGTTGGCGGATGGGGCGTTGGCGGATGGGGCGTTGGCGGATGGGGCGTTGGCGTCAATGGCGTTCTGATCAACCTGTTCGAGAATGTCGTCGAGCACGCCTTGCACGTAGCGGGCGTTAAACGGACGGGCTTCGGGATCCTTGGCCAGGAGTTGGCGAATCAGTTCTTCCAACTGAGGCGGCGCCGGTATTCCGAGCGAGGCCAATGTTGGCGGCGGCGATTGCAAATGTTGGGTGAAAATCTGGGCGAAGTTCTCTCCCACAAAGGGCGGGCGGCCGGTGAGCAGTTCAAAAAGCACGCAGCCGAGGGAGTAAAGGTCGCTTTTGGGAGTTGTTTTTTTGCCTCCGGCGATCTGTTCCGGCGACATATAAGCGTATGTGCCCACCGTGATGCCGTCGGCGGTAAGATCGGCGGCGCCGGTGTCGCGGGCGATGCCGAAGTCGCCGAGTTTGATGTCGCCGCCTTCGGTCAGGTAAAGGTTCGACGGTTTGAGGTCGCGATGAATGATGCCGTTGTTGTGGGCGTGCTGCAACGCCGAGGCCACTTGCCGGCCGCATTCGACCACTTCCCGCCATCGCAAGCGGCCGTGGTCTTGCAGAATTTGCTTCATCGTGCCGCCGTCGACAATCTCCATGGTGTAATACAGACGGCCATCGTGTTCGCCGCCGCCGTAATACGCCACAACATGAGGATGATGCAGTTTCTCCAAGATGAGCATCTCGCGTTCAAACCGAGTGCTGATTTTTTTGTCTTGCGAAACCTCCGGGAGCAGAATTTTCAACGCCACGCGTTCGCCGGTGTTGGAATTGGTGGCGAGGTAGATGCTCCCCACCGTGCCCACGCCGAGCAATTCGCCCAGTTGGTAGTCGCCGAAACGATTCGGATTGAGCATGGCTACCGCCGTAACATAAGAAAGAGTGGAGCAATTAAATCCTGAATGGACGTTTGAGAAGCCCGGCTTTTTGAAAAAGCCGGGCTTCTGAACCGGGAAGTAGTTTTTCCACGCTTTCTAAAGTGCGAATGCCGAACCGCCGCCGTCCAATTACTTCCTGGCGGGGAGAATCAGGAGCCCTTTGGTGTTGACGTCGAGCCGGAAAAGGCCGCCGCCGCCGCTCTCTTGCCCCAGACCGCCGGTGACAAAAAGTTGGTTCAATTCCGGACCGCCAAACGCCACGTTGCTGGTCGTAAGATTCCCACCGGCGTAGCGTGCGATCAGCTTACCTTGAGGATTGAGCACCTGCACCTGCCGCATGCCGTAGTGCGCTACGTACAAGTTGCCTTGTGCATCGAGGCAAATTCCATCGGGTTGGTTGTCGACCTGGCCGGCGGCTTCGTCTTTTTTGGGCAAGTTGGCGAAGACAGTCCGTTCGCCAACCTTGCCGGGCGCCAACACTTCATACGCCAGAATGCGATTCTTTTTACTCTCGGCCACCAAAAGTTTCTTGCCGCCGGGCAACAGCACGATTCCGTTGGGAAACGCCAATTCCGTGTCGATGAGCGAGGTGTGGCCCGCGCGATCGACATAATGCACGGTGCCGATCGGGTTTTTGTCGCTGCTGCCGCCAGGATCGGTGAAGTAAAAACCGCCTTGCTCCGTATCGAGCGAAAGATCGTTAGGACCTCTCAACGCCACGCCTCCGCAAGCGGACGACGCCGGCTTCAGCATTTCGCCCGTGGCCGAAAGATGCAGCACCGCATGCTGGCTGGCGTCGCACACCAGATGGGTTCCATCGGCCATAATTTTGTGGCCATTGGGAGCGCCGGTCGTGGCCCAAACATGGTGTTTGCCGTCGAGTGTGAACTGCGTGATATCGCGTTTGTGGGAAACGTATCCTCGCCCTTGATGATCGAACACCACGCCTTCGCAATAGTTCGGCACGGTAAACAGTTGGATTGGCTTGAGTTCGCTTTGGGCAACCTCTTCGGCTTGCAGCGGCGGCGGAAAAAAAAGGCCCGTGGCGAGAAGCAGGCAGGCAAACATTCGTTGGATCGTCATGGAAGCGGGCTCCGAGAGGTTGCGGGGTTGAACGGCGGAATCGGTTGGGAGAAACATCGGCATGCATGGACATACGCTGGGCGGCTCCATAATACCCTTGTTCGCAGCGGCGGAAAACGGTGTTTTTGAAATTGCCGCCCAAAAAACTGTCCTGGCGCTCGCCCTACAGGGAAATCCGACGCCCAGGCCGCGATCAAGAATCGAGCGGTGTCTGGCCCCAAGGGATTGGAAACGTGGGCGGCTTGCGATGGCGGTCTTGGCGTTGGTCGCGGGGGCGGTCCTTGAAGTAGTCGACGAAGGCCAGCAACTGCTTGATCGCTTCGTCGTAGACCTGTTTTCCCTTTTCCACCGTGGCGAGTTCCGCTTCGCCCAGCACGCCGGTATCGCTGTAGCTGCTGGTCCAGGAAACAACGGTTGCCGGCCCCTGCCCCATGAGGTCGACGTAGTTGAAAGGGCTGTTGTCTTGGTTGAAGCTGATCTCGCCGTTTTTGATTTTATCTTTCCGCACGCCGTCTTCGTCGAGATACAAATAGAGCGATGTTTCCAGTTCGCCCGCGTGAGCGCAGCCGCCGGGAAACTTACTCTGCCGCCAATTGGGGAAAAACTCTGGGTCGACCGAGAGCAGTTGCCACCAGCCGGTGAGCACGCATTCGGCGTCGGTCTCGAGGTTCGTCCGACGTGCGACCAGGTCGAGGTTGGGCATGTTGGAGCCATGCCCGTTGAGCAAGATGATTTTCTTGAAGCCATGATACGCCAGTGATTTTGTTAGGTCGAGCACCATGTTTATGAAGTGTTCGTAATGGCAGTTGATCGTGCCGGGGAAATCCATCACGTGGCCGGTGTAGCCGTAGCTCACGATCGGCAACACCGAGATTTTTTCCGGCGCGGCCTTTCCGGCGCCATGGGCGATGCCGTTGGGGCAGATGAGGTCGACATCCAGCGGCAGGTGCGGACCGTGCTGTTCCACCGCTCCGCAGGGTACAATGCAAACCTTGCCCAGATCGACCGCGTCGTTGATTTCCGGCCAGGTGAGTTTTTCGTATCGATATTCCGTTTGTGCGCGGGTTGTCATGAAGTGCTCCGTTGGATTGTTGTTTGAGAGATCGCTTGGAACGCGAGCATAACATACTCGCTTCCCCGCAACCGCAACCGCCACCCAAAAAAAGGGCTCGCCATGAAAGTTCGCGGCATTTTGGAAACGAGTTTGTATGTCGACGACCTCTCGGCGGCTGAAGTTTTTTATACCGACGTTTTGGGGCTGGCGTTTGCTTCGCGTCAACCGCGGCGGCATGTGTTTCTTCGCTGCGGCCAACAAATGCTCTTGCTGTTTGATCCACGAGCCAGCGCCCAGGCGGGAAACGAAACACCCTCGCACGGCGCGGAAGGAGCTGGGCATGTCGCTTTTTCCGTGGAGGAAAGCGAACTGAACGACTGGCGTTTGCATTTGAAAGAGTGCGGCGTCAAGATCGAGCGAGATTTCGCCTGGCCGCAAGGCGGGCGTTCCATTTATTTTCGCGACCCCGCCGGCAACAGCTTGGAACTCGCCACGCCAAGCATTTGGGGAGTCGGCAAATCTACCTAATACAAGCACGAAGCGCAAGCGAGTGAATCAGCAAACGGTCATTCCCGCGTAGGTGGGAACCCAAAAAGCTCACGGACTTCCGCTGCGTGCGGGTAAGCATCGAGCGGAAGATTAGTGTCGTAGCCATGCTCGCCAGAGCGTGGGATGGTTCACCGCTCACCCACCGTCTGGCGACGATGGCTACACATATGCGACATTTATATATCGAGCGGTGCTAAGTTATTTTCCGCCGCTCGCCTAACACCCTTGCACGGAATATATCTTGGAGCAGGTCCTTACGATCCCCTTTTTACCCAATGGAAGAACACCGATTTCAAGCAACTCGGCCGCCATTTTCCCCCAGGCTTCACCAACTCCCCCCACTTGAAACCCAATCTTCCAAAACGAATCGGAGAAAGGCAGCTCATTTGCCGAAAATGTAAACAGCCGGCGCCCGCCGTTCTGGCCGATCGGAGAGTGGATAGGTCGCTAGGTTTCCCAGACTGCGTTGATCGATCTGTCGCTCATCGACCTTAGCCGTTAAACTTCCGCGCGACCATTACGCAACTGACGACATTCGGCCAGGGAGCGACGTTGCGCGGGGGCCGCGATTTGCAAGTCGAACTCGTTTTGCCCGCATGCCAACTTCCACACGCAACCAAACAAACGGTTACGACGAGCGGCAGATGAGAGTTTACCCATGGTAGCTGGGGCGTCTTTGGCTGCTATTTATTTCCAAATGCACAGAGGCAATCTACGATGGCCTTCGATGGCATCGTACAACCTATGTAAGAGCGATACTGGGCGTCGGCTGGCGTCATGGAGCGTAGTACCGGTGGAGACCAGCGAATCAAACTTCCTCAGGCGAGTCGCCGCTGCCGTGGTTTGGATAGCCGCCGCGATGAACGCCGCTGCGCTCTCAACAGCGCAGGCTGGCGAAACTCCTTCATGGCCGGGTGTCGCGCAAACAGGCCATTTTGGGCAATCGGAAGTTCCTTTCCCGCTGCTGGACGAAAATCGCCCTAACGCACCCATTCCTAACGCAACGCCGGGCGCCGAATATTTCGACCTAGATCAATACGTGCGGTCGCAGCCTTCGCTCCCAGAGTCGTCCAGCGAGGCCTATTATTGGCAGGTGCTGCCCGACAGCTTGATTTATAAATCGTATTTGGCCGGCGCGAAAGAATCGAGGATGGCCGCCAAAATCATCAACATTCGAGACCAGAGCACTTTCTGGGATGCAACCGTTGGGGGACGAGTCGGTCTGTTTCGCTACGGCACCGGGCGTCGCGTGCGTCCAGAAGGGTTCCAACTCGACATTGAAGGTTCGGCGCAACTTCGCCTCGACCTCCAAGAAGAGGTCGATGTGCAATCGGTCGATTTCCGCGGCGGAATTCCTCTCACTTTTGGACGCGGCCCTTTTCAAACCAAGTTCGGCTACTACCACTTGAGTTCGCACGTGGGTGATGAGTTTTTACTGAAGAACCCTAATTTCAATCGACTCAATTTCGCCCAAGATTTGCTGGTGCTTGGCCAGTCGATTTACCTTACCGACAAGTTGCGCATTTATGGGGAAGTTGCTTGGGGTTTCTACACCATCATCAGCGAGCCGTGGGAGTTTCAGTTCGGCGTCGACTACGCGCCCGCTCGACCCACCGGCCCAGCCGGGGCGCCCTTCTTCGCCTTCAACGCTTTTTTGCGGCAAGAAGTCAACTTCGGGGGCAATATGGTCTTCCAAGCCGGTTGGGCTTGGCGGGGCGATGAAAATGCTCGGCTGTTGCGAGTGGGGCTGCACTATTACAACGGCGAGAGCAGCCAGTTTTCGTTCTTCAACAACTTTGAAGAACAGGTTGGGGTTGGCGTCTGGTACGACTTCTAGCCGGCGTCGTGCGGAGCGTGCGCCGTGGGAGTTCGCTTCAGCGGGCGTCTTTGGCTTCTTCGGTGATTGCAAGGCGGCGTTTCGAGCCGAGGGAACCGCTTCACAGATCGGTTTCCGGCAATTCAGGCGCCGGCGCCTTTTTTTCCGGCTCGCTCGGTGCTTGCTCTTTGGGGGCGGGCGTCCCGCCTCGGAAAATGAGCAGCACTTGTCGCCCCCAAACCAACGCCACGGCGCCGGTTACCGCGGCGCTGGCATACACGACAGCCGAGCCGCCCGTGCTATAAAAGGCAAGGTACGCGGTGCTGGTTGCCGCGGTGGCGACCAATGCCAGTTTGGCGCCCAACTCCGCGACTGCGAGTTTTCGAGCATGTTTGTTAATCGCTTGCCGGGCTGACGAGTTGGCCAGATCTCGCATCGCCTCCAAGTTGAGCGATTGATCGGGCGCCGGTCTGCGGGGCGGCATTTCGCAAGGCGGTTCCTGCTGCACCTCGTTCGACGGCTCGGGTGAAACTTCTTCTGGTTTCGTATCCGGTTCCGGCGCGGATACCGGCGTGCTTGCAGGCGCGGCCTGCGAAGCTTGCGGACGCTCCCGTGGCGTTGAATCGGTATCCGACTTGAGGCGTTGCAAGAGTTGAGACATATACGCCTTGATTGAATCTTCTTCGGCCTCGCCTTCCGATGCACTATCGTCTTTGCCATTGGTCGCGACACTCTCGCCGCGGGGCAAGGCGTGTTCCGAATCGCCTCCCGTGAATGGTTCGTCGGCGAAAACGGCGGGCGCCGGTTGTTCGCGAGCGTCCCACGAAGCGTCGGCTTCAAGGCGTTCCGACCTAGGCGTCTGGGCGATTGCCTCGCATTGGACATCGTTGTGTTGTCGGCGAAGGTCTTCATATCGCGACTGTAAGTCTTGGCGCTCCTGCTCCACTCGCAGCGACTCTTCCCGCGACGCTTGCAACTCGCTCCGCAGCGATTCAAGATCTTGATCCGATTGTGCTTGCAGGTTTTGGCGTTCTTGCTCCCGGCGCCGCGCCTCTTTGAGCGACGCCTTCAACTCGCTCCGCAGCGATTCAAGATCTTGGTCGGAACGTGCTTGTATCGCTTGCAGGTTTTGGCGCTCTTGCTCCCGGCGCCGCGCCTCTTTGAGCGACGCCTGCAACTCGCTCCGCAGCGATTCAAGATCTTGGTCGGAACGTGCTTGTATCGCTTGCAGGCTTTGGCGTTCTTGCTCCAAACGTTGCGCCTCTTCGCGCGACGCCTGCAACTCGGCTTGAAACGTCGCCAGTTCGCTCTGCAATGTTTGCCGTGCTTGCAACGCCTCGTCGGCCTCGATTTGGTGCGATTGCCCCAAGCGGTCGAGTTCCTTGCGCAACACTTCATTTTCTTCGCAAATGCGATCCGACGCAACCGCCGGCGTTTCCTCTGATTGCTGTTTAAGCCAAAACCGACCGGATTCAAACAGAACATCTTGAAGAAGCCGTAATTTGAATCCTGATAGCGTCCATTTTTGTGTCAGGTCGTGAATTTGAAGCGCAAGCTCTTGCTCGGCTTGAGGATTCCGCAATTCTTCACGCTCGGCATCCCACGCATTGTGTTTCTGCTGCAACTCCTCTTGGAGCGCATGGAGCAGGCTTCGGCTCTCGGCGAGCGCATGCTCACTATTCTGAAGCGTATTTTCTAGCTGGCGGCTGTGATCTTGTGAAGCTTCGCTGGTGCGAACAGCCGATTCAGCAATCGCCTGCTGCTCACGACGAGCGGTTGTCGCCTTGCGCAACTCAGCCAACAGCGAACGGCTTCGCTGGCGAGCGATGTCTCGCGCGGCTCGCAGTTTCGCCAGGGCGGCGTTTTCGGTCGTTTCGGTCGTTTCGTGCAGGACATTCCGCGGCGCCGCGACCAAACCAGACGTTTCCTTTTTGGGCGCTGGCCCGATTCCCAAATCGATAACTTCCACGACATCGTCGCCGATCGTGAGTTGATCGCCTTCGCGTAGCGGCGCGTCGTCAAAAGGGGCGCCATTGAGCAACGTGTCGGGCGCCCATCGCCGAACCACCGCGCCTCTGGGGCCTCGCAAAATCAAACAATGCACCGGATGCAACGCGTATTCGGTCGCGATGGTGCAGGCGGGGTCGGCGCCGACGGTGCATTTCGATTCCGGCAAGCGAAGCGACTGCGGAGCCTGATCGAGAGAAGATCGAGAGATGCGCAACACCAGATCGGCCGGGGGCGAACCGAGTAATTTGCTGTTGGGATCGATCGCGAGCGGCATGATCACGGTTCCACCCAAATGTGCAGACACACCGGGCATATGAAAGGACGAGGCGAATAAAATACCGAGAAAATAACGGGTTGCTCCGCCTTCTCCGGCGCCCTCTCAAGAGAGTGGCCGTTGCTTTGGGCGGGGTGGAGTTCTGGCCTAAGTCGAGCACTAGCTATGGAGATATAGCTTGGCAATCGCGACGGGTCAAAGAGCCGCCGCCGCCGGGCGCGCGGCGGCCGATGCTTAATTGCCAATTTTCGCCGACAGAAAGGAAAAACCGTGGCGCGCTGGCGCCGAATTTGCCGATTATCCGAATAACGCCGAACCGTTTCCGCTCGGCCGCAAGTTACGTTTTGTAAGTGTCCGACGGAAACCCGCTGCGACAGGATAACAAATTAGCGGAATCAATTTCGGCAATCCGCTTTTCGTAAGTTATTTACTGTAAGCGTTTTGCGCGACCTCCGTGCGGACGACGAAAGGAACACGCCGACTTTTTCATTTCACGCCAGTCGTTTGCCGAGAAGCGCACTATAGTTTGTGTGCCGTCTCACCTCATTGCGGGTGTAGGCGATGTAAACGGATGGCAAAAAAGGAACCACCAACGCGAATGCCAAAACACCGCTTCGCGTAGCGAAACAAGAGGGAAATGAGAAAGATGGCAAGGAAAGATTCAATAACGAAATTGCGAGGGGTGCTCATTCATCGTCGCGACGCATTGCGAAAAGTGTTGGCCGGCGACTTGAGTATGTTAAAAACATTGCGCGAGTCGACCTCCGGCGATGTCGTCGACGCCGCCCTTGATTCCGTACAAGACGAACTCAACTCCCAACTGGCTGAAGTGGAGAGTCGGGAACTCGCCCAAATTGAAAATGCATTGGAGCAAATTCGGGCTGGCAGTTACGGCGCCTGTGAGGGCTGCAACAACAACATTCCCATGGCGCGTTTGCAGGCGCTGCCCTACGCGACGTTGTGCATTGAATGCCAGCAAGAAGTCGAGAAGGCGGGAATCGATGTCAATAATCCGGTCGATTGGGCGCGTCTGTTTGAAACACGCTCCGCAGATTCAGAATTGACGATCAACGACGTGGAGCTTGATGTCTAGGGAGCGTTCCCGAAATAAGCACCGCTCGATAAATAACGGTCGCATTTGTGTAGCCATCGTCGCCAGACGGTGGGTGAGCGGTGAACCATCCCACGCTCTGGCGAGCATGGCTACGACACTAATTTTCCGCTCGATGCTAAGGTCCAAGAGGTAGCTCGGAAAAGCCCGGCATTTTGAAAATGCCGGGCTTTTAATTCGGTCTGTAAATTCGGGACCATTCCCAGGCCGACGTTCGCGCTACAAACGTGTTCGAGAATTTTATCGGCGTCGTCTGGCCGGACGACGCCGATTTCCGTTTCGGAGCGGCAGGCGTTAGAATCAGCCTGCTGACGCGGGAGCGGCTGCCGCGATGAGTGTGGGAACGACCGTTAGGAGACGGCAAATGAGTTGCTGTTCGAACACCCGGAATTTTAGTGGCATCCGGAATTTTAGCAGGCTTCTGGCCTTGGCCATGGTGCTTTGTGCCGGTCTGAACCACCTCTCATTTGGGCAGTCGGCCTTGCCAGGGGAAGGCGATTCTCGCGACGAATTATTTCGACAAGTCGCGGCGCAGGTGGCCGAATTGGAGGCCCGCGGCAACCTCCTAAAAAAAGTGGTGCGGCTGGTCAAACCGTCGGTCGTTCACATCGACGCCCAAAAACAAGAGGTCGGCGGACGCTTCGGCGCCACCAAAACGGTTGACGAAGCCGGCGCTGGCGTCGTCATCGAGATCGGCGGCAAGAACTATGTGCTCACCAATCGGCATGTGGTTGTCAACGCACCGCTGCGAAAAACGACCATCGTCTTGGCTGATGGGCGTGAAATCCATCCGACGCGCGTCTGGGACAACCGCGAAACAGACATTGCCGTCTTGGAGGTCGACGCCCCACGGCTTTTTCCCGCGCGCGTGGGCAGCAGCGACAAAGTGGAAATCGGAGATTTTGTCATCGCGGTGGGAAGTCCGTTCGGCCTCAGTCACTCCGTAACCTACGGCATTATTAGCGCAAAAGGCCGCCGCGATCTTGAGTTGGGCGACGCCGGCGTGCTTTTTCAAGACTTCCTGCAAACCGATGCGGCAATCAATCCCGGCAATAGCGGCGGTCCTTTGATGAATCTGCGCGGGGAGTTGATCGGCATTAACACGGCCATCGCGAGCAACTCCGGCGGCAATGAAGGCATCGGTTTCACGATTCCCAGTCGGGTGGCGTTGTCGGTTGCTTGGCAGTTGGTCACGCAAGGAAAGGTGGTTAGCGGATTTCTCGGCGTGCAAATGAGCGCGAAATTTGGCCTGGAGGAAGCCAGGCGCCTGGGAATGCCCCGTCTGGCGGGCGTCTTGATTTCGGGCGTGGTTCCCGATTCTCCGGCAGACGCGGGCGGTTTGCTCAAAGACGACGTCATTTTGAAATTCGATGGCGTGCGCGTCGAGAGCGATGTCCATCTTTCCAACTTGGCCCGCTTCACGCGTATTGGCAAGGATGTCAAGATCGTTATCTATCGCGATGGCAAGCCGGGTCAATTGCAAGTCGTGATCGCGAGTCGTGAATAGACGTCGCAAAGGGACTGGACTTTTTCGCCGGGCGGTCGGAAATTTAGCAACCGTTCACCGGTTTTGATCTGTCGGATAGATGTTATCGCAATTCCCCACGGCACAATGAACGGTTGCGAAGAATGGATAGGAAGACGAGGGGGAAGGAACACTGCCTTTTTTCCGCCGTCAACGTTTTCGTGTTGTTCGTGCCTTTCGTGGCTCCTTTTAGGCGAGCGGCAGGTGGAAATTTACCTAATACAAGCACGAAGCGCAAGCGAGTGAATCAGCAAACGGTCATTCCCGCGTAGGTGGGAACCCCAAAAAAATTCGTAACCGTTCACCGGTTTTGATCTGTCGGATATAGATTGCTGTCGCAATTTCCCGCAGCGCCGTGAACGGTTATAAAATTTATTTCCCGCCAGTTCTTGCAAGCCGTGGGGGCAACGTGCGAAATATCGTTTTTCCGCGGCGCTGCCCAACTAGAGAGGATCGGTTTATTGCGGCATAATGGCTGGGAATAGGTTTCCGCAAACGTCGCCGTTCTTTTTGCTCCTCCCCTTTGAGCCGCCGCCCAGGCGATGATTCCATGCAGGTCGCACTGTTTCTACCTTGTTATATCGACCAATGGTATCCTGACGTCGGCTTCGCCACGCTGCGTTTGCTGGAGCAATTCGGCGCCGAGGTTGCTTTCCCCACGGCGCAAACCTGTTGCGGCCAGCCGATGGCCAACGCCGGCTGCACCGCCCAAACGCGTCCCCTGGCGGTCGCCTTTCTGGAAATCTTTCGCGACTACGAATACGTTGTTTGCCCTTCGGGAAGTTGCACCGCCATGGTGCGCAAGCACTACGACTAATACCTCGCCGGGCAGCCCGGTTTCGAGGAGTTGAAAAGTAAAACGTACGAACTCTGTGAATTCCTCACCGATGTGGTGCAGGTCGAAAAGTTGGCGGTGCAATTCCCTCACCGCGTCGGCTACCACCAGAGTTGTCATGGGCTGCGAGAACTGCGACTGGGCGCCGCGAGTGAACTCATGCCGCCGCCCGATGACGCCGCCGTTGGAAACAACGAGAGCAAAACGCACCGACTGTTGCGAATGGTGGAGGGGCTGGAGTTGGTGACGCTTGAACGCAGTGACGAATGCTGTGGATTCGGCGGCGCGTTCGCCGTGGGCGAAGAGGCGGTCTCTTGCATGATGGGGCAAGACCGCATCGCCGACCACCAACAAGCCGGCGCGGAAGTCATCGTGGCCAACGATATGTCGTGCCTGATGCACATGGATGGCCTCATTCGCCGCCAAAAACAGAACCTGCCGGTCATGCATATCGCGGAATTGTTGGCGGGAAATAAATTACCCCGGAACGGGAAGACGCAGCCATGACGCACGGCGTTTCCGATCATCCTCAGAAAGCGGCGGAATTCATTGCCGATTCGCAGCGCGCCCATTGGCACGACGGCGCCCTGTGGTTCGTGCGCGACAAACGCGACGCCGCCGCCCGCTCCGTTCCAGAATGGGAGCAATTACGAGAGACGGCAAAGCAAATCAAGGCGCATTCGCTTTCCCGGCTGCCCGATTATCTGGAAGAGTTTGAACGTAAAGCCACGGCCTTGGGCGCCCAGGTGCATTGGGCCCGCGACGCCCAAGAACACAACGAGATCGTGTATGGCATTTTGAAGGCCGGCGGCGTGCGGCGCGTGGTCAAGAGTAAGTCGATGTTGACCGAGGAGTGCCACTTAAATCCTTTCCTGGAGCAGCACGGAATCGAGGTCGTCGATACTGATCTTGGCGAGCGCATCGTGCAACTCCGCCAGGAGCCGCCGAGTCATATTGTGTTGCCCGCGATTCATATCAAGAAGGAAGAGGTCGGCGATTGTTTCCATGAACATTTGGGAACGGAGGCCGGCGCGACCGACCCCGCCTATTTAACCGAAGCCGCGCGGCAACACCTGCGCGAGCGATTCATGCAAGCCGACGCCGGGATTACGGGCGTGAATTTCGCCATCGCTGAAACCGGCGGCTTTGTCGTGTGTACGAACGAAGGCAATGCCGATTTGGGCGTCTCATTGCCGAAACTACACATCGCTTGCATGGGCCTGGAAAAAATCATTCCCCGCGCCGCCGACCTAGGCGTTTTTCTGCGGCTCTTGGCGCGCTCGGCAACGGGCCAACCCATCACCACATATTCCTCGCATTTCCATGGCCCGCGAGCGGACGGCGCCTTGCATATCGTGCTGGTCGATAACGGACGCAGCGCCTTGCAGCAGAGCGAAGAGCACCAACGTGCGCTGAGTTGTATTCGCTGCGGCGCCTGTTTGAACACCTGTCCGGTTTATCGGCGCAGCGGCGGGCATAGCTACGAAACGCCGGTGCCGGGGCCGATTGGCTCCATTCTGGCGCCCAGCCGCGACCCCGGAAAATACGCCAGCTTGCCGTTCGCCTGTAGTCTTTGTGGATCATGCACGGACGTCTGCCCGGTGAAAATCGATATCCACCACCAACTTTTAACATGGCGTCGCGAACTGGCGGAGTCGGGCCATCTGGATTGGAAAAAACGTTGGAGCATGCGGCTGGCGGGCGTGGTGCTGGGGCGCGTGTGGCTTTATCGCTTCGCGGGCAAGGCGATGCGCACCGTGATGCCGCTCTTGCCGCGTTTTCTCAAATACAACCCTCTGAATGCGTGGGGCAAGCAACGCGAGTTGCCGCCCATGCCGCGAAAGAGTTTTCGGGAGCAATATCGGCGACGCCATGGAAAGTAAACAAGCGATTTTGCAGGCCCTGCGCTCCAAGCCCATCGACGAGCAGCCGGCGCCTTCGTTGCAACAAAATTGGGCCGCCACGCCCAACGCCAGCGATACGTTTGAAAAAATGGTGGCGGCGGTCGGCGGCAATTGCATGCGTGTGCGAAACATTCAAGACGGCCTGGCCAAGCTGTCGGAACTGCCGTGTTATGCAGACGCCAAAAAAATATGTTCGCTGGTCGAGGGCGTCGAAAAAGCGGACGTGTCTCTGGACGACATCGCCGACCCTCACGACTTGGAAGATGTTGACGTGGCGATTGTTCGCGGCGAATTCGGCGTGGCGGAAAACGGCGCCGTGTGGCTCACCGACAGCGGCGTCAAACATCGGGTCATTTACTTCATTCCGCAACACATTATTGTGTTGCTCGGCGCCGAACAAATCGTGCATAACATGCATCAGGCGTACGAACGGCTACGCTTCGAGCAAGCCGGGTTCGGCGTTTTTCTCTCGGGACCTTCCAAGACCGCCGATATTGAGCAGTCGTTGGTGATCGGCGCCCACGGCGCCCGTTCGCTGCACGTGCTGCTGCTGGAAAACGACGGCGCCTAGAACGTGTTTTGAAATACAGGGTTCAGCCAGATGAGCAAAAAACGAATTCTCCTTCAGCTCGACTCCGGCGCTCACGCCAGCGCTTTTGACGCCGTCGTGGCGGTCGACGCCGGTGTGGAGCATCTTCTGCAATACAACGGCGTGACGCCCGATGCTGTTCGCGAATTGGTGCATGGCGCCATTTTCACGCGAGGTGTTGATGATCTTAAAAGCACCGCCATTTTCGTTGGCGGCGCGAACGTGGAGGCGGCCGAAGTGCTGCTCCAGAGTGTCAAGGACGCCTTCTTTGGCCCCATGCGCGTTTCCGTCATGCTCGACGCCAACGGCGCCAACACCACGGCGGCGGCGGCTGTTTTAGCGGCGGCTCGGCACGTTGCGTTGCCCGGCGCCGTGGCCACCGTGTTGGCTGGAACCGGCCCTGTAGGCCAGCGCGCCGCCCGGTTGCTTGCCCAAGCCGGCGCTCGCGTTCGCCTCTGTTCTCGCAACGTCGAACGAGCCGCGGCCGCTTGCCAGCGAATTCAATCGCAAAATCCCGCCGCCCAAATTTCGCCCGCGGCGGCTTCGCAACCGGAAGAAGTCGCCGCGGCGCTCGACGGCGCCGGAATTGTGATAGCCGCCGGCGCTGCCGGAATCGAACTGTTGCCGCACGACGTCCTTCAAGCCGCCGTGGCGCTGCAAGTGGCCATCGACTTAAACGCCGTACCGCCGCTGGGAATTGCCGGCGTCGAAGTGCAAGACAAGGCAAAACAACGTGGCGGCGTTATTTGTTACGGCGCCATTGGCGTGGGCGGCGCCAAGATGAAGATCCATAAGCAGGCGATTGCTCATCTTTTTCTGAGCAACGACCAAATTCTCGACGCCGAGGAAATCTTCGAAATCGGCCGCGAACTTGAAAAATGAAACTTGCGGCTGGTATATTTATTGGTAACCGTTCACGGCGCCGCGAGAATTTGCGACACCAATCTATCCCACAGCGAATAACCGAGATACGGTTACGAAGACGAGAAACGCAAAGGGGCAGGGGGCCGCTGCGTCTGGTATCCCGCCGGGCTGCATCGTTCGCCAGACTATTCCTCCGGTGGTGTTCGCTATGCGCAACCACCGGCTAATGGCGGGCAAGCGTTCGGCTTGGCGGGAATGTCCACACACGTGTCAAAGACCTTGCCCCGTCAGATGATTCAAAACGAGCAATGCGCCAAGCAGGAACAACATGCCGAGTACGCCCATGACGACGTTCTTGATCAAGCGACGACGTCCCTTTTCCTCCGGCGAGAGTTGCCGCAACTCTATTTGCCGCCCTCGCCTGGCGACGGTTTTCTTGGGCTCGTGCAGCGCGACGTAGCCGCCATCGGCGGTGGGCACTATGGCGGCGGGTTCGTTTGCAACGACCGCCGTCGAATCCACTTCGGAGCTCGCGTCGTGGGCGGTCGGCGGCAGGAAGTCGTCTGAAGAGGGGAGCGGTTCTTCCGGAGTGGGGGACGGTTCGACGCTCGGCGCCGCCCCCGCTGCCGGCGGCAACATTTCCACCGCCGGAGGCAGCATGGCTTCGGTTGGCGGCGGCGTTTCTTCCACGGGTGGCGTCGGGACATCCGCCGCATGCGTATTCTGCGCGACTACTGGCGGCGGGAGCATGTCGTCAGCCGGCGGAGCTGGCTGGGTTGGCGGCGGTTGGGTTGGGGCCGACTCGCCAGCGTGGTTTCTCAGTGATGGTGGGTTTCCCGGTAGTGGCGGGTTTTCCAGCGATTGCGGAGCGGGAGGTTGGGCGGCCGCCTCGCCCGTTTGAATTTTGGGAAGCGGCGCCGGCTGCGGGAACGTCGGTTCTGGCGGCGCTGGCTGCGGGGCGACAAACCCCGCCGGCGGCCCAATTTTGGGGCCCGTCGAGATATTCGGCAAGCTTGGTCCGCCCGGCAAACCGGGAAACGACGGCGCTGGCGGTGCGGGCGGTGGCGGCAAGCCCGCCGCGCCGAGTTGTGCTGGAACCTCCACCGTGGATTGGCAGTGCGGGCAAGCGACTTGTTGTCCGGCCATGCCAGCGGCTACCTGGAAAACCCCCGAGCAAATGGGGCAACCGAGGTCGGTCGGAGGCGCGGCGGGCGCCGCCGGAACGGGCTGGGGCGCGGCGGCGGGAACAAACGTCACACCGCCACACGTTGGACAGGCCACTTCCTGGCCGGTTTGCGACTGATCGATTTGAAACAGGCCCGCACAATGGGGGCATTGAAACTGAACTGCGGCCATATTCGATTTTGGAGTCCTGTAAGAAAAACAGCCGGGTGAGGCGTTTCGCCACAATGACTTCCGCCCACAAACTCCATGGTACTCAAAAGGCGCCTGATTTCACAATCAGAGATGAGCCCCACTGAGCGTCGTGAGGCCGTTGGCCGCAAAAAAACGCATGAACGCCTTCTTCTTCTCCGCGGCCCTCTGCCCCTTTGACCTCTGCGTTTCCGTTCTTCGCAACCGTTAATGAGATACTGCTGGCGGCTAGGTTGTTGTCGCAATTTCCTCCGCCACCGTGAAAGGTTCCCCTGGACGAAGCACGCGGAAGCGTACACTCCAACGGCGCGGCGTCCGTGAAACAAAAGCGTTCTTCGTTCAAGCCGCTTTGGAACACTCGGCCGGCGATACAGCCGGCGCGGCCAATGAGGCCAGTTCCGCCGTGGTTTTCTCCAGACGCTCCTGTTTTTTGTCATGCAGAGAGTGTTCGTCATGCCGCCGGACGCCACTCGCCGCCCAGGCTTCGGCTTCCTGGGTGAGAACTTCCAAGCGACGCTCCACGCAAAGCCGATGTTGTTCGATTTGTTGGCGGTCCAAATTCGGCGGGACCAAATAGCGAGGCCCCATGATCAAACGGCAGCGGGAGAAAAGTCGCGGAATGGCGAAGCGGTCCCAACTATTGACGCGCCAGGGTCGGTCGTAGGCGGCGCCGGTGCAAACAATCGGCATGCCCAACCGCGACGACAAAAAAATAATGCCCGGCGAGAGCCGCCGCCGCGGTCCTTGAGGGCCATCGGGCGCGACGCCGATATGAAAGCGGCGTTGCGATTTCACCAATTCGCGCAGCGCCGCGGCGCCGCCGCGATTCGTAGAGCCGCGAACCGTGCCGAAGCCGAGGAAATCGGCCACTTGCGCCAGCAGTTCGGCGTCGCCATGCCGGCTGACCAATAGCGACATATTGGCGCGCCCCAGCGTCTGTAGGGGAACCGGAACGTACTCGTGCCAACAGACATGAATCCCCGACTCTGTGCATGACACGTTCGTGGGATCGCATGACCGGTCGTAAAAGGCGATTCGGTAGTCGAGCGTGTTCATCCAACGTTGAAAGATCGCCGCAACCGTTATTCCGAGCGTGCGATTCAGGAAGGGGCTTTTTATTTTCATGCGTTTTTTGGCATTTTCTGGATGGTGCGAGTCAGCCGCTCAAGTCGAGCTGATTCCCGCGTTGGCCGGTGGCGTCCTTGCTTTTGGGAGTGTCTTTATCGGCGGACGCTTGTTCTTCCGCTTCGTCGTTTTCGCTGGGTTCTTCGCCTAGCTCCCAAACGCGACGACCATCGGCGTCGCGGTCGGAAACGCCGCTGTCTTGTTCAGTTTCCCCGACGCCCTCCACGTTGGCGGCTTTTTGATCGGCCTTTGATTTTTGGGTTTGGTTGCTGCGCTCGTGCGTGGTGCGATCGACATCCGATCCCTTGGTTTGGGCGAGCTGCGTGGCGGCAAGCGAACTTGCCATGTTGGTTGGTCCGACGCTCATCGACAGCCTCCAGAAAAAAGGGAGGAATAAAAATGTCTTAGAACCGGTTTCGCCGTGGTGTCGATCGTGATTCCGCGCTGGCGGGCTGATTATTGTGTGTCTCGGGGAATATCTGTTGTAGGGCCTTGTTCAAACCGGGAAGCGGCTCTTGGGTGAAACGAGGATTGTCTAATGTTCGGTCGACATGAATCAAGAGCAATTGTCCGCTGGCTTCGCCCAGCACCCAGCGGACCAGCGGGTTGTGGTCTCGGCCGACCAGCGTTTTGAAGTACAGATTGATCGAGCGCTGGGTGTCCATTTCGCCCTTGCCTTGCAAACTGATCGCGTCGCCGGCGAAGTCGAGTCGGTCAAGATAAATTTGCTCGCCCACGATGCGGAATTCGATATCGCTGCTGTCGAAGGCGGTTGCGTCGGGCGGGCGAAATCGCAGTGTTTTCAGAAGTTTCACCATCGCCGGGAGTTCGTAGATATCGGCGTGGCGAAGCTGCACGCTCCCGACGCCGCGAATCGTATGCGTTCCGCCCTGGCCGCTCATTCGGATGAAGGCTTGGGCGTCTCCAGAAATTTTCTGGCTGCCGGGCATCATTTCCCGCGAGAATACTTCCAGGTTGCCGGCGGTAAGGTTGGCTTGCAGGGCGAAGGCGCCGGCGCCTTGCAAGGAAATGGAGGCGTCGCCTTGAAGTGTTCCCTCGAAAACGTCGGCGCTGAGGCGGCGCGGAGCGACGTCGTCTAGTTGCGGCGTCCAGGCGCCAAACGTAATCCGCGACGCATCGATCACGACCGGCCCCGAAATATGGCTGACCTGCACGCCATTGTAGATTAGCGAATCGACCTCCAACTCGCCACGGCTATAAAACTCACCTCCCTGCCCGCCGCCCTTCAAGCGAATGCCGCCATGGATATGGTCCAAATCGATGCCGCATTGCAGGCTGCCGTTCTCGAAATCGAAATCTAGATCCCAGTTCGATTGGAAGGGTCGCGCCGGACCTCCGGAAAATTCCAGACCGCCTTGCACCCAGAGCGGTCCCTTCAAGTTCAGCTTCAGAACCGCTTCTCCCAACGGGGCGGGCAAAGCGCTCACCAAGTCGTGATCGTTCCGCAAGCGGTCGGCATGCAATTCACGCAAGCTGACGCTCCAACTCCCATCAGAGTTCACGCGCGCCGCGCCGTTGGTGGTCAGACGCGCGTCGCCGTGCGAAGCCCGCACGTTTTTTACTTCCACAATGCCATCGCGGTAGTGAACCCAACCGGTGAGGTTGTCCATGTGGTAGGGAAACCAGACCGGCACAATAGCCAGACTGCGTTCGGGACGCGGCGGCGTTTCCGGCCATTTTTGCGCCACGATATCCAGCGAGAGTTTGCGAGGACGCGTATCGTACACCAGTTCGATTTTCAGCTGATCGAGCGTGCCACGCGGCCGTAGGTCGGTCCAGAGTTTGGCGACATTGGGCGACAACGCATTGCGCAACTCTTCCGCCAAGGGCACGTTGGCACAGTCGAAGTGCATGACGAGTTGGTAGCCGCCCGCTCCCGCCGGTTGGCCATTGTTTACAGGTTGGCCATTGTTTACAGGTTGGCCATTGTTTACAGGTTGGCCATTGTTCGCCGGCTGAAACGTTCCGTGGCATTTTATCAGTCCGCTGCCGTTTCGAGCCTCCAGGTCGTGAAAGGTCCAGCGGTCGTCGTTGATCTCGAACACGCCGCTCAGCCGCCGCAGGGAATAAGGAAAGTGGGCGAACTGAATGAAACCATCGCGGACGCCCACCCTGAAATGTTTTTCCGGCCTCTTATTCAGACCGCAACACGTGATGCGTCCTGAAAACGTGAGCATTCCGCTGGGAGAGAATTTCCGCAGCACTTCTCGATGCTCCGGCTTGAGCGCCGCAAACAGTTTTTCCGTCAATGGCGCTGGCCGCTGGGTGTTGATGTCGATCCAACCGGTGGCGTCGGGGCCCGGGTTTCGGATCTCTCCCCGAATGGCCACTGGAGTTTGTTCGGCCATGGCCAGCGTATTGAAGGTGAGCAGGTCGCCGTTGAGTTGGAGTTCGCCCGACGCCCGGTCCACGCGATAGGGGAAGGCGTCATAGGCGAACGACGTTTGCCGCAGTTGCACCGCGACGGTCGGCCGCCAATGCCTTCCGTCGAATTCAAGGTGGGCGCTCGCATCGATTTTTCCGCGAGGTTGGAACTTATCCCAAGTGGCTTGTTTATCGGGCGGCAACACGTTGCGAATAGCGTTGTTGAGTTCGAGGTTTTTGGCGGAAAGATCGATCGTGGTCGGGCCGCGTTTTTTCCAATCGTCGCACACAACGTCTAGTCGAATCTCGGCGGCGCCGCTTCGTGCTTCGAATGCCTGCAATTTGGCGACACGATTATCGAGGTAGTATTCGCCCTGTAGCTGCGTCAGCGGTCCGGGCAGCCTGCGGTCTTGCAGGCGGCCATCGGTGAGGCGTCCGGCTAGGGCGAAGGAAATTTCCTCTTCGGGAGAAGCAGCGCTGGCGGCGCGGAAGGCGCACTCACTGTTGAGTTGAAAGGTGGCGTCGGCGGGCAGTACGCCGGCAAGTTGGTCGCGCCAAGGTTGCAGGTCGGCCGACGAAATCAAGACGCCAAAAGCCTGCCCCTCAATGTTCCAGGTAAGATGGGCCGGGTCGGCGCGGCCCTTGAATTCCAGTTTGGCGAATAGGTCGCTTTGTGCGGCGCCTGAAAATTCCACAACCGTTCGGACCTGGTTCGCATCGGCGACCGGCTCCAAACGCAGCCGCATTAAATGAACATTCTCGCGCCGGCCGCTGGCTTCGTCGATCAATTCGATGACGGCGTCTTCCAAAATAACGGGAGCTTTCGACTCACCGAATTTCGGCAGCGGAAAAAGTTGGGCCGTGCTCCAAATGCCATTGGCGCCGCGCGTGGCCCGCAGTTGCAAACGCCGGATAATGATTTGATCGGGCTGGATCGACCCCGAAAGCAAATGCGAAAGATCGGCCTGGCAGGCGATCAAAATTTCGTCGATCTGCACCAACGTGGCCGAACCGATGTCACCCGAAGGTTCGACAATCGAAAGGCCCCGGATTTCAATTCCTTTTCCCTCCACGCGCCGCGCCGATCGCACGTTAATCAAAAGCCCGGCATACTGGCTGCGGAGCTTCTGCTCGACAAAGCCGCGTATCTCTTCGTCGATCCGATTCATTGCGTAGATCGCGCAGACCGCCACCACCGAAACCGTCAACGACAGTCCTAGTATCAGCATGCGAAATCGGCCAGACCAGCGAGCGCTAATGGTTCGGCTCCTTTCGTTTCCAGGCTGCGGGGAGCAACAACACAACGGCGCCCGCCGCCAACACAATCCAGGGCAGCATGGCGGGCTGACGATAGCGAATCGAACTGACGAAAATCATGTGTAGGCAGGTGAAATAAACGGCCGGCAAGGCGCACAAAACGTACGGCCAGCCGCGTCTGGCGAACAACGCCGCGCCGACCAGCCCCGCCAAAAAAATCGGCGTGAAACCCAAAGCCGTAACCCAGGCTTGCATGGGGCTGGAGAATTCGGCGGCGTGTGGCCAAACACTCCACATCCGGCGAAATTTGATCCCCGCCAATTCCAGCACCCGCCCAGGATTCGCCCGCGCCCAACTGAGCGAAGCATCGCGCAGACGGGCGTCGAGCCGTTGTTCGAATCCGGCGGGTGCGGCGCCTGTGCGGAGGTCGTCGCCTTTTTGAGCTTGCTGGAAAACAGAAACAAAGCGCATATCGCTGGCGCCGGTCGCTTGAGGATTGAGGCCATCGTAAAGGCTCGCGCCCACTTGCAAGGTTGTGGGAACAAACGCGCCCGTGACGCCATAATTTCGCACCCACCAAGGCGCCATGGCCATGACGAGCCCCAGCATCATCAACAGCCCGCAAGCAGCGTGCCTGACGCGAGGACGGCAAACGAGCACCGCCAAGAGCGCCGCTCCGGGGGTGAACAGCAGCCAACTGGGACGCACGAGAATCGCGGCGCCGGCAATCACTCCGCCCAGCCAAGCGACAAACGCCGCTCGTTTTGGGCAGTCGATTCGCACGGCGGACGTCCAGGCAATGAGTTGCGCCAGCATCAGCGGACAAAAAAGTGCTTCGCTCAATACGAATACGCTCATCGCGACAGCGCCGGGGTAGAACGCTGCTAGCAGACCCGCGACCAACGCCGCTCGAATATCAAACAAAGCGGCGGCCAACCACATCACCCCGCCCACCGCCAAGGCGCCGAGAACGGCGTTAAAAACTCTTACTGCTTGCACGGATTTTTGAGCTGCCAATACGTCTCTTCCTGATTCGGCCTTTTCTGATTCATGAACCGGTTTACCAATCAGGTGGAACACGCCCGCCAGCGCCAGCGGATATCCCGGCGCACGAAAAACACGAGGCCCTCCCGGCCCAAATTCGTAGGGACGCCCTTCATAAACCGATTCCGCCAGCAGCCAATAACTTTCGCTGTCGGGCAAGCCGAAGAGGGCGTCGTCGCTTATTCGCGACTGCCACCAAACGCCGGCGCCGAGTCGAATCGCCAGCGAAACTGCTAGCACACCGACAGCCAGAGCGGTTGTTTGGCGGGAAAACTTCTCCATCTTATCATTGCATCCATGCAGAAGACAAAGCACTTTCGGTCATCGTAGGCGCAGCCCCGAGATGAGGTCAAGAGAGACCCGCATAAGAAGAAAATCGGAAAATCGGAGAGCGGAAACTACAGAGGCATTTCGCGGCTGAGCCGTTCTTTGAAACGGCTCTTCAGGCTCTAAGGCGAACGCCCTAGATCACACCCTGCGCCGAACAGTATTGGAACTGTTCCAAAGGCTTAGGACCGGTGATAAAACGGCCGTCTAGGCCATTGCCTTTTCTCGCTCCAGCACTTCCTTCACGCCAATGTACGCCAGATGGGCTTTTTCACAGATCGTGCGAAACCCTTCAGGACGAGCAATGCCTTCCAGGCGAAAAGTTTCGACCTCGCCATCAAGAAAGACCAAGTCGCCGGCGCGATACCATGCGTGCCCTGGCTGGGCCTGAATTTTGATGGCGTCGAAACCGCCCAACGACACCGAACGCTCCTCAATGCCGAGGCGTCCGCGGCGAACAATCACCCGCCGATTGGTCAAGGTGTAGGTCACGCCCACCCACGGCAGGAGCTTGTAAAAGTACATCATCAGAGCGAGGGGAATGGAGGCTGCGGCAATTAAATTCCCCAGCCTGAACGCGCGCCCACTGAGGGGGCCTTGAATCAGATACCAATTGCCTAACATACGCCCCAGGGAGTAGGCGGCGTTGGAAGGCCAGGCCGTGGCGATCGTTACTTCGAATGATTCACTCGGCGCCACGCCGGCAATGGGCTGTTTCATGGTTTTTCTACAAGCAAGCGATATGCGGTACGAAAATGCAATAAGAAAATGGGTCGCACTGACTAACGTTGGAGCGGCAAGCATTGGTGTCGGCGCGCAGTATAGTGGACGTTGCCGCTTCATTCCAGGTCCCAACAGGTCGAAAAGCCCGACATTTCCAAAATGCCGGGCTTTTGCTTAGCGGAGCAATGCTGGTTACGAAAGCAACGCTTTAGCATCGCTCGTGAAATTACTGCAAGATTTGTGGTGTGATGGTGTAATTCCATATTGGAAGCAAGTCGGCGAACTGCACGGTTGCTCGAATTACTTCCTTCATCGCGTTGGTCGCTTTGCGGCCGGTTTCGTAGACGCGCCGAATAACGTTCACGGTTGTGCGAAGGCCCGTTCGCGTGCTCGCTTTTCGCATCAGCTCGACGACATGCTCCAGCGTATCAAACAACATGCCCGTGCAGGCTC
>JAJRWU010000174.1 GCA_024276655.1 Planctomycetota bacterium
CGACCGACAAGACCGCGCCTACCTGGAAACCATTATTCGCGTCTTTGCCGGCGGACCGGCGGGCGTCGAAGCCATCGCCCACACGATGAACGGTTCGGTCGACACGCTCGCCGACGAAGTCGAACCGTTTTTGTTACGCAGTGAAATGGTGGTCCGCACGCCGCGCGGACGGATCGTGACGGCCAACACCTACAAACATTTGAAAATCGAACCGCCTGCTTCCTGCAACGACACCCAACCTTCGTTGTTTTGAAGCTTATACCTTCTAACACAACTTGGTAGATCAACATCAAACTCCGTGTTTGAAGCGCCAAACAGGGGTTATGTTAGGAGCTCTTAGTAGGCCCACGGCTTTGTTGCTAGAAGTGAAACGTCTGCCGGTTGAACAACCAAGAGCGCCCCGTGAGCGAAATCGAACGTCCTAAACGCCCTCCAGCAACGTCCAAGCAGGCCGCTTCGTGTCTGCCTATTGCCTTGGCGGGCACGCTGTTGGTGATGTCTCTGGCTGTGCTGTTCGTACTTTCCATTGGGCTCATCGGGCCGGTGGTCGTGGTGGCGTGTCTGATGTTCGCCATGGTCGGATTCCATTATGTTGTTTGGGGTTGGTGGCTGGGCGCGATGATTCAAAAGGAAGACGAGCTGGAGCAACACGACGATGAAGCGGACCGACGCGACGAAGAAAGTGGGGCGCCATGGAATTCCGAATAGACTCCAAGAAGCCCGGCTTTTTGAAAAAGCCGGGCTTCTGAACCGGGGCGACTGATTTTTTCTGAACGTCGTCCGAAACGATGAGGACCACATGACCGCCCAATGGCAGCCATTACTTCACGCCGCCGTGGGCGACGTCTTTGAGCGAGTCGTTGCGATTCGCCGCCGTTTGCATGCGCATCCTGAGCCTTCCGGCGAAGAGTACGACACCAGCTTGTACCTGTACCAGCTGTTGGATTCGTGCGGTTTTCACGTTCGCATGGGGCCGGAAGGCGTGGGAGTTTTGACCGAGTTGCGCTCGCCCGCCCAGCCAAACGCCGCTCGTTGCATCGCATTGCGAGCCGATATCGACGCCTTGCGGATTCACGAGGAAAACGACTCGCCGTATCGGAGTCAAACTCCGGGAATCATGCATGCTTGCGGGCACGACGCCCATACGGCGGTCGTGATGGGCGCCTTGCTGGCCTTGCGGCGTCTGGGAGAGGGCGGAAATCTGCCGTATCCGATTCATGCGAGGGGCATTTTCCAGCCGGCGGAAGAAACTTGCGAAGGCGCTTGTCGGATGATCGAAGTGGGCGCGATCGAAGGGGCTGATGTCATTCTCTCGACGCACGTCGACCCCACTCGAACGGTCGGTCAGATCGGTTTTCGCACCGGCGCGCTGACCGCGAATTGCGATGAAATGCGGATCGTGATCGATGGCCGCGGCGGCCACGCGGCGCGTCCTCACGAAACTTCCGACCCTATCGCGGCGGCGGCGCAGTTGATCAACGCGCTTTATTTGTTTGTGCCCCGCGCCACCGACAGCCAGGAAGCGGTCGTGGTTACGATCGCTCAGGTGTTGGCCGGCCACAACGCGAACGTGATTCCCGAGCGGGTTGAATTGCGAGGCACCTTGCGAACACTCAACTCGAAAGTGCGCGAACAAACGATGGCGCATGTGCGGCATTTGTCGGCCAGCGTGGCGAATATGTCGCAGACGCGTATTGAAACGGTTTTTTCTCGCTCTTGCCGATCGGTGGTCAACGATGGCGCGATGATCGAACTGCTGCGCGCCGCCGCCCAACCGGTTGTTGGCGGAAACGGCCTGCAAAATATCGCCCAGCCGAGTATGGGAAGCGAAGATTTTGCCTTCTATCTGGCGCATACGCCCGGCGCCATGATTCGCTTGGGCTGCGCCGCAGACAGCCAAACCGCCTCGCCTCTGCACAGCCCCACGTTCGAAATCGATGAACGTTGCTTGGCGATTGGCGCCGAAATTTTGGCGGGCGCCGTGTTGCGTTGGTCCGACCCTCAAGCATCGAACGGCAACGAATAAATCTCGCAGGAGTGCTCCTGATGGAAAAGCTCATCTTCCATGGCAGTGCGGAGCCGACGCTCGGCATCGAACTAGAATTCGGCTTGGTCGACGCCCGCACGATGGCGCTCTCTAGTTCGATTGACGCCCTGCTGCGCGACCTGCCGCAAGACGTCGTTTTCCTCAAACCGGAATTGATGCAGTGCTGCATCGAAATCAATACCGATATTTGCCACACGGTGGGTGAGGCGGAAGCCGATCTTCGCCGAAAAATCGCGATCGTGGAACAGGCGACCGACAATCTCGGCTTGCGGCTTTGGTGGGGCGCCACGCACCCTTTCTCCCTGTGGCAAAACCAAAAGATCACCCAGACCGAACGCTACCTCGACTTGGTCAGCCTGTTGCAAGAAATGGCTCGGCGGCTGGTTACCTTCGGTTTGCATATTCACGTGGGCGTCGATTCCGGCGACAAAGCCGTGATGATCTGCGACCGCATCATGCAGCATCTGCCGACCTTGCTCTCGCTCAGTTGCAGCAGCCCCTTCTGGGAGCGGCGCAACACGGGCCTGCATTCGCATCGCTCGAAAATCATGGAGGGTTTGCCAACCGCCGGCCTGCCCACGCTGATGCGCAACTGGAGCGAATATGTGTGGCTGGTCAACCACATGGTGGGCACCGGTTTTATCAATACCATTCGGGAAATATGGTGGGATGTTCGGCCGCATCACAACTTCGGCACCGTTGAGTTGCGTGTCTGCGACATGCCGGGTAATCTTGACGACGTGCTCGTCATCGCGGCGTTAACGCAAAGCCTGGTCAAGGCTCTTTCCGACGACATCGACCACGGCGCCTACCAGCACGACTGCCATCCGATGATGGTGCGGCAAAACAAATGGCGGGCCTGCCGATTCGGCGTGCAGGCCGAACTGGTCGATTCGTACACCTATAAAGTTCAGCCCGTGAAGCAAATTGTGTCTGGGTTGGTGGACCGACTTTCCGACTCCGCCGCCGAACTTGGCTGCCGGGAATATTTGCTCGCCGCCAACGAACTCGCCCAGCGGCCAAGTTGGGCCGACCGCCAACGGCAAATACTCTCCGACACCGGCAGCGCCGCCGAAGTGGTGCGCCAACTCACGGCGGCGTCGAGAATTAGTTCTGGTTAGAATGGTTCATTCACACGCCCAAAGTCAAAACTAAACGAGAATCGTCGCATGCTCCCGCGCCAATTACCACACCGAATAACGCCGCTTGCCGTCTCGATGGTTGCGGTGTTTGTCGGGCAAGCAATATGCCTGCAACCCGTTCGCGCCCAGCGAATCGAACGCCCCAACATCGTGCTGATCATGGCCGATGACATGGGTTCGTCCGACTTGGGCTGTTATGGCGGAGAAATCCACACTCCGAATATCGACACCCTGGCCGCCGCCGGGTTACGTTTCACGCAGTTTTACAACAACTCCGTATGTGGGCCGACGCGTGCGTCGCTGCTCACGGGGCTGTATTGCCAGCAGGTCGGCCATTCTGGCGAGCGCTGGAACGAACCGAAAGACTATACCAAGTGCGTGCTGATTTCCGAGGTGTTGCAATCCGCCGGATACCACACCGCAATGGTGGGGAAGTGGCAAGGACGCGATTTGGCCGTGGAGCGAGGCTTCGACCGCTTCTTTGGGCCGATGTGCCAAGCCAAGATCAGCTACTTCAACGAAGTGCAAAACAATCCCTTCTACCTAAACGACAAACGCTGGACTTTTCCCGACCAGGGATTCTACATGACCGAATCGTTCAACGATCATGCCGTGCAATTCGTGGAGGAAGCGGCCGCGCAAGACAAACCGTTTTTTTTGTACCTGGCGTATATCGCGCCGCATTGGCCGCTGCACGCCCGCCAAGCCGATATCGCGCCCTACCGGGAAACGTACCTGCAGCAAGGGTGGGACCTCTGCCGCCAACGCCGTTTCCAACGGCAACAGCAGTTGGGCGTAGTCGACGACGCTTGGCGCCTTTCGCCCAAACCGCCGGGCGCGCCCGACTGGAAAAGCCGTCAACACAAACCATGGCAAGCGGAGCGAATGGCGGTGTACGCGGCGCAAGTTAGCGGTATCGACCGTGGCGTGGGTCGAATTCTGGCGGCGCTCAAACAGGCCCACGTGGAGAAAAACACGCTCGTGATGTTCCTCTCCGACAACGGCGCCGCGACCGATGGCGGCTATGCGCCGAGTAAAAGTGGGTTCGGTTTCTCGCCTCAACGCCCCAACAAAAACTGGCGAAAAGATAAACATTCCATCCGCCCCGGTAGTTCGCCGGAAAACATGCCGGGGCCGGGCGATACCTTCGCGGCCTACGGCTTGGCTTGGGCCAATGTGAGCAACACGCCGCTGCGCGGCGCGAAGTTGGCGGCCTACGAGGGAGGCATTCGCACGCCACTGGTCGTTCGTTGGCCGGCGGTTATTCCCACCGGCGGGCGGCTGAGCGGCGACGTCGGCCATGTGATCGATTTCATGGCCACCTGTTTGGAGGTCGCGGGCGTTGCGTATCCCCAGGAATTTCAAGGACGCCACCCCTTGCCGCTGGAAGGCAAAAGCCTGGCGCCTGTTTTTCGCGGCGAAGAACGCATTGGCCACGAACTGCTTTGCTGGAGTGCGCCGCGCAATCAAGCCATTCGCCAGGGCGACTGGAAGCTCGTCAATGCGCGTAAAAACGCTGCTTGGGAACTCTACAACCTCAGGCAAGACGCCACCGAAACCAACAACCTAGCCGCGCAATATCCCGCCCGCGTGAAAGCTATGTCCGCCCAATTCCAGCAATGGCAAAAACGCGTGGGAGCGAATTAGCAATGGTCCTGAAATAAATTGCCGGTTGTGGTTCAGAAAAGCCCGGCATTTTGAAAATGCCGGGCTTTTATACCGCTCTCGGTTGAAAATGACACTTTTTCATATTACGACAAGCCGAAGGCGGCTGCGTTTTTTCCTTGGCCGGCCGCGTGACGTATAACTCGGCAAATTCTCATCCGCCGCTCGCCGTATCCTTATAGCTTCCAGGAGATGAAACCAAATACGCCTACCCTCAGCCTTGCTCGCATCTGAAAAACACGGAATAGTTCTTGGACAGGTTCTAACGCCTTTGCTGGTTATTGCAGGTCGGCCAGCAAACATCGAAACGCCTCTCGCATAATTGCCGAGCAAACCCAGAATTGCTTTTTGCGCGAATTACAATAGAGACATGCCGGCGAACGCTTTCGTCTGCTGGATCTAAACACGCGAATGAGAGGCCATGGCCGTGCGATACACTATTTGGGTCGTCGGGGTGAGTTTATTAGCGGTCACGCCCGGCGTTTCGGTTTTTGCCGCTGAGGAAGCGGCGGCGAACAACGGCGTCCGGTTCGGCGAGACCGTCACACACGGCTGGGAAGCCGGGGTCGCGGTGACCGCCACCGGCGGACCCTGCCGAGCCCTTTTCGCCACAGTGCCCGTGCCCACCGATTGGCCGGAACAATCGGTCCGAATCGTCAACGAAGATGTGTCGGACGCCGTCCGGCGGGTGCGTTATCGGACGCTCGATGGCGGCGTGAAACAAATGCTGGTCTCGATCCCGCTGCTCAATTCGGGCGCTTCGGCGCGCGCCCTGCTGCGGTTTGAAATCACCCGCGCCAAAATTCTTCCGCCGGCCGATACGTCGATTTTTGTCACGCCGAAAAAAATCAGCCGCAACCTGCGTTCGTATATCAACTACAGTCCTTTCATCGAGACGCGCAACAGTTCCATTCGCGAGAAAGCCAAGGAGTTGATCGGCGAAAGCGAGCAGGCATGGGAGCAAGTGGAGGCCATCTACGATTGGGTGCGCGATAACGTAAAAGTTGAAAACGGCCAGCTCAAGGGCGCGCTGTCCGCCATCCGCGACGGCCAAGGATCGCGTGAAGACGCAGTTTCGCTGTTCATCGCCCTCTGCCGAGCGGCAAAAATTCCCGCCCGCACCGTCTGGGTGCCAGACCATAGCTACGCCGAATTCTATCTCGAAGATCAAGACCGCCAAGGATATTGGTTTCCCTGCCAAATTGTTGGCAAACGGGAATTCGGCCAAATTTCCGAAACCCGCCCCATCATGCAAAAAGGCGATAGCATTCGTGTTCCGGAAAAGAAAAAGCCACAACGATTCGTGGCCGAATTTCTACGCGGGGCCGGCGGCGGAGGACGTCCCACCGTGGTTTTCACGCGCAGATTGATTCGAGAATAATTTCCAGCCGCCCAGCGTTTCGCTCCGTATAATGAACGACGCAGGTAATCAACGATGCGGGCGCGCTGTCTGGCTTATCGGAAGAAGAACCTTTTTTTGAGATGCCCGAGTTATGATTCGATTTCACCAAGCGTTCTGTTTTCTCTTGCTGTTGGCCGGCGCGGCGCTTGCCGATGAACCGCAAAACACCGCAGATTCGGGTGTCCGGCTGACCGAGCCGACGATTCAAACGTGGCGCTTCGGCGTGATTGTTACGGCTGCGTCTGGCCCGGCTGCGAATATCATCGCGGTGGCGCCCATTCCAAAAGACTGGCCGGAGCAGCAGGTGCGCATTGTTTCAGAAGACCTTGATGCAACGGTCCGGCGGGTGCGTTTTCGTTCGTTGGGAAATGGCGCCCGGCAGATGGTGGTGGAAATTCCGCGGTTAGCGCAAGGCCAAACAGCCCAAGCCGTGCTCACAATTGAAATCACGAAATATGCGATCGAGGAGCCGCGCGATCCGAGCGTCTTGGAACGGACGAAACGCATTTCGAAATTGCGGGAGTATCTTGGCGCCAGCCCGTCGATTGAAACCAATGATCGAAAAATAAAAACGTTGGCAAAACAGTTCTCCAGCGAAGGCCCGGCTTGGGAGCAGGTGGGCGCCATTTTCGATTGGGTGCGGGAAAACATCGAATACCGCCAAGGACCGCTAAAAGGCGCCGCCGCCGCGCTGCGAGATGGCTACGGCGATTGCGAAGAACTCACCAGCTTGTTCATCGCGTTGTGCCGCGCGAATCATATTCCCGCGCGTACGGTTTGGGTGCCCGGGCACTGCTACCCCGAATTCCATCTCACCGACCAGCAAGGCCAAGGGCATTGGATTCCCTGCCAAGCCGCCGGCGCCGCGCGCGACTTCGGCAGAATGCCGGAAACCAGGCCCATCTTACAAAAAGGCGACAATTTCCGTTCGCCCGAACAACGCAAACGTGTTCGCTACGCCAGCGCCACGCTGAAAAGCGCGAACCGCGGAGGCCTCGCCGCCCCCACGCTGCAAGTGATCCAACAGCCGGTTAGAAAGAAATAAGCAAGTGTGAAACAAGAGATCCCGAATTGCGCCCGAGAAGCCCGGCATTTTCAAAATGCCGGGCTTCTGAACTGAAATCGGTAACTTGTTTCAGGACGGTTCCTAACAATCGACTTGGTATCTGGCCAGCTTTTCCAGAACTGCCTCCACTCCCAATCCTGGCGCGTGGGGAAGCGACATGGCGCCGTTTTCGATGGCCAACCGCTCGGTGATGATATCGTCTTCGAGCCCGAAGTAGGTGGTGTCGTTGGCCATGGAGTACGCCGGGCAGGCGGCGGCAATGTGAAGCATGGCGGCGGTTTTTGGACCCAGGTCGTGGCCGCAGTGCATGATGCAGGGAATCGAAGCCGCCTCGCAAATACGGCCGATCGCCACACAAGGCGAAATGCCGCCGGCAATATGGGTGTCTGGAAGAATGAACGCGGCGGCGGCGGCGCGAAGAATTTCGAGCACGCTCGCCGGACCGACCACACTCTCGTTCAGTGCGATGGGAACACGGGTTTGGCCGCGCAGCCAGGCGGCGTCGGAGAGCGGTTCGGCGGGAATCGGCTGTTCCAAATATTCGAGGTCGTAGTCCTCCAGGCGACGCGCCAACTCAGCGGCTTGCCGGGGAGAATAAGCACGATTCGGATCGACCCGCAAGCGGAGTTTGTCGCCCACGGCGTCGCGCACGCCTCGCACCATTTCCAGATCTTCATTCGCGTTGGCGCCGGCTTTGGTTTTCAACACGTGAAAGCCTTGCTCGACAAAATAGGCGGCGATTTCCCCAGCGCGCTCATACGTTTGAATGCCCATGCATGCCGCCACCTCCACTTGAGTGCGAACGGCGCCTCCCAAGAGCGCCGCCACCGGCAAGCCCGCCGCCTTGCCGGCAATATCCCACAGCGCCAACTCAATGCCGGATTTCAACCGCGTTTCCAGCGGGCATTGTTGGTGAAACAGATTGATGTTCAAGGCGTCGCGTCCCGGCAGCCATTCATTCGCTTCATGCTCCATGCGGCGAGCGCTGGCGTCGGGCAGAAAATTGACGTTGCATTCTCCCCAACCGGTCAGTCCTTCATTCGTGTCGACGCGCACAATGGCGCTGCACGTACTGGCGCTGCTGCGCAAGTGCGACCGATACGGCGCAATGGGCGGAACTTGCGGAACTTCCACCACGAAAACCTCGACGCGGGAAACCTGCATCGTGAGGATTGGCTCCATTCCTTGAGCTAGAAAAATTTCCGCCAATCATTCGCGGCTATAGGCTGTTTTTCGGAGCGACCCGGAGCCTGTTCCTGGTAATGGAGCGTGCCTTTCCGTTGACTGACCAAGTTGGTCATGTCGGAAATTCCGTTCTCGAGTTCCGTTGCAGGGCCGGAGACAATTAAGTCGACGGTTTGTTGGGTGTCTCCATTGTTTCGTGCATCGGCATCTCGGATTTCTGCTGAATGCCAGAGGACATTATCACTGGGAGCTTTTTCTTCCCCACAAAGCAACCTTTGGCCAGGGCTGAGAATTACAAGATGATTAGATTGGTCGCAAAGCGTTTGCACAAGGTTTTTCGTCTCTGGTCGGGCAAACATTAATTTGCCGTCAGGCGTCATGTATTGCGGCGTAATTACCGCCAATGTAAGTCGATCGGTCGCCCGGTTAAATAGCTTGATTAAGTAGGCCTCGGCCTCGGCGTCGTCGGAGCCGTACAGCCACCCACAACACAACTGATCATGGTGTTTGCCATTTAACGTATAGATTTTGTAGTTGGGTTCGCGTCCCAACATGAGATACGGAAAAATGGTGCTATTGGTGTAAAAGAGGCTATTGATTCCCAGAGCGTTGTTGCGAAGTTCTTCGGCGAGATGCAGTATGGTCGTACTCGCTTGGAGAAAGCAACGCGTCTCGTTGGACAAATGTGTTTTCGATAACCGTTGGGAAATGGCTCTCTTTTCATCCGGGAACACCCCCTCGAATCTTTCCTTGAGCGGGCCCTCGGTCTGCGATGCGGCGTCAAGTTTGGCGCCAGCAGTTCTTTGAGCATGGCTGATGAGCGAATCGACTTTGATGGAAGTCGATTTCGAGGTATCGGTCAGCTCTTTCAGTGCGGGCTGAAGTAGGTCTTTTAACAACTCGCCAAAATGGGTTCGCCCATTTGTCGTCAGGACGCCCCGTTTATCTGGGTGAGTTTCCTTGATCCCCACCGCGACTTTTTCTATTTCCGGCGTCGATAAGATGACGCGTAGGAATCGCTCGAAATCTTCTTGAGTGTACGTATCATCGGTGTCTTGAGTATTCGTATTATTGGCGTCTTGGGGCGGAGTCGGGGGGTTGGGGGTCGGGTCTTGTTCGGTTTTTGCCATGGCAGTCCTTTCTAACCACGTGGAGCGGCGGTCACTGGCGAATCGACATGCAGTCTATGGAGTTAAAGATCGTTCTTCAAGAAAATTCCGGAAACAAAGGCGATTTTGACAGGAATACAGCCTGGGTAAAATGCGCAATGTGAGGTAAGTGGAGGCATGTCGGAAACACAGCGGGCGCCTTTTGCTTTTGCCCCCGGAAGGACGGCGGCGTTTACACCTCGCTTTTGCACCTCACTGTTGGCTCTCCCGGTGTTAGCACCTGTCCCGATTGGCTGCCAATGCTCACTTTCGTTTCTTCACTGGTTTTAGTGGGTGATTGCAGTTTGATTCTCATCGACGACGCGCGTTGTCGGGAGTGGCGGGCGGCAGTGTTATTAGAAATGTGGCGGGAGCTGCGTTTCGAAAGGAGGCTGATTTCAAGTGGAAACTGAACGACGTTACTGCCAAATTAATCGTATCCCAAACCATGCGGCGAAGGCAAAAGGCGCCAGCAAGACAGCCGCGAACGAACCGTAATAAACGGGAACAAACCAGCGCTGCGAGCGTCGGAGAGATTCCGGTAGCCGGAACATGAAAAGTAACTGCAAGAAGTAGGCTGTAATTTCCGACGAATTCGGTCGTCGAACAATACAAATGGCGATGACGCGAACCATCGTGAAAAACATGGGGACGCCAATCAAAACGAACCCGACGCCATACAGCACGCTTTCCACCGGCGACAGCGAAAATCTTGGCGGCCCAGGGGCCAAAACATGTTCAAAATTGTTAAACGTCGTGATGAGTTGCAGCGCGAGGTAGGGCGGAATGCTGAAGTACGTGATGGTGGGGAGTTGGAACGCGGGAAGTTGTGCGTCGGCGGGCGATTCGGGCCTTTGATTCTGCTCACGCACCGGTTCCGAGATGCAAAAATCGACATCGCGATTGCCCGTCGAATCGGACCCGCATTTCCAACAGACGTCGAACATCTCCTGATGTTGTTCGCCGCAGTTCGGACATTGCCACATGCTGGAAGCGTTCACAAGACGGTTCGCCTCCAGGTATCCAAAATAACGGCGTTATACGGCTTAGAAGCCCGGCTTTTTGAAAAAGCCGGGCTTCTAACAAAAAAAACGGCAGACGCGTCGGATCAAATCGGCATTGACAATACGTCTGAAATTCCATGTCACATAGAAACAGATTTTGTATCCCGCATGTGGCGGCGATGGAAACATAGCGAGGCTGTTGGCCGCAACCAAAAACATTTTTACCACAGAGCACACCGAGAACACAGAGTTTGATGCGGCGGTCGCTGTCGTCCGTTCATGAGACGCTGGACTCTCCTCCCCCTTCTTCTCTGTGGTCTCGGTGTGCTCTGTGGTTAAAATGTTTTTTTGTCACTCGTTCGCGTTTCGTAAACAGCACTCGGTTTGTTACACGCATGACTATCACGGCTCCGGTTTGCCCGATCAGTCTGCCGCCAGGATCACGTCTGCTTCCCGCAGCTTTTTGATAATCTGTTCCGGCCTGTGCCTCTTGCTCTTCATCGAAAGTCCTGCTGCCCCTTCGGGCGGTTAGACTCTCATAACACATGGACCAACTTTTGGGAAGCACGCCAGGATGAGGGCCGCCGTTTCGAGTGGCTCAAGAAACAGCATCACCTGCGGAGGACGCACTTGACGAATATTGAAAGCTGCCGTTAGGACGGCGATGCAAGATACTCGTGGATCGCCTTGGCAGCCTGGCGGCCGGCGCCCATGGCGAGGATGACGGTGGCGCCGCCTGTCACAATGTCGCCACCGGCGAACACTCCTCGTTTCGATGTGCAAAGTGTTTCTTTATCCGCCAGGATATAGCCGCGGCCATCGGTTGCCAGATCTGGCGTTGTGGACTGAACCAACGGGTTGGCGCCCGTACCCAACGCGATAATCGCCACGTCGAGTGGCAATTCGTACTCCGATCCCTTGATAGGAATCGGCGAACGTCGGCCCGATGCGTCCGGCTCTCCAAGCTGCATCTTTTGGCAACGGGCCGCGCGGAGACGGCCCGATTCGTCTCCCAGGAATTCAAGGGGCGCTGTCAGCGTGACGAACTCGACACCTTCTTCCCGAGCGTGCTGGATCTCCTCCTCGCGAGCCGGCATCTCGGCCTCCGTTCGCCGATACAGCAGTATTGCGCGCCGGGCTTCCAATCGTAAGGCTGTACGAACGGCGTCCATCGCGGTGTTTCCGGCGCCGACCACCGCGACGGCGCGGTCACGACAATCGTAGACTGGCTCGTCGTAGTCGGGGAACTTGTTGGCGCCCATCAGATTCACGCGAGTCAGGAACTCGTTGGCCGAGTAGACACCCGCCAGATGCTCGCCGGGTATGCCCAGAAACTTCGGCAAGCCCGCACCCGTAGCGATGAACACCGCATGGAATCCCTCTTCCCCCAGCAACTCGTCGATCGTGATCGTCTTGCCGATCACCACGTTCGTTTCAAACGTCACGCCCATTGCCCGCAGGTTGTTGATCTCCTGTCGCACGATTGCCTTGGGGAGCCGAAACTCTGGTATTCCGTAAATCAGCACGCCGCCCGGTTCATGCAGCGCTTCGAACACGGTCACGTCGTGACCTTTCAGCAGCAGGTCGCCCGCGGCACTCAGCCCCGCTGGCCCGCTGCCGATGATCGCCACTCGTTTGCCGGTCGCGGGTTGTTTCGGTGGCAGACCGACCTTCCCTTGCGAGCGTTCGTAATCAGCGACGAATCGTTCCAAGTAGCCGATTCCCAACGGCGCAAATCGCTTGCCCAGGATGCACTTGCCTTCGCATTGGTTTTCCTGTGGACAAACGCGTCCGGTCACCGCTGGTAACACATTGTCTTCGCGGATCTTCGCCGCGGCCCCGAGATAGTCCCCCTCGTAAATCAACTCCACAAACTCCTTCACCTGGACACCCACGGGGCACCCTTCGACACACTTCGGATGGTTGCACTCCAGGCAACGCGCCGCTTCCGAGTGAGCCTGGATGACGGTCAAGCCGAGATTCACCTCATCGAAATCATGCCGGCGGACTTCCGGCTGCTGGGCGGGCATCTCCTGCCGAGGCAGGTTCACGCGTTCTTTGGGAGAGAGTGGATTAGTCATTGGTCATTGGTCTCTAGTTCCGGGTGCTGTTTGATCAGACGACATTGATCTTCGACACGTTCTTTATCTTGCTGCGGATCTTGTTGGAACCGTTCCAATGCGTCACGTTCCGCGGCACGATACATGGCGTTTCGCTGAGCCAGTACATCGTAGTCCACTTGGTGAGCGTCGAACTCCGGCCCATCGACACAAGCGAACTTCGCCTCGCCGCCGACTAGCACTCGACAACCGCCGCACATGCCGGTGCCATCCACCATGATGGAATTCAAACTCACAGTCGTGGGAATTCCGTGCGGGCGAGTCACCTCGGCCACGCCACGCATCATGGGAATCGGCCCGATCGCCAAAACGAGATCGACTCGCTCCTCTTCCCGGATCAACTCTTGCAGTTTATCCGTCACGAGCCCTCGCTGACCGTAACTGCCGTCATCGGTTGTGACAAACAATTCATCGCTGACTGCCCGCAGTTCGGTTTCCAGGATGACCAACCGCTTGTTGCGGGCGCCGAGAATCGTAAGCACGCGGTTCCCCGCCTTTTTCAAGGCCCTTGCTGTCGGCCAGGCAATGGCCGTCCCAACGCCTCCGCCAATGATGACGACGGTCCCATACTCGCGAATTTCCGAAGGATTCCCCAGCGGACCGACCACATCAAGCAGGAAATGCCCGGCTTCGAGCGAATTTATCAATCGAGTCGTCTTGCCGATTCCTTGGACGACGAGCGTGATGGTTCCCGCGTTCGGGTCACTCGCGGCGATTGTCAGTGGAATACGCTCGCCATGGTCGTGAACACGTACGATCACAAATTGTCCCGGCTGCTGTTTCGCAGCAACTCGCGGCGCGCGAAGCTCGAAGCGTTTGACATTCTCCGCCAACCAGCGTGTATCAACAATCTCAAACATCTTTGTGCTCCTGACGACAACTGAACGCAAACCGCGCGCCGGCGCCCCCGTATACCGTGTTCAACAGATTCGTGGCAGCGGCGCCCCCGATGGTTCGTCAAGTGGTACAAGTTGGCCAAGTGATCGACGAACTGCAACCGGCGCCATCCGCTTCTCACTCACGCTGCCGATTTCAACGGCCTCGTTGCTAACTTCGACGGTGCGCAGCACTCGAAGTGCGTCAGAAACTTCTTCACTCGGAACAGCGACGACCATCGTTCCCTCACAGGCGACATGCAGCGGGTCCAACCCAAGCAATTCGCAGGCTCCGCGAACGGTCTTGCTGACGGGAATCGATCCAGATTCGAGCAGCATCGTTTTATCACAGGCGTCCGCCCACTCGTGGAGGATCCCGGCAACACCGCCGCGAGTCGCGTCTCGCATGGCCTTCACGCGAATCCCCGCAGCGTGAAGCGCCTCAACCGCGGGCCAGAGAGCAGTCATATCGCTTTCTGGAGCAGGATCGAACCCTAGCGATTCCCTGGCCGCCAGCACCGCAAGCCCATGCTGCCCGATCTTGCCAGTCACCAACAGCCGATCACCTTGGCTAAGGGTGTCAGGCCCCGGCAGCGGAAGAACGAGTTCGCCGATGCCGGCCGAGTTGATAAAAAGTCCATCGGCTGCACCGCGAGGTACGACCTTCGTATCGCCGGTCACGACCTGCATGCCAGCAACACGAACCGCACGAGCGATGCTCGCGATCATCTGGCCCAGTTCATGCGTTGAGAATCCTTCTTCGATGATCAGCCCAAGACTTAGCCAGCGAGGGCGGGCGCCCGATACGGCTAAGTCGTTTGCGGTTCCGAAGACTGCCAGAGAACCGATATCGCCGCCGGGAAATGAGCGTGGCGTGATGACATAGCTGTCGGTGGAAAAAACAAGCTTCCCGGAAGAAACCGGCAGTGTCGCGCCGTCTGGCAGGCCGATGAGGAACTCGTTCTGAACTGGTTTCAGCATCCCTCGAAGCAGGCGTCGGCTGAGCCGTCCCCCCTCGCCGTGCGCGAGCGAGATTCGTTCATCGTCCCCGAAATCGGGAAGCGGACAGTTCGCGGATGCTTCGTCGCTCAACATCGATTCCCTTTTCTGTCAAATATACGGCCGAACGTGGCGAGCATAAGCGGCGCAGGCGCCTTCCGAAGAGACCATCGGGGCGCCGAGTGGTGTCTCCTCCGTACACTCCTGGCCGAAGTACTCACAGTCGGTCGGTTTGATCTGACCGGTGAGGACGTCGCCGCTTCGACATCGCACCGGTTCGACGATCGGTAAGGATGCACGGGAGTACCTTCGTGAAGCGTCGAACTGCCGCCAACACTCGCGCAAACGCAGACCGCCGTTGGGAATCGTACCGAGCCCGCGCCAAGGCTTGTCACAAATCTCGTACGTGTCGTCAACGATTTGCAGCGCCTGCGAATTGCCTCCGATTTGAACGCTGCGCTCGTATCCGTTCTCGACCTCGGCAACTCCGGCCTCGAGTTGGCGTAGGCAACGTAAGATGCCGTTCAACAAATCAACGGGTTCAAACCCGGTCACGACGACCGGAACATGATAGCGTCGCGTAAACTGCTCGTACGATGCAAAGCCGCTGACGGCGCAAACGTGGCCGGCCGCCAAAACCCCCTCGACCCGGCAAGCATCCGACTCCATGATCGCTTCCATGGCTGGCTGTACTCGGACGTGGGCGACAAGCACCGAGAAGTTCTTTAGTCCAAGCCTTGCCGCCTGCTGAATGGCGAGCGCCGTCGCAGGCGTCGTCGTCTCGAACCCGACTGCAAAAAACACGAACTCCCTATCCGGTTCACTCACCGCGAGTTGAACCGCATCGAGCGGCGAGTAGACCAGACGTACATCGCCGCCTAGCGATTGCGCTTCACGGAAGCTGAGGCTCGTTCCTGGAACTCGCAACATATCGCCAAACGTAACGACCGTAACGCCTGTTCTCTGACAAAGTGAAATCGCGAAGTCGATATCTTCGGCCGGTGTCACGCAGACAGGACATCCAGGACCGTGGATCAACTCGACAACTCCCTGCAATTCCCGGTCGATTCCGTGCCGCAGCAGTCCATGTGTCTGACCGCCGCAAACTTCCATGATTGTGTGACATCGCGAGGCTGTGTCTCGGATCTCAGCAACGAGTCGCCGACACAATTGCGGGTCTCGGTATTCGTCGACATATTTCATGCTCGTTTCCCTTCTCCGCCGAACGCGGTTTCAGCGTCGTCGCTCGGTGAGTTGAAATCGATCTCTTCAAGAGTTTGCAGAATGTGTTCCGCCTCATCCGTTTCGAGTCGATTGATCGCCACTCCTGCATGCACGAGCACGAAGTCGCCGACAGCAACGTCCGGAACACAGGCCAGATTCGTACGTCGGCGAACACCAGCGAACTCAACGATTCCCTCCGCAAACGGAGATTCACGTTCGAGCCACTCGATCACTTTCCCAGGCACCGCGAGACACATTGAGTTATCCTTCTTTACTGAACTTCATGGTAGCGAGTTCGTTCGCGCATCACGGCGATCGCCAGTTGACCAGCAGCCAGTCCACCGTCGTTGGGCGGAATCCGGCCGGGCGCCTTGAGTCGATCCCGATCGTCCAACATCTCCACGACTAACTCCACCAGCAGCTTATTTTGGAATACACCTCCAGCCAGAACAATCGGCAACTCGGGATACTGAGCGGCGACGGCCACGATTCCGCTTGCCAACGCTCTGTGAAAGCGAGTACTTATCACGGCCGGACTTACGCCAGCGAGCCGCTCCTGCCAGATCTTGCGAATCATCGCTCGCCAATCCAGCCGCCCCTCGTTGAATGGAAGAGGGTAGCTTGCTGGTTCTTTCGAGGAGGCCACAGATTCCAGCATCATGGCAGCTTGTCCTTCGTACGAAATCAGATCCAATCCGAAGATAATCGCAGCGACGCCGTCAAACAAACGCCCGACACTGGTCGATGAGATCGAGTTGATTCGGGCGGACTGCATTTGGAGCAGTGACGCGACTGGCTGGTCCTCCCAAACCGAGACGGCGTCTTGGAGCCACTGCTTATTGGAGAACGATTGGGAGAGTAGCGAGACAGCAAGGCGCCAGGGCTGGCGAATCGCCGCTTCGCCGCCAAGACACGAAAATGCTCTCAGGTGTGCGACTCGCTGGAACTGTGTTGCACCCTCAACAACCAAGAATTCCCCGCCCCACATCGTACCATCGTCTCCCAGACCCGTCCCATCCCAGCTGACTCCGAGTACCTCGCGGTTCAGCAAATCGTGCTCCAACATGCCGGCCGCAACGTGGGCGAAGTGATGTTGCAGACCTGAGTTCATGGCGCCACAATCGTTTCCATATCGCGTTGTGAAATAATCGGGATGCAGGTCATGAACGCCGGACTCTGGTTTGAAGCGATAGAGCGACTGCATATCTGCAACGTGCGCCGCAAATCGCTCTCGCGTCGCCACGGTGTCAAGGTCGCCGATGTGCGGACCGAGAACCGCCTGCGAACCGTTGTGCCAGGCGATGGCGGATTTCATGTGTCCACCGAACGCGACACGCGGCTTTGCCGCCGGAAGAGCAAGCGGCAGCGGCGCCATGCCACGTCCTAATCGCAACGTCATGCAACGTCCCGCGACGACTTGGACAACGCTGTCATCAATGGGCCGCGCGATGGGCCGATCGTGGTGCAGCCACAGATCGGCAATTCCAGTCAAGTTGGCGTGTGCAGCTCGTACGTCATACTCAAGAGGTTCGCCTTCTCGGTTTGCGCTCGTACATACGATTGGTTTCCCCATTTCCTCGCACAGCATCGCATGTAGAGGCGTCGATGGTAGCATTAGTCCAAGCTTGTTCAGATGAGGATGAACCGAGGCCGCAATGTCGCTGGATCTAGGCTCTGTCCCTGAACTCGTAGCTACGCTCGCCAGAGCGTGGATTTCCGCCGCCTGGCGACGGCGGCTACTTCGAGTTTCGGAGTTTAGGGACAGAGTCTGTAGGAGCACAATTGGATTCGAGCGATCTGTCAATGCTGCAGCTTCCCGAGCGTTGATGACCGCGTGATGCCGGGCTGCTTCAAGCGAGGCGACCAGGACGGCGAACGGCTTGGCCGGCCGTGCTTTGCGTTCTCGCAAGCGGTCGACCGCCCGCGGGCTTGTCGCGTCGCATAGCAATTGGTACCCGCCGACTCCGCGGAGAGCAACAATCTTGCCAGCAAGCAACCAGCGAGCAGCGGACTGCACGGCGGCAAGACCCGTTTCCAACCGCTGTCCCGCGACATCAGCGAGCCACACCTGCGGGCCGCATTCCTTGCAAGCAACTGTTTGTGCGTGAAACCGCCGATCGGTCGACGACGTATCATCCGCCTGGCAGTCGACGCACAACGTGAAAGGTCCCATCGTCGTATCGGACCGCTCGAACGGCATGCGTTCAATCAGCGAGAATCTCGGACCGCACGTCGAGCATGTGGTCAGCGCGTACAGGTGTCTGCGATCGCCTGGGTCGTGAACCTCCGCCAAACAGTCATTACATACGGCAACATCACGAGGAACTTGAGTTACCAGCGGACCGGTCGCATCGTCACGCTCGATCACAAAGCCCGATTGATGCGAGGGAGCGATAGCGACAACTTCGATTTGCCGGGCGGCCGCTCCATCCGGCAATGAAGTCGGGAGACGCTTTTGAAAGGTGGTTATTTGGTGCGGCGCTCCCGCGACTTCGATCTCCAGACCAGCCAAGGTGTTTCTCACGGAGCCGCTCAGATCGAGCGACGTCGCCAAACGTACGACTGCTGGGCGCACCCCCAAACCTTGCACACATCCAGACAGGGAGATGCGAGCGGCAACGGGCGAAGCAGGATTCTCAGTGCTGGTCGGATTCAGAAAACGCATCACTCACAACTCCGGTGCAACGCTCATATTCACCTCCGTAGCTACCGTCGCCAGACGGTGGACGGTGGACGGTGGATGGTGGATGGAACTGCGATGCGATTCCGCTGCCCGCAACAGAGCCACGCTCTGGCGAGTACGGATTCAACTTTTCATTGGCTGGACGAAATAAACCATTTCTCCTCAAGAACGAATGCGTTCGCCAGAATCGGCTCCAAAAGTCGTCACCCCACAATGACAAGTCCGGGTGACCCGGAATCAGGCAACCCGTGAACTTGTATTCTCGAAACGCGTCAACTGGCACAAGTTGTTTCCGTTCCGGATTGCGAGCGATGTATTCCACGAGATTTTCGACCGCCGTTTCTAATCGTTCGTCGTTGCGTAACACGTGATCGTGTGGCTGGTGCTGGAATTCATAACCGAGTCTATTCAGTGGTTCACCCAATTGTTTGCGAAAATACTTACTCGCCTTCAGTTGGTCTGTTTGGTCATCGATTCCGATCCACAACCTATGGATGTGATCCGGCATGAGGCAGAAGATGGGACAAGCGAATGCGTATCGAAATGCGGCATGTGTGAGCAGTTCGCGGAACTTGTAGTTGAAAGCTGGAATTAACCAACCGGTACGACAGTCTTCAATCGTGAAGGTCCAGTGAACGTAAGCTTGTCCGCGATAGAATTCGGGTTCCAATCGAGGGAGGTGTCCTTTCTTTATCATGCGTGTGTCTCTCGCTTCGTGGTCCCGTAGCTACCGTCGCCAGACGGTGGCCCTCGAGTTTAAACGTTCTATTTCTGGTGGTTCGCCATACGGTCCACGCTCTGGCGAGCGTAGCTACGACAGCTATTCTACGGCCGATGCGCGCCGTTGTTTCAGAAACTCACACCACGCATCGACGCCCTCATCACGCAGCGCGCTGAGTGAGAAAAACTCAAGACCAGGTTGAACGAGCCTCGCGTCCTCCTGGGCCTTGTCAAGCGAGAAGGGGACATGCGGGAGCAAATCGGTCTTGCTGAGCACAACGATTTGACTCGTGCGAAACGCCTTTGGATATTTCCCCGGCTTGTCATCCCCTTCCGTCGTACTTAGCACGATCACTCGCAAGTGTTCACCCAGTTCGTGCGATGCAGGGCAGATCAAATTTCCGATATCCTCAATGAACAGAAAGTCCGGCGTCGCGTTGCCCAGTTTCGGCAAGGCTCGTTCAATGAGCGGCAGTTCCAAATGGCAAGCGCCTCCGGTCGTGATCTGGACGCTCGGTGCATAGGGCGCTAGCCGCTCCGCGTCTCGCTCGGTTTCAACGTCCCCCACGAGGATCCCGACGGAGTAGGAACGCGTCAGTATTTCGGCGGTCTTCTGCAAGAGCGTCGTCTTGCCAGCTCCAGGAGACGAAAGTAATCGGACCACGAATGTCCCGGCATCTTTCATCCGTTGCCGGAACGCATCGGCTAGTTGCCGGCGCTCGGCGCGAAGATCCTCGCGAACGTTGATAGTTTGACTCGACATGGGACTGCTCATTCACCTTTCCGATCGATCGTCAATTTCAAGAAGTGCGTCGAGCAACTGATGCACGGATCGTAGTTGCGAATCATTTGCTCGCACCGTCGCGTCGCCTCGGCATCATCGTACTGCAGCACGGTCGGTACGAATTGACGCAGGTCGTCTTCAATCTGTCCTTGATTCTGTGACGTTGGCGGAATAATTGTAGCATCGGCGATCAGCCCGTCGTCACCAATCCGATACCGATGATAGATCAAACCGCGTGGCGCTTCGGTCGCGTGGCAACCTTCGCCCGGTCGCGGAGTATACTCGACGCGGCTAACCACGGGTTCGGCATGATACTGCCCGACAATCCGGACCGCCTCTTCAAAAGCAGCGACGACCTCAATGCCTCTCGCCACGATGCTATGGAAGTTGTTCCGTGACGGCCAGGCGACGCCGCACGTCTCGGCCTCGCGTCGCGCGGTTGGCGGCAACTGTTCGAGACAAAGGTTCACTCGCGATAGAGGCCCAACAAGGTAGGGTTTGGACTCCGGGAGCATCACGCTATGCAACGCAGTGCTGTGTGAAATGTGTCGTTCCTCGAAGTTGCTCTCGTACTCATCGACTGCGATATCGAGACCACTCGACGAGACCACTCGTCCTTCGTTCATCGGATACTCATTCTCGTGACGAAGCGACACGCACTCGTAGGGTTGCTCGAAGGCGGGGAAATCGAAACCAGCGACCAGTCGCACCGTTTCCACGGCTGCCGCCAGTCCCCATTCCAATTCGGGCAAGAGCGCCTTTAGTTCGCCGCGCCGTGGTGCGCGATAGAATCCGCCGACGGTCACGTTGATTGGATGGATCGCTCGGCCACCGAGAACCGCCAGGAGATTGTTGCCTATTTTCTTCATTCGCAAGCCGCGTTCGACGACCTCTCGATGATCGGCGGCCATCGTGATGCCGCTTTCATAACCCAGGAAATCGGGGGCGTGCAACAAGTGCATGTGCAAGGCATGACTCTCGATCCATTCGCCGCAGTAGAGGATCCGTCGCAAAAGCCGAATCTCCGGCGTCACGGTGATACGCAACGCCTTCTCCAACGCATGACATGCGCTCATCTGGTAGGCGACAGGACAAATGCCGCAGATTCGAGCCGTGATGTCGGGTGCTTCTCGAACCTCGCGACCACGCAAGAAACTCTCGAAGAATCGTGGCGGCTCATAGATGTTCAACTCGACATGCTCAACCGTCATGCCATTGACGCGAACGTACAAGCGGCCTTCGCCTTCGACGCGAGTGAGCGCCTTCACTTCAAACTGACGTTTCTCACCCATGCGACTCTTCCTCCAAGGCGTCGCCGGCGGCACGAAATGCCGGCGCATAACCATTGAAGTTACGGACCAGCCGGACCAGATGGTCCCGCGGTTCGCCTCGCTCTTCGTAGCGCTCGCACAAGCTTGTCACATTCGCCAACTCCTGAGGGCCGTAACAGCCAAAACATTCGCGATTGAACGAGGGACAGATGGCGCCGCAACCGGCTTGCGTGACCGGGCCCAGGCACGAAATGCCCTGGGCCACCGCGACACAGACCGTTCCGCGAAGTTTGCACTCAATACAGACGCTGTAGTTAGGCACGCGAGGCGTGCGTCCGATGAGGAGTGACGTGATCAATTCGACAAGTTGAGCCGTGTTAATCGGGCAGCCGCGCAACTCGAAATCGACCGGCACATGATCGGTGATCGCAGTGCTCGTGGCAAGCGTGCTGATGTAACCTGGCGTGGCGTAAACCTGCTGAATGAACTCGCCGACGTCCGACCAGTTCCTCAACGCCTGAATGCCTCCGGCGGTTGCGCAAGCGCCGATCGTGACCAGGAACCGACACTGACGCCGAATCTCTCGTATCCGTTCCGCATCATGTTCGGTCGTGATTGAACCTTCGACCAACCCGATGTCGTAGGGACCTTCGAGCGCCCGCGTCCGTGCTTCGAGGAAGTAAGCGATCTCAATCTGATGTGCGATCGCCAATAACTCATCTTCGGCATCCAGCAACGAGAGCTGACAGCCATAGCAAGACGCGAACTTGAAGACAGCGAGCGTCGGCTTGCTGGTGGAACCCGTCGCGTGTTGCTCAGAAATCTTCGACATTTAAGTACGGCTCCATCTGCTCGTAGGTAAATACCGGCCCATCCTTGCAAACGAAGGCGGGCCCAAGTTGACAGTGACCACAGAAGCCTAAAGCACAGTTCATATTTCGCTCCATCGACACGAAGATATGTTTCGGGTCGATCTTCTGCGCCAAACACTCGGCGATGACGAATCGCATCATGATTTCCGGACCACAGGTGAGGACGCGCGTGAGCGACGCATCCAACTGCAACCGCTCGAACAGCGAGGGAACAACGCCGATGTTTCCCTTCCACTGGTTGTCGCCAAGATCGACCGTGATGTGCGTTTCGATATCCGTTTCGCGCCAACAATCGTATTGCGATGTATACAATAGGTCGTCGGGCGAACGAGCACCGTAAAGCAACCAGACTTTGCCGAACTCACCTCGTCGATTCATGATGTAGTGAATGACAGGCCGCACCGGAGCTAGGCCCAGTCCTCCGGCGGCAATCACGATATCTTGCCCTCGAAACAAATCCACCGGCCATGCCGAGCCGAATGGTCCACGAAGCAGAAGTTGGTCGCCGATCTGCTTGCGCGCCAGTGCTCTGGTGACACTGCCGACCGCCCGGACCGTGTGCAGCAGTCGTTGGGGAACGTCTGGATCTGAACTAATCGAAATGGCGGACTCGCCTATCCCAGGAAGATACAGCATGTTGAACTGGCCGGGGACAAAGTGGAAACGCTCGGCCACCGCTGAGTCTTCAAACTCCAGTTCATAGGAAGCGACATCGGAAACCTCCTGCTCGATGGCGCGGATTCGCACGGCGTGCGTTGCCCAAGGATTGGCGGCGTCAACGGTTGCAGCGACTTGGATATTAGGCTTCACTTGGTTGTCTCTCGAATTGCAGCGACCTCTTCCGTCAAATCGATTCCGACGGGACACCACGTTATACATCTGCCGCATCCGACACACCCCGATGAGTCGAACTGATCGATCCAGGTAGAGAGCTTATGCGTCAACCATTGCCGATAGCGAGCGGCCGTTGAATTACGGACGACTCCCGATGTGAGGAACGAATGCTCGGCCGTAAAACACGATGTCCACGTGCGTTCGCGCCGCACATGTTCGTTGGTGAGGTCCGAGACCTCGCTAACGCTGCTGCAAAAGCACGTTGGGCAAACCATCGTGCAGTTGGCGCAAGCCAGACATCGGTCTGCAACTTGTTCCCATCTGGGATGATCCAGATTATTGAGCAGCAAGTCACGGAGGTCTTGCGTGTCGAGTTGACGGAGCTTTGGAGCACCCGGTGCAGCCTCGGTCGTACTGCGTTGTTCCATCGACCGTTCGAGCTGACTAGACTGATCGTTCGCCCGATCGACGATCGTCGGCGCTCCAGGTTTCCATCCATCGACGGCCGCTAGTATGCGGCCTCCTCGCTCTGAACCGACTTCAATCGCGAAGCAGTCGTCAAGCTCCGACAAGGCAAGATCGAAACCATGGTCAGCCCGTGGTCCTGTTTTCATCGAGTGGCAGAAGCAGGTCGCGGCGGCTCGCCGACATTGTACACTCACAACGAACAACCCTTCACGCCGGGCGCGGTATCCGGGATCGACGTACGGACCTTCCAGAAACACTCGATCCTGAATCGCCATGGCATGTAGATCACAACTGCGAGGGCCAATCACAGCGAGCGGCGGTTCATCGAACTGCTGCGGCTCGACGCGCCAGCCGCCATCTTTCAACTGAAGCTGCTGAAGCGTTTCCTGGGGCGGGAATAGGTATCGCTTTAGAGAATGCGGCCCGACGACATGGTCGAAGTAACCCGCGTCCTGGCGCCGCGCGAGCCGATACACTCCACCATCTTGCTCATCGATCACACCAAGAGGAAGTTGCTCAAGCGACTCCAGTTCGTCGTAGACGACTGCGCCGTCAGCAACCTGCGGTCCGATGACTCGATAGCCGTCTTCCTTTAACGCATCGATCAACCCTTGCAAGTGAGGTTTCTCGAAGGAAGCGATGGAACCAACTGGGAGAGTATCCACATTCATGTCTGAATCATCATCCTTGCGCTCATGCGTTCCCGTCTCGACTTCGTAGCCACCGTCGCCAGACGGTGGAACATCCACGCTCTGGCGAGCGTAGCCACCGTCGCCAGACGGTGGAACGTCCACGCTCTGGCGAGCGTAGCTACGGGTAGGTTATTCACTGCGAGTTGTTTGACCAGTCGCGTTCGGCATCTGCGTTCCGAACACGTCCAGCAATTGTAGCCGCGTCGCGCTCAGTCGCTTCGCCAGTGCAAGCGCCGCACACTTCATGAACTGGTGGCCAAATCGCGGCTCTTTCTCGCACATTGCGAGCACTTGGTTTCCGCTGAAGGCAACCGCCCGCACCTCTGTGAGGGTTCTGGCGGTGGCCGTCATCCGGCCATGCTCCAGCACCGGCGACCAACCAAGCAACTCGCCGCTGGCAACCGTAAGGACACGTTTACAGCCCACGCCGGGAGCACAGATTTCAAGAGATACATTCCCGTCGATCAACAAGTAGAGCGTTGCTGCTTCTTCGCCTTGTTGAAAGATCACAGATCCAGCCGGGAACGTAACAACTTCCCCAATGCCGGCAAGTTCGCTGATCAGATCTCCAGGCAAACCTTGCAGGAATCGAATTCCCGTCAATAGGTCCGTCGTACTCGGTTCATTCATTTCGTCTCCAGAACAACTTGCTCCAACACCATTTCTTCTCCCCGAATGACGTTCACGCTTCCGCCTTCACAATTCGGGCAAACGAAACGGAATCTCGCAACTTGAAACTCATGGTAACAGTCCTCGCAGCGAGCCTCCAGTGCTACTTGCTCAATCGAAAGCCTGACGCCGGCGTGAGGTGATTGCTTGGAAATATCCTCAAAGGCCATCTGAAGCAAATCAGGATCAACACCCGAAAACTCGCCGATTGTCACAGACACACGGCGCACTTCGGCCGCACGCTCGCGGCGAACGATCACGTCGACTTGGCGAAGCAATGCCTTGGCCAGTGAATACTCATGCATCGTTCCGATAGTCTACTCCGCCGGCAACCATTCTGACAGCAGGTCGTGAATCCTGTCTATCGCTTCGTCAACGGCGCCGCGTGCGGATTCGCTCAACTCGGCGCCAGGACCGCATGCTTCCACAGCCACGGCAAAGACGACGAGATCTCTGGCGGTTCGTCGAAGTTTCTTCGCCAATGCGAGCGACTCGATCAGACTGCCGCCGTGCGTCGACTGGCCGCCGATCGAAGAAGTCGCCAACTCATTTTCATTGATTCGCATGACCCTGCCCAAGGGAGCACATCCAACGCAAGCATCGATTACAACGACGGAGGAATTCGGCGTAAGGCACTCGACCAGATCCCACGGGGTTGCAACGGTGCGCACCAGAGGCCGAAGCGTTGGGTCTTGCGATAATCGCCTCGCGATAACCCAGGCTACTTGGTCATCACCATGCGGACTACCCAGGGCGACAATTCGGACGGTTCGTTTTGGGTCGGCTGTCATGCGAGACCGTTGTGCTCGCGGTCAATCAACATCGACCGAATGCTGGACAAGAACTTCGCGTAGTCGGTGGAGCCGGCTGCCGAGTAATTCAGATTACGGAACGCACTCGTTAGTCGAATGAAGAAGTCGCGGGCTTCGTCTTTGTCGTCGAACATGAACTCGCGTTCCGTCACGTCTCTCACCAAGCGGAGCATTGCTTGCTGGCGGTCCATCGGTGTCGCCGCATCGACGGGATCGAACGCATCCTGCTGCAAGTAAACCGTATCGAGAAACTGTGCTTTCTGATAAACGGCAAAGTCGTCGAGCGAAATCCCTTCCTCGCCGGTGACCTGCATCATTTGGTAGATCGCGTCGGCTTGGCGCAGCAATTCGAGCAACGATTCGATACTGGCGGTCCAGCCGGGATCCAGCTCGCGATCGAGGAAGTCCCGCAACTGGTCCCGATAACGAGACCATGAAAGTAAGGGGTCGATGGCGGGATAAAATCTCTTGTAAGCGCGGTCGTAGGATAGCCCTAGAAAGGTTTTCACTGTGCCGAGCGTTGCTTGCGTCACCGGCTCGTCAAAATTGCCTCCGGCGGGCGAGACGGTTCCGATCATGGTGAGACTGCCCAAGGAACCGTCACGGCATGTGAAGACTCCGGCCCGCTCGTAGACGCCCTTGATGGCTGAATCGAGATACGCCGGAAACGCTTCTTCACCTGGGATTTCCTCCAGCCGACCCGATGTTTCGCGCATGGCTTGCGCCCAGCGCGAAGTCGAATCGGCCAACAGCAGCACGTTGAGTCCCATTTGCCGGTAGTATTCACCCACTGTGATTCCTGTGTAGATCGACGCTTCGCGGGCTGCAACGGGCATCGAAGATGTGTTGCAGATGATGACCGTGCGATCCATTAGCGAGCCGCCGCCGTGTGGGTCCTGCGCCTTGGAGAATTCGTTGATCGTATCAACGACTTCACCAGCCCGCTCACCGCAAGCGACCACGATCACGACATCGACCGCTGAATAGCGAGCGATCAACGTTTGCAGAACGGTTTTTCCGGCGCCAAACGGGCCGGGGATGCATGCCGCGCCTCCGCGAGCGATCGGAAAGAACGTGTCGATCGTGCGAATGGTTGTGACCAGTAGATCGGTCGGGTATTTTCTTTCCGTCAAGTGTCGCTGGAGCAGGTCTGCCGGCAACGGCACGCGGACGGGCCATTCTTGTCGCATCGTCAGCGGACGCTCACCGCGTTCATCACGTATGCGGGCAATGGGTTCGTCAATGGTGAAGCTGCCTCCCTGAATCCACGTCAATTCGACTTGGCCGTTGAGATCGAAGGGAACCATGATCTTGTGCCCAATACCGCGTTCCTGAACGGCGCCCAGGACGTCACCCGCGCGAAGACGGTCGCCGGTGCGGCGTCCTGGTACAAATGACCATTTGTGTTGACGGTCGAGCGAGTCTGCGTAGTGACCACGCTGGAGAAAGAATCCGTCGCGATTGGCAAGCGTTTCCAGTGGGTTCTGCAATCCGTCATACACCGCGCCCAACAGGCCGGGACCGAGTGACACGGAAAGCATGCGATGCGTCAAGTCCACACGGTCGCCGACCCGGACGCCTTCGGTGTCTTCGAACACCTGCAAATCAGCTTCATTGCCGTAGATGCGCAGCACCTCCGACTTCAATCGCTTATCGCCCACCAGAACGTAAGCTACTTCATTCTTGACGATGACTCCGTCTGGTGCTTCGATCGACACGATGTTGCCGTTGACGGCGGTGACTTGAGCCTCGGTTGTTGTTACCTGCATGGTCATCCAACGTCTCCATCAAGAGCCAGCGTCTGCGACAGCAGATCGTCAAACCGTTGTCGTCCAGCCGACTCGTCAAGCCTTGTCCAGCGATCAACAATTTCCCAGCGAGCCAAGTACAGCAGGATGGTCTCGAACGAAAAATAGAACTTGTCGGCAAGCTTCACCCAGCGATCCCATGTCGCACTCAATAGCTGCCGCTCTACTTCCAGGGGTTGGTTGGCATCCAGAGTTTCACGCACGCGAGGAATCCACGGATGCTCCCGGGCCAAACGAAAATCGGGGTGATGCCAATGTTTGCGGATGCGCCCAACGTACTGTCCGACGGCGGATGGTGGTCCAAGTCCAAGTCGCCGCCGGCGCAACGCACAAGTAATCGTGCGAACGTCCATGCGATGATTGATGATGTCGCGGACCAGCTTGTTCGTGATTGAGTTCATCAACCAGTCATATTCACGTTTTACTTCCTCGTCGGTGCGTTCTGGTCGTTGCCGGTCCCAAAGCAAAAAACCCTGCACCTGTTCGACAATGCTCTTATCCTGTGCTCCGAGCATCTTCAAACGCTGCTCAAGACGAATCCGCAAAATCGGCGCCTGCTCGACATCAAACGACCGAGGCATGTGCGGCAGGCTGGCGACGAGCCAATAGTAGTTGGTGGATGTCGTCACTGAATGATTCCTTCCATGATGGCTCGGAATCGCGGGACCAAATGGCGCAGCAGCAACTCCCCGATGGCTTGATCGGTCAGTTCAATCTCGATGTCATCCTCTTGCAGTTGAATGCGGATGCCCGTTAAGTTTTCGTCCGTCGTTCCGATTACGAGTCCTTCGCGCAGCATGTCTTTCGTTACTGTGGCGACGAAATGGCTGAGCGTACCTTCTTTCACTTCCTCCGGATCGCGGCGCAGTTGCTCCAAGCCTACAACATCCTCGGGTAGAAGCAGTTTGGCGGGCTGGCCGGTAGACGGCGCCGAGCGACCGCCGACTTCGAGAATCAACTGTTTCAGAAAATCGCCGTCCTCCAGCTCTCGTGTTACCAGACGACGGACTCGATCGGCGAACTGATCCACCATTTCCGACTTGAGCCTGAGTATCGCGTCGCGCACGGCCAGTTGCACGGCCTCCTCACCGGCCCGCTTCGTCTGGGCGGCTTCCTCGCGCGCCTGCTGCAACAAGGTATCTGCCTCGCGTCTCGCATCGTCAAGACGTTGTTCCGCGCGCAGCCGTGTTTGCTCCATGAGCTCATCCGCTTCGGCCTTGCCTTCCTCAACGCCCTGCTGACGCAGGCGACCGATCAGTTCCTCAACGCCGGACGATTCCTTCGCATTGGCCATGTGTTAGTCTCCCTTAGTCAAGCTGGGCTTTGTTTCTAAACTCCGAATCTCGACGTAGCTGCCGTCGCCAGACGGCGGAAATCCACGCTCTGGCGAGCGTAGCTACGACTTTAGAAACAGAGCCTAGTTTAACGGCAAGCCGCAGGCGACTTCTCTTCCGTTTTGACGAAACATCCTCGCCTGCGGTTTGCCGTTAAACGAATTCATGCGTCCGATCCTTAGCCTGCCGTGCCGCCGGGAATTCCGCCGCCGACGATTATCGCGAAGATAAACGCAAACACGGCGAACCCCTCAACAATTGCCGCGGGTGCAATTGCCAGGCCGAACACCTCGGGCTTGGACTTCGTCGTATTGATCGCGGACGCACAACAGGAACCCTGCATGATGGCGCTGAACAACAAGGCAAGCCCGACCAACAAACCTAGGGAAAACAGTCCCGGCGCCGAATCGACCGCGACGGCTCGATTGAACTGCATCGTGACCACAATTCCGTAAATGGATTGCGAGGAAGGTAACGCCGACACTCCGACCAATCGTCCGTAACCGCTTTCAACATCCAACAACGCTCCGGTAGCCGCCTGTCCCGCTCGACCGCATCCAATGATGCTTCCGATTGCTCCCAGCGCAGTCGGCAGGAAGATACCCGCCCAACCTAATAACACGATGACACTCTCCATCTTTATGTCGCCTTTCTGCAAAACGGTTGAAACGGATAGCCCTCGTCCGGCAGACTCCAGCCGAAGAACTCGATGCAGTTCAATCGCAACCCATGCACGACGCCGCTCATGATCGCCAGCACGAAGTTCAGGCCATGCCCCAGGACAACGGCAACGATGGCCAGAAGACTGCCGATGCCGACGCTATAACTTGCCTCGTAGGTCAGATCGTTGAACGTCGCGGCCAACTGCGCACTGGCCAACCCCAAAGCGAACAGTCGCAAATAGCTCAGTACATCACCGAATGCACGAGAGATGTTGGCCAGTGAAAGGACACCGTCGATCAATCGTTTCGCGTGATCTTTCGCACTCCACGTGAAGACGGGCCGCGGGCTGCTGAACAAGAGAATGCCCACGAGACCAGTCTCGAGCGCCCAGCTTCCGTATTGAATCAACATTTGCTCAGGCTGCGTACTGCTCTTGCCCAGTCCTAATGCCAAGCCACCGACTAGCGCCGCGACCCAACCGACCGAAGACAGCATCATCGGCGACCAGCGACGACTCCAAGCCAGGGCCAGATTGGCTATCGAAAGATGCACAACTCCCACCGCAATCGAAATCTGCATCATCCCTGTTGTGTTCGAGGCGTCTATGAAATTCAGCTTGTCCACAAGCGACCCCGTTGGCGGTGGAAAGCCGAAGTAACTACCAATCGCGACGCCGTATGCGATGGACGCGACCGCGATCGCGACGAATAGCTTTCGCAGCCTCAAGGTATGTGCCGACTTTCCCAGCCGGCGCCAAAACAACAGCAGGAGTATCGACAGCACCATCGCATAGCCGGCATCGGCCATAATCATCGCGAAGAACAGGCTGAACGACAGAAACACGACGCCCGATGGGTCCCATGCCCGATAGGCGGGTGTTGTGTAGAACGTGACGGCGTCTTCTCCACCGGCGGCAAACCCTCGATTCGACAGCAAAGTCGGTGGGGAATCTTCGGCGGTTGGCTGTTCGATGGTCACACCTAATTCGCGCTGGCGAGCGAAGGAATCAATTTGCTCCAGCATGGATTGAGGCGTCCAGCCCTGAATGGCGAACAGCGACGGATCATTGAACACTTGCCCAGCCGCTCGCTCACACGCCGCACGGTCTTCGGCAAGTCCCATCGTTCGCGACAGTTGGTGTATCCAGCGTGTTAGTCGAACGCGCTGCCAATGCGTCTCTTCCAACTGATCCTCTACCGTCTCGAACCGGCGCTGCAACTCCGATAAAGGACGATCGTCCAAATGTGTTCGCGGCACGGGCATCCCGACCGGTTCGTCGAGACTGAGCACTATGACGTAGGCGAAGCGATTGTCACGGGCGACGACGCGCCATGTGGCCGTTGAGCCTTCCAGCGAACTTAATCGATAGTGGGGAACGGCGTAAAACCAAAAGCTCAGTCCACCAAACTCGCTCTCGGTTGGGAGCTGGAAATCGCCCCACGGAACGAGCATCGCAATGGATTGTTGCAACTCATCACGCTCGGCCTGCAATTGCTGTTGTTGCTGTTCAATGGATAGCACTTGGTCGACCACGTTATCAAACTGAAAATTCAAACCATCTTTCACAGCACGTCGATGCGTGGGACAGGCTTGCAGATACTTCAGTGCTTGAGCAGCATTGGGCGATAAGTGTTGCCTTTCCGCTTTCTCGTCGCGGCTTTGGCTCAAGTCAAGCAAGTGCAGGCAGCCCATCTCTTGCAGACCGTCAATGACCGCCTCTTTCTGGTCCGCCGCACCATACAAAGTCACCTTAGCGACGGGAACGATTGCCATTACAGCGTCCTCACTTTCATTTCGCCGCGTATCTGTTTCGCCTTGGCAATTTTGGAACGAACGACGGCGGCCCGCTCCGTATCCGCTAAGTGAATCTTGATACGTTGAATGTCTTTTCCGCCTGCGGGATCAACACCTTTTCAAACAGATTAACCCGTTGCGTGATCCGGCGCACGGCATCATTCAGTCGTGTTACTCGCGTCTGCTCAACATTCCGGCGTAGCCGCAATGTCGCCATTGCCTGCAACGATTCCACGAGGAAATCGACCCAAAATGGCTTGGCTAACATCGAGTATTCCTTGACACGGAAACGAATCCGGCCCAACACGGGTAGCCGCACGCCAAGCACATTCTCCTCCTTGACGACCAGTTCCTCAACGCCCACTAAACCACTCAAATCTTGTTCGCTGGCCCCCAGCAACGAGAACAGGCCATGTTGCGAATCAAGCAACGCTTCAATCTCTTGTTCTGTCTCCAGGAGTCTGCTTTTGGAATGTTGGAAGTCGGCAACTAACTGTTGTCGCTTCAAGTCCAGTGACGGCAAGAATCGTTGAAACATCGCGAGGTGATCGCGTTGCTGCTTGAGTACCGTTTTGTTGAGCGCCAGAGCCATGGATCAAGCCTCTGCCTTACGGAAATACTTATCCACCAACGCTTCCTTCATCAGCAACTCGTCCGCCTCGAAGCACTCACCCAGCGTTTGCCAACTCAAATCGAGCGCTTCGTTCAGCGGCATCGAAATCCGGATGTCCATGAATCGCCTAGCGAACAGCTTGCCGAACTTCAACAGCCTCTCGTCGAACGCCGACAGATCGAACGCCATCGCCTGTTTCTTTTCCGCTTCCACGGCCCCCGCATAGAAGCGGATCATGGTGTTCATAATCTGCGAGTGATCCTCGCGTGTGACTTTGCCAATCACTTGTTGCTTCAGTCGCGAGAGCGAACCGAATGGGTCGATGACGCCATTGTGCAAGTACAGTTGCCCTTCGGTGATGTAGCCCGTGTTATCGGGAACCGGATGCGTCACGTCGTCACCCGGCATCGTAGTCACGGTCAGGATCGTCACCGAGCCCGCGCCCTTGTAGTCGCACGCGCGCTCGTACCGCTGAGCAAGTTGTGTATACAGATCACCCATATAGCCGCGATTCGACGGCACTCGCTCCATTGAGATTCCGATCTCTTTGAGCGCGTCTGCGTACGCAGTCATGTCGGTCAACAACACGAGCACTCGCTTGCCTTCTTCGACCGCAAACCTCTCTGCGACTTTGAGCGCCATGTCCGGGACAAGCAACCGTTCGACGATCGGTTCTGACGCTTGGTTGACGAACATCACCGTGCGACCAAGAATGCCCTCGCTCTCAAAGGTCGAACGGAAGAAATGGTAGTCATCGAAGATCAACCCCAGTCCGCCGAAGATAACGATGTCTGCGTCCGCTTGAATCCCTATCCGAGCGAGCAACTGGTTGTAGGGTTCGCCAGACACGGAGAAAATCGGCATCTTTTGGCTCTCGACGAGGCAGTTGAAGACGTCGATCATAGGAACACGAGTGTGAATCATGTTCTGGGGAACGATTCGCATCTTGGGATTAACCGATGGCCCGCCGATCGGAATCCTGGGTTCGTTCGACAAGTCAGGACCGCCATCGAGCGGTTCGCCGGAACCGCGAAAGACGCGCCCCAGGATGTTTGGCGAGTACGTTACCTGCGTCGGATGCCCCAGGAATCTCACCTTGGCCTGCGTCGATAGCCCCTTGCCACCTGAGAACACCTGCAACGACACGACATCCCGATGCAACTCGATAACCTGCCCGAGCGACCGGCGCTTGTCCCAATTCTCAACAACAGCCAAGTCTCCGAAGCCGACGCCGGAAGCGCGCACCTTAAGGATGTCGCCTACGATCGCAAGGACCTTAGTGTGTCTTACAAGATCAGGGATCATTCTGTTTGGGACTCCAGATCGTGTGTTGGCCGATCGTCGCATCTCATTGCACGATGAGGCGAATCAATATCGAAAACTCGCAAAGCAAGCTCCCGGCCTCAGCGGAACCGTGACCAGGAACATTGCTGACCGTCACGGTTTTTGGGGAGGACGGATGGATCCGATGCGTGGGCAGGCGAAAATGGCCACACTTCACTCTCTTACCATGGAGGTGAAGTATGGCCAAAACCCCGATTCAAGAGCCGGGCCGAAAGTATGGTACCACCTGCCGGCCTGTTGAGGAAACGGATGGCAACCGTTTTGTGGCCGATCCGCTTAGATTTCGTGAGTGGCTGATGCAGCATTTTGAACTCAATCCTAAGTTGCTCCCCGCGCACTTCTCACGGAGTTCTGCTTGAAGGACTCGCGGACCAGCCAAGGGTCGCGCTGCGAGACGATCTCTACGCGGGCCTTGCCCAGTGGTGCGAAGACCCAGTGCGTACCGGCGCTCAACAAGCCCTCGAATTCGCCGTCGCGGAAACGTAGGCCCATTTCGTAGCTGCGAATCTTGAATCGCTTCATCATGACTGCTTCCTTCCTTTCGTTCTTTCTTTCCGCCGTGTAAATGGCTCCTATTTCCAAAAACCGATTCTGAGTCGGTGAATTGCAATTGAAAAACCGTTGGAAGACAGTGCGTTCGCCGATCACACGCGCTGGTGCGGAGTGCTGTTTGAGCAGTCACGCGATGCTGGCTTCGGACAACTTTATTCGGCGTGTTGGAATCAAGCGTGAGCCTGACGCCGAACGTGCCGTTGGCGTCGTAGGCGTTTGTTTGGTTGGGCGGCGCGGTGGCGCCGCTGGCCGGAACATACGTTTCGCTGGTGAGCTGGTTCGTATCATCGTAGCCGTAGGCGGCGGTTCCATCGGCCGATGTGAACTGCGTGATGCGTCCGCCGCGTCGAACTGCCAACCGTAGTTGGCCAGCGGGTTGTTGGCGGCGTCGTTATGGACCAAGCCGGTTAGGCGATTGGCGCCATCGAGCGCGTAATCGGTATCGACGACGAGAGCCGAGCTATTCGCGTTGGCGGCGGCGTAGCGTTTGATGCGGTCCAAGCGACCGGCGTCGTAAATGAAATCAACGAACTTATCCGCCACCGCCGCGCCAGAATGGCTTGGGCATTCTGCCATGGTCGCGGTGAAACATTATTGGCGAACCACCGATGACGACTACGAGAAGGCGACCCTGGAAAAGCCACCTGCTGGGTGCGCGGCACAGCAAGCGCACGTAAAGGTCGCAAGCGGAAATGCCAGAAAGCAGTAAACCCCTTGTTTTGCAGGGTATTGCGACTCCGTGCGACACTGCACAAGTGCACATAGCTCCCCGGGGCCAACCGTTTTCATAACCATTCTCTGTTTAGCAGAGGCCGCAACTTCTTTCAAGCGGCTAAGTTAGCGATTTCGAGTATCGTCCGGTGGTCGGGAGCGGAAGCAACCGTCTCCGAATTCTGATGCGGCTTCGCTACACTACGCGCTTAAGACCAGATATGCTGTTGTACTGGTTCAGCGTGACGTTGAGTTTTGGTGAATCGCTAGTCGTGAGTAACAAAGCGGACTAAAGGCAGTATTTCTGGGTTGCGTTTTTCGCATTTAGGCCAAAAGCAAGGGAC
>JAJRWU010000175.1 GCA_024276655.1 Planctomycetota bacterium
ACGGTTTGGCGGCTTCGGTTTCATCGCAATGCGGCTCGACTGTCAGTTTGGCGGACCATCCGCTCACCCGACCCTCATGCGCAAATGCCGTGCCAAAGATGCGTGACTTTCAATGCGCAAATACCGTGCCGAACACTATTGCGTCAATACCGCAAAACTTTTTTTCAAAAGGATGCGAAAACTGGCTGGAATCGACTTGCTCCGCGAGTCTTGTTGGCATTAGTATGAAGTGAGCGTTAGTTTTCGAGAGTGGACGGGAGGTTCACTCGCGCCAGCGTACTCGATGCAATAGGTTGCGTAATGATTCAATATTCTTGCGATCGCTGCAAACGACGGCTCGATCCTCAGGAAGATTTGCGGTACGTGGTGAAAGTGGAAGTAAGTGCTTTCATGGATCCACTGGAGTCGGACGAAATGGATGACGATTGCGACCACCTTTTGGAGGTCCAGGAAATCATCGAGTGTTCCGAAGACGAAGAGAGCGATCAAATCGGCGACGATGTTTACCGTCGCCTTCGCTTTGATCTTTGCTCCGATTGTTACAAGCGGTACTTGCTCAATCCGGTGGGGCGGGAACCGGTGGAGCATTTTGGTTTCAGCGAAAACTAATCTGCTACTTGGCGCCCTTGGCCAGTGCTTTCGCGGCCGCGTTGATAATCGCCTCTGAGGTGATGGTGGCGCGGCTGGTGGCGTCGATTCCCTTGACCGACTGCTTGGCGAGAATCTGGCCGGTGGTGTCGCTGATCGCCGAATAATACTGCTTTTCACTGTGCTTCGTCACCCGGACCGATTGAATCTGGGCGTCGGCCACGCGAACCTCGACCTGCACTTGTCCCACGTAGCCGGAGCCGCTGGCGCGATAGAGGCCGTCGGCCACGCGTTTTACGTCAGACCGATCAAAAACCCGAATAGCTTCCATGTTCTCTCGGGCGCGCGCATTGAAACGTTTTTGGTAATCGTCGTTGCGAGCGGCGCCGGCATTGAGCACTTTGTTGTAGTACCGGATGGCGTCGTCGTAACGGCCGGCGCGACGGCATGCATCGCCGGCGAGCATGTAGGCGTTGTGCTTCTGGCCGCCAGCCTTGACATAACGTTCGGCTATTTCGATGGCCCGTTTTGTGTCGCCCATCGCGCCAAGTAATTTGATCATATCCACCCGAAGTTTTCGCGGGTGGAACATGGCCACGGCCATTTGTTTGTTGCCCATTCGCCAATAACACTCCGCCAACATGATGCTATCGGAGTCGCCTGGCTTAACCGTCGACTGCTCCCACCAGAAGGCGGCTCGCGGGTAGTCTTGAAAAAAACGAAAGTACATCGAGGCCAACGACGTCATGACGCGTCGGCTCAGGGCTTTGTCGTCTCGGTGTTTCGACAACAAAAAGTGCATGAAACGCACGCCCGATTTCCAACGGCCTTCATTCGGATTAATAATTTCCCACACGTACTGGCCGATGTTTTTTTGACCGTTCCACCCCGGCGGCGGCTTTTGCGGCCAGGAAAGGTCGAGCGTTTTCGGGTATTCGAGCGGTGTGGCGTCGTACCAATCGGGCGGCGTTGACCCGACCGTTTTGATCAAATCGCGAACCTCGGCCGACGTGCGACGCAAGCCGCCGCCAGCCTCTCGATTGCCTTCAGACCTCGAAGGCGTCGCCATCTTATTGAACAAATAACGTTTGCCCTTCAAGGTGACGGCGTGAATCTTGGCGTAAGGGTAAACGCTTTTTCGAGTTTTGCCGCCGAGCTTCGACTCAAACTCGATCATCTTTTCACTCTTGCGAATCTTCACCACCTTTCCTTCGATTTTCGCGCCGCTAAGAAACTCAATCCGATCGGCGGCCGCAGCTAGGCTGGGCGAAGCGAACAAAAACGCCAATACAAAAAAGTGGCCAGCCAGCGTAAAAACGTGCGAACGGGCAACGCGCCAACTTCGGAGGGAAAGCCGGAACGGGCCGGTTTCACCAAGAACACGGCTTCCATATCGAGACGCAAACATTTCACACTTCCTCATCTGGCATGGGCGAGAACGCGGTTTGAATCCGAACCCTTTTGGGATCTCTCCCGTAGCTGTAGTATAGAGAATTCGGTTTACCCATGCAGCTAAGAACAATTGACGCCTTGCTTTGCGAAAAACGCCCAAATAATGAACAAGCCCGTTGCTCAAAATGCGCCGGATGTCTCGTTTGCCGACTTCCAACGCCTGATCCACGACATGTACTTCGAGAAAGATCGGGCCCGCGGCATCGACGGCACGTTCATGTGGCTGATGGAGGAAGTGGGCGAGCTTGCCGCAGCGCTGAGAGAAGGCCGAAAAGAAAACATGCTCGAAGAGTTTGCCGATGTTTTGGCTTGGCTGGCCACTATTGCCAACGTAGCCGAGATTGACCTTAGCGAAGCCATTGAAAAAAAATACGGCGCCGGCTGTCCTGGTTGCCGGCAGTTCGTCTGCTGCTGCCCCAATTCCGGAAAACCCTAAAAGCCCTCAAAGCAAGGCTTGCGAATGCCGGCCGCCCCATTATTCTGGACTGATAAACTTCCTCAGAATCTGCGCCGAATTAAAAGCCCGGCATTTTCAAAATGCCGGGCTTTTCCTCGCAACAACCGGTAACTTACTCTTTTGCAACTCGCTTTGGCTGATCAGCCCCGACTTCCCCACGCGCCATGCAATTCCTTTTTCCACCCCTATTCGCCATGCCTCGCTGTTTTCCGTGGTTGTTCGCTCTGTGCTGCCTCTGTAGCGGTGGTCGAACAGCGCGCGCCGTTGATGTCGACCGCACCGGCGGTCCTCGTATTGAAGCGGTGCGCATCGGTTTCGATAACCGCTGTAAGGTTGGCAGTTGGACGCCCGTTTGGGTCGATATTCGCGGCGGACTGGAAACCGAACGCGTTCAACTCGAACTCACCGCGCCCGATGCCGATGGCGTCGCGACGCGTTTCACCGTTGCGGACGATGTCGAAATCGCCGCCCGCGGCGTGGTCGCGATCGAACAATATATTAAAGTGGGCCGCGTCAACGCCAAGCTTTCGGTGGCAATTCGGCGCGGCGGCGAAGTCGTCGACGAACAGACCTACGCGCTGAGGAGCGCCGGCGGAGGTTCGCAATCGGCTGCGGCCCGGGTCGTACTTTCCACGCAGTTTTTCGTAGCCGCCATTGGCGACACGATTGGCATCGAAGACGCCGCCAAACTCCTGCGCTGGCCCGACTCCGAAACAATGGTCGTCGCGCCCATAAAAGACGCCGCCCGGTTGCCTCGCGACGCAGCCGGTTATCTGGGCGTCGACACCATCATTATCGCGACCAGCGACCTCGAACTGATCAACGCCATTTCCGAACACCAACTCCAAGCCATCGAAACCTGGACGCTCCAAGGCGGAAGGCTGCTGCTTTGCGTCGGCCGCAACGGATAGCGGCTCTTGGGCGAAAGCGGACGGTTGCGACGTTTCGCGCCGGGAGAATTTTCAAACGTCGTGACCCAACGCCGTTCTCCCGGACTGGAAACCTATGCCAGTGCGTCGTCGCGGCTGGATGCGAAGTCGGCCGATTTCGCTCTCAAAATGACCCAGCTCAAAAATATCGACGGCATCGTGGAGGCATCCGAGGGTATTGGCCGCAGCGTGCGGCCAACCATCATTCGCGGATCGCACGGCCTGGGCCAGATTATTTTCGTGGGTCTCGACCTCGATCAATCTCCGTTTACGGAATGGCGCGACCGAGGGCGTTTGGTGGCCCGGCTGATGACCGGCGAAACTGACTTTTCGCCTCGGCAAGCTGAAAACGTGCGAAGCGGTCGCGTGTCTCACTTAGGGTTTGATGATCTGGCGGGACAACTGCGCGCCTCGCTCGATCAATTTGAAGGCGTAACTCTCGTGGTGTTCTCTTGGGTGGCCGTGGTGATTATCGTTTACGGCCTCTTGATTGGCCCGGCCGATTATTTCTTCCTGCGGTTCGGCCTGCGGCGAATGGAGGCGACGTGGCTCACTTTTCCGGCGCTGGTCGTGCTGTTTGGCGCCTTGACGGTGATGCTGGCCTATTCCTGGAAAGGGCGCCAACTGCGAATCAATCAGGTCGATATCGTGGATATTGACGCCAAAACTTCAACCGTGCGAGGCGCGTATTTCGCACACCTCTATTCGCCGCGAACACAACTGCTGCAACTCGAATTACAACCGGCGGAGAGCGACTTGGCGAATGAGCAGTCGGTCCAGATGCGGCTCTCCTGGCAGGGGTTGCCGGGCAAGGGGTTGGGCGGCATGAATACCGGCATGGCGCCGTTGGTCGATGTTTCGTATGGCATACGGTCCGACCGCGCCGCCAGCGGGCAAGGCAAAACGTCGCTCGAAGGGCTGCCCATTCAGGTGTGGTCGTCGAAGAGCCTTTCGGCCCGCTGGACAGCCAAAACAGACCACGCGTTCGCCAGCGACCTGGTGCGGGAGAATAATGGCCAGGTCAGCGGCGGGGTTGAGAACCCGCTCGACATTCCGCTCTCCGAGTGCTACTTGCTCTACGGTCGTTCTGCATACCCGCTGGACCAACTCGCGCCCCATGCGCGCAAGATCATCCGGCAGGGCGCCCGTCCTTTGAATTTGGAATTGAAAATGACCCGTCGTCAGATCACGACCGATCACCGGGAGTTGAGCACGCGGTGGAACATTGCCGATCTTGATGTCCCCCGCATTCTCGAAATCATGATGTTCCACGAAGCCGCCGGAGGGCAACGGTACACGAAAATCAGCCATCGTTACGAACGCGCGCTCGATCTTAGTTACCAATTACAAGCCGGGCGGGCGATCTTGCTAGGACGGGCCGAGAAACCGGCCACGCAACTCTTGCAAGACGGTCGGCCGATGTCCAACGCGGCGATGCGCAATTGGTGCTATTACCGCATCGTGTTGCCGGTCGGGGCGGCGCCGCCGCGCCAAGCCACTCCGCCGCCCCGTTTGTAGGACGCCTTCCGGCGAACGCTTCGTTCCATCGTTTCCAATTCCACAACCACTCGATATCCTCGGCAAGAGAGTTTTTCACGTGATCGAAGCACACGACCTCACCAAAAAGTACGGCGACTTGCACGCCATTCGCTCGATCGAACTCAAACTTGAGGAAGGCGATCTGTTTGGATTCATCGGCCCCAACGGCGCGGGCAAAACAACCACCATGCGCATTCTGGCCACATTGCTCAACCCGACCTACGGCGAAGCGTATGTTTGCGGCCACTCGATCTACACCAACCCCAAGGAAATCCGCCGGCTGGTGGGCTACATGCCCGACTTTTTTGGCGTCTACGACGACATGAAAGTCATCGAATACTTGGAATTCTTCGCCGCCGCCTATCGCATTCGCGGCCCTAAACGCCGCAAGCGGTGCGACGAAATGTTGGAAATCGTCGACCTCGATTTCAAACGCGACGCCTTCGCCAACACCCTCTCTCGCGGCCAAACCCAACGCCTCGGCTTGGCCCGCGTATTGCTGCACGATCCGCAAGTGCTGCTGCTCGACGAACCGCTCAGCGGGCTCGATCCTCGCGCCCGCATCGAGATGCGCAATCTCTTACGGCGGTTGGGCCAGATGGGAAAAACGATTATCGTTTCCAGCCACATCTTGCCGGAGTTGGCCGACGTTTGCAATAAAATCGGCATCATCGACCGCGGCGTGATGAACGTCAACGCCACCGTGGCCGATGTGATGAAGCAAGTTCGACAACGAACCGTACTGGTGGTGGAGGTTGTCGGCGACGCCGCCCGCGCCGCCGACATTCTCCGTGCTCAAGAAAGCGTCGACCAGGTCGATCTCGAAAAAGGCCAACTGATCGTCACGCTGGCCGAAAACATGGAGCAGTATTCGAGCTTGCCAGGCGTTTTGGTGAACGCAGGGTTCGAAATCACGCTTTTTCGTGAAGAGGAATTGAACCTCGAATCAGCCTTCATGGCCCTCACCAAGGGCATGGGCGTAAAAACCTAGGAATAGTCCTGAAAGAAGTTACCGGTTGTCGTTCAGAAAAGCCCGGCATTTTCAAAATGCCGGGCTTTTCTTAAGTACCGCTCGATAAATAACTGCCGCATTTGTGTAGCCGCCGCATTTGTGTAGCCATCGTCGCCAGACGGTGGGTGAGCGGTGAACCATCCCACGCTCTGGCGAGCATGGCTACGACACTAATTTTCCGCTCGATGCTAAGTGCGGTTCACCGAACGCCCACTGTTACCTACCTCGCAAACGACCGACTTGAATCGGCCACCGGGCCGGTTGCGGTTGTCGGGTTCGTCGCCAGGCTATCGAGTTGATCGGCCGCCGAGCGAAGCATGTCGGCCAAGGCGCCCACGCCAGCGGCAAACGCCTGATCAGTGCGGCGTTGCGAATGATCGTTGGTTGTGGACTGGGCTTCAGCCGCCTCGGCATACCAACTTCCGGGGCCGTTCCAATCGCAGGGGCTTTCCAGCAGACGTTGCTCATCCATTTTTCGCTGGGCCATTTCTCCCAGCACCGCCTGAAATTCGCTGCGCACCGCCTTCGACGCCAACAGGCCGCCGATGGCGCGTCCAATACTCTGCGCGTTTTCCCAGGAGTTCGGCGTTTTGATTTTCCGGACCGACTTCGCCACCGCGCCAACGACTGCGTTGACCGCATCGGCGGCAGGAACGCTATCCGCCGTTGCTTCGCTCAGTCCGTTGAGAAAGGCGCTGCCATCGTACTCAAAGCCGTACTCATAGTCGTATCCATATTCATCGTACTCGTCGTACGTTTTCTCACGCGGCTCTTCGGCAATTTTACCGGCGTCGCTTCCAACAGAGCGGCGCGATTCATATCCGTCTTCGTAATCGTAATCATCGCCGCCGTACGCATCGTCATACTCATAGCCGAATTCGTACTCATGGGAAGCATCGTCGTTTTGATGCTGTTCGCCGGCGGAACTGGCTTCCGGCGTTTCGTTTCCACCGACTAGATAATCGTTGCAGACATCCGACTCGGCCGGCGCGTTGGCCGACGTTTCAGCTTCAAAATCGTCAGCGTAGTAGTCGTAGCCATCTTCGTAGTCGTAGCCATCTTCGTAGAATTCGTCGTAGTTATATTCGTTGCCTTCCTCACTGTTGTCTTCGTACTGGCTGTCATCTTCCCAGGAATCTTCGACAGCGGCTTCGTCGTTCGAGCCAAGCTCATCGCCGTATTCCTCATCGTAGCCGTATTCCTCATCGTAGGTGTTGTCGTATTCCTCATCGTAGCCGTAGCCGTATTCCTCATCGTAGGTGTTGTCGTTCGTTTCGTAGTCGTCGGTGCTGTTTTCCGCAGGCGTGTCATCGCTGGCCGCGTTGGCTGATTCCCTCTCATAGCCGTATTCGTCATCGTAGCCGTAGATTTCGTACGCGTACTCGTCGTAATCCTCGTTTGCACGACCGGCGATTTCAATATCGGCGGCCGGTGTTGCATCGGCCGGCATTGTCTCGGCCGCTTGTCCATAAACGGCTTGGTCGTATTGGAGGTCGTGCGAAGAGCGGTAGTCGTGCAAATCGCCTGGCGTTTGGGGCGCCTGGTTCGCCGCCGCGAAACCCGCCCCCATGCAGCCGTACTCGCAAGCGTCGTCGAAATCGTACGCATAGCCGTACGCTTCGTCGTTCGGCGCCTTCGCGGCAGTTTCTAGATTGGCGGCGATTGGCGGCTCTGGCTCGGTCGATGCGGGTTGGTAACCAAAGTCGTCGATGAGCGGCGGCACATGGCAGTAGCCCAGAGGCGAATCGTCGAGTCCGCCCACGGGACTGCCGACGGCGGACGCATCGGCGTGTGGTTTTTCAGCCCAACATTGGGGCGTTTTCGTCGCGAATAGCGAACCAGCCAGGGCGAGAAGAAGGGCCGACAAAGCGAGACACGCGCGTTTCATGAGAGCATCCTCCGATGACATACCGCTGGCGGGAATCGGAAGCCACGCAAACGGCAGGAATTAGCGTCCAAACTATTAACTCAGAAAGACGTATCGGAGAGGCTAAATGGGTTTCTTGGGGAAACCGGGGGAAATACATGCGATCAGGAGATCTGCGTGGCGTTTAATCCAGCCGTTCGATTCAAAGCGAGAGCAATGATGATCGCAAAGTTGCCGCTTCCTATAACTGCGGCGACCCGTCTCGACTTTATGGTCGATACGATTGCAACGGTGATAGGCTCCGCATCGTCCCACGCTCGCTTGGCAACCGCCCCCTATTGGGCGTCTTGTGGGGCGGGTCGTTGCCAGGGAACGGCGCCGCCGCGTTGCAATTGCAAACGCAGGGCGGCGGCGAGTTCGGAAAACTTGCGGCGGTTCTTCGCCGCGAGGTTATTTTCTTCCAGCGGGTCAAGACGCAGGTTGTAAAGCTCCAACGGCTCGAACGGACTATTTTGCAACAGCTTCCACTCGCCGCGAATCAGGGCGTTGGTGGTGAGGCCGTTGTACCGCAGCCCTCCCTCGCGCCGATGGAAGAAGAAGTCGCGCGGCGGGGACGGTTGCATTTTTCCCAGCAGCGTGGGCAGGAACGACCGCCCTTCGATTTTGTGAGCCACCGGCGCCCCAACAACCGCGCAGACCGTGGCGAAAATATCCATGGAAATTGCCGTGCGCGAAGTGCGTGACTCTGCTTCAATGCGGCCCGGCCAGACAACGCCCATCGGCACGCGGAGTCCGCCTTCGTACATACTTTGCTTGCCATCTCGCAGAGGACCATTGTTGGCGCCGGCGCTCAATTGGCCGCCGTTGTCGGAGGTAAAGAACACGAGCGTGTTTTTCGCCAATTTCGTTTCACGCAAGGTTCGCAGCACGCGGCCGATGCCGGCGTCAAGATGTTCGATCAAGGCCACCAATTTAGCGCGTTTATCGGAAATGCCGGCTTCTCGATTCTTGACTTTTTGCAGCCAATCTTGAGGAGGTTGGATCGGCGTGTGCGGAGCGTTGTAGGCCAAGTACAGAAAGAAGGGGTTCTTTTGCGTTTGGCGTTGTTGGAGGTAGTCGATGGTCCAATCGGTGAAAATATCGGTGGCGTGGCCTTTCGGGTCGACCACCTTTTCATTGAGGCGCATATAGTTGTTCTCGTGCCGACGATGATGGTAGTAGTCGTCCATCATGTCGCCGAGAAAACCATGGAAATGGTCAAACCCCCGGTCGTTCGGACGGTTGGGCGCTTCGAGCCCCAAGTGCCACTTGCCGATGATGGCGGCGTCGTACCCCAACGGCTTGAGCATTTGCGGCAGCAGCACCGCCTCTTTGGCCAGATAGCCCCAGTTGTTGTTTGCATGGGTGCGAATCACGCCCGGCACGCCGACCAGTTCCTGATAACGCCCGGTCAGCAGCGCCGCTCGCGTGGGAGAGCACACGGGGCAGTTGGCGTAGGCGTTGTCGAACCGCATTCCCGCCGCGATAAGACCATCGATATGCGGGGTTTTGAGGTCGGCGGCGCCTTGGCTGGAAAGATCGCCGTAACCCAAATCGTCGACCAGAATGACCAGTATGTTGGGCTTTTCGGCGGCCATTCCCATTGCGGAAAAAGCCGGCGTCGCCAGATACATCAGGCCGGCAACAAACAAAATACGCGAGAAGATCATCTGCGGAAACTCCGACGGTTAGGCGTCGCGGAAGGACGGTGCGGCGAGCCATCGCGATCGGCTCACTGTCTATCCTAACCCAGCAACAGGCGGCTGTCAGGCGAGTTCCGCCGGTCTTCCAGGGGTGGCCGCCGGTTCCGCATGCCGTTTCTTTTCCAGAGCGCCGGAAATTTTGATGCGCACATCTCGGATGAAACGAATCAGGTCGCGGCGGCTGACCAATCCGACCAGACGATTTTTGTCGTCGACCACCGGCAATCGTCGGAAAGAGCGGGCAAGAAGTAAGTCGACGGCGCCCAACAGCGGTCCATCTTCTCGCAAGGTGATTACGTTCTTGGAGGCGAAATCGTTCACAATTCCATTCATTTTTTCCACTTCGTAGAGCATGCCTAGCAAGTCGCGTTCGGAAATAACTCCAATGACTTGGTGGTCGGCGTCCACGACGGGTAGTCCGCTCAAATTGTGGCGAAGCAGTAGGTCGAAGGCGTCGTCGATGGGCGCCTCCGCACGAATCGAGATCACGGTGCGGGTCATCACGTCGGCAACCTTTAATTTCATCGCTCCACCTTCTTTTCTTCTTGCCCTGTTTTCGTTTCGCAAGAACATAGACTTCACGCGGCTAGACTTCACGCGGTTGGCAATGGATCGTTTAACGGCAAGCCGAAGGCGACTGCGTTTTCTGGTCTGTCCGAACGCGTGGGCTCAAAACACAGCCGCCTTCGGCTTGCCGTTAAACAAAAAAAGCGACATGTTCAACCGTGAGCGGCATAAACTTTCCTCATTAACTCTAGCATGCACGTCGAACGGAGGGCCAAACGCTCGGATTGCTTCCGAGAATAATCGGCAGAACCTGAATGATCGGCGTTGCCCGCATGTGGCAACCCGACAAAAAACCGCCGCATCGTTCGGACGTCCACATCCAAGCTATGGTTTGTGTTAAGGAGGGAATATTACCGGCGCCGATGCGCCAGGTGTTTCCTATTCGTTGAATACCGCGTTTCCTTGGCGGCGAAGCACGGGCAATGGCCATGTTTTCAGGAGTCGAACTGGTTAAGGCGATTCGAGCGACATGCAAACGATAACCTAACCTCAATCTCGAACGGGCGTTTCCGCGGCAATGGCCGCACGCGCGGAGACTCTCTTTCAAGAGAGCCGCACAGCGCTCTTTCGTCAGACCGACCGAATGTTCGCCGGCTTGCTGTTGCTGCAATGGCTGGCCGGAATTGCCGTTGCACTCTGGATTCCGCCAAAATCTTGGGTCGGAGTGACGCCCCAAAACCATGGCGTCGTGTGGCTGGCGGTGTTTTGTGGCGGTAGCGCCCTGTTCGCGGCGGCCTTGGCGCTCTGGCGTCCTGGCGAAGCGCGAACGCGCCAGGTGGTGGCGATTGCGCAACTGCTGATTTCAAGTTTGCTGATTCAACTCAGCGGCGGCAACATTGAAGCGTATTTCCATATTTTTGTCTCGTTGGCCTTTCTGGCGTTTTATCGAGACTGGAAAGTTCTCCTTACCGCCAGCGTGGTTGCGGTGGCCGACCACTATGTAAGAGGCGGTGATTCTCCTCTTTCGGCGTATGGCGTCGCGACGCCCAGTATGTGGCGGACCTTGGAGCACGCCGCCTGGCTTACTTTTGAAAACGCGTTTCTAATCGTTGTGATTCGTCAGTACGCCATTGGAATGAAACGGCTGGCCGCCAAGGACGCCAATCTCGAAGCCTCCCGAGACGTTCTAAAAGAAGAAGTTCAACGTCAAACACATGAAACGCAACTGGCGAACGAGCGCCTGCTCGAAGCAAACGCAACGCTGCAGGCACAAGCGAACGCGTTGTCGGCCCAGACCCAAGCCCTGGCTGGAGCAAGAGACGATGCGGAACGCGTAAGCCGGGAGTACCGCTCCGTTCTGGCCTCCACGCTCGATCCTCTCTTTACCGTCGATACCTACGGACGAATCAAAACGGCGAGTCATTCGGTGGAGCGGGTGTTTGGTTGGAACGCGGCGGAAATGGAAGGCCAAAACATCAATATGATCATCCCCGAACCGGTCCGATCCCGGCACGATGGCTACCTGAAGGCGTTCCGAGAAACTAGCGCCACGAAAACCCTCGGCGCCATGCGGGAGTTCGAGGCCGTGCGAAAAGACGGCGTAATATTTCCTTGTGAAATATCGATAGCACTGGTGAATTCGCCCAGTGAGGCGGAGCCCCTCCTGATCGGCATCGTTCGAGACGTTTCCCTACGCAAGGAAGCGGAAAAGAAAGTTCAAGACCTAGCCCGGTTTCCCGATGAAAACCGAAACCCAGTGATGCGCGTGAGCAACCAACGGCAACTCATCTACGCGAATGCCGCCAGCACGGGCCTGCTGGATTTTTGGTCCAGCCAAGAACCTGAAAATTTGCCCGCCGAACTGCGAGAAGCGATTGATCTGGCCTTCGAGATCGGTGAAGTTATCCCCTGCGAAACGCGTTGGGGAGAAAAAACGTTCTTGCTCAACGTAACGCCAGTGTTGGATTTCGACTACGTCAATATCTATGGCCAAGACATTTCCGCTCGCAAACGCATGGAGGCGGCGTTGCAAAAATCCCAGAAATCCGCGCAGGTTGCGAACTTGGCCAAAAGCGAATTCCTGGCGAACATGAGCCACGAAATTCGCACACCCATGACCGCCATCCTGGGTTTCACCGACATACTGCTGGAGCGTTTGGAAAACGCGGAAGATATCGACGCCGCCCAAACCATCAAACGCAACGGCGATTACCTGCTGAGCATCATCAACGACATTCTCGACCTGTCCAAGATTGAGTCTGGAAAACTTGATGTGGAAACGATCAATTGTTCACCGCACCGAGTGGTGTCGGAGGTTATCTCGCTGATGCGGCTGCGGGCCGAGGAAAAAGACATTTTCCTACAGGAAAAATACCTCGGCGCGGTCCCCACTGTTATTCAAAGCGACCCCACTCGTTTACGGCAAATCTTGATCAACCTGGTTGGCAACGCCATCAAGTTTACCAACGCAGGATCGGTTCGCTTGGAAACGCAACTGGAACGAACGCCGGGTAAACCGCCAAGGCTGCTGTTCCGCGTGACCGATACCGGCATCGGCATGTCGGGGGAGCAGATGAGCCGTTTGTTCCAACCTTTCACCCAAGCCGACGCCAGCACCACGCGAAAGTTTGGCGGCACCGGGCTAGGGCTCACCATCAGCAAACGGCTAACCGAACTCCTTGGCGGATACGTCTCGGTAAAGAGCACTCCCGGAAAGGGCAGCACGTTTTGCGTCTCGGTCGAGATCGGATCTCTGGAAAACACGCCGCTACTGGCCAGCGGCGATCAACCAAACTTCAAGCAAGACGTCAAAAAACAAGCCGGACTGGAACAACGCCTGAGTTGCCGGATTCTGCTCGCTGAAGACGGCCCCGACAACCAGCGTCTGATTTCGTGCGTGCTGCGAAACGCCGGGGCGGAGGTGACCGTGGCGGAGAATGGTCAAATCGCCTTGGAATTAGCGCTCGACGCCTGGCGCCGTTCTGAACCGTATGGCGTCGTTTTGATGGACATGCAAATGCCGGTGCTTGAGGGCTACAGCGCCACCAGAAAACTAAGGGAAGCCGGCTACGGGGCGCCGATCATCGCGCTGACGGCGCACGCCATGCAAGACGATCGCGAAAAATGCCTTCAAGCGGGCTGCGACGAATTCGCCACCAAACCCATCGACCGCCCGACCCTGTTCAAAACCATCGCCGCCTTCGCCGGTAAACCGACGGCCAGTGAGACGCTCTGCCATTGAGCCGGGTTCGAGCCAGGGTGTTGCTTGCAACGGGTGTAATCGACGAACCGCCAAGAAAATAGAGGCGGTTTGCTCGGAAAATTGTCAATTGTCAATCGTCAATCGTCATTGGAGGGAGTGCTGTCGCCTGCTGCGTTCCGTCGCACCGCCGACGCCGAATTACGCGCCAAGCCGAAAGAAATGAGGGCTTTGCTCGTTAGGCAAAGACAATAGAATCATCGACGAATTATTCGCTGTTTGCCGCCGAATGACAAATGACGATTGACAAATAACTATTGATAAATGCGGTTCAAGTCTGCTCAATGAACCAGCGGGATGCCGGTTGCAACCGCCGTGCGTTGGGTGTCGGCGCCAAAGGAAAAAAAACGCTCAAGCGTACGCTCCAACGGCGCGGCTGCGTTCAATACCGGAGAATACACCAGAGGGCCCAGAGGCCGTCGCGCCAGGTGATTTTCTTGCCCTGGTCGTACGAGCGGCCGGCGTAGCTGATCGGCCGTTCAAAGAATCGTACGCCGGGCGTGCGGGCGATTTTCTGAGTCATTTCAATTTCAACACCAAAACCGTTTTCCCGCAGCGAAGGCGCGATTTTCTGGATCAGTTCGCGGCGGAACATTTTGTAGCAGGTCTCGACATCGGTCAGTGGAAGGTTGGTCCTGCTGTTCGACAAAACCGTAATGAGTTGGTTCGCCTTCTGGTGCCAAAAACCGCTGATCGGCCGGTCGTGGCCGCTGAACCGGCTGCCATAGACGACATCGGCGCGGTCGTCGAGAATGGGCCGCAGCAAACGGGCGAAGTCGCGAGGATCGTATTCAAGGTCGGCGTCTTGAATCACAACCACATCGCCCGAAGCCTGCATGAACCCGCTGCGAATCGCGGCGCCCTTGCCTTGATTCCGTTCGTGCAGAATCACTTTCAGATCGGGCGAATCTTGCAAACGGTTGAGAATATCTCGCGTGCCGTCGGTGCTGCCGTCGTCGACCAAAATAATTTCACAAGGTATGCCAACGTTCCGCACGCGCTGGATAACGTCTTCCAAGGTCTGGACTTCGTTATAGACGGGAATGACCACCGAAAGCAGGAAGTCGTCGGGCAGGCAGGCTCCGAACAAATCTCCCGTTTGGCAGCCCAGCAACTCCGTCAGTTTGGCCACGACCTGTTCTTCGCCCACGCCCAGAATTTGGCCGAAGGTGCGCAAAAAATCTTTTTCCGTCGGCTTGGCGGTTTGAGTCGCCTGATCATCAACCGTCATAAGGATCTGCTCGAATTATGCTTGCCGAATTAAGAAAGCGTGGAACAAATGGACCTCAGAATGGGCGCCTGAGAAGCAACATTCTTTCTCTTAAAATATAGTATAGCACGTTCGCAACACTCCGCCGGGGCCTTTGCTCATTGGGCCGAGGAGTTTGTGCCGTGGGGCGAGCCGCCGATGGGCGAACCTTCGGGAAGCGGGCGGCCGGCGGTGAGAAAGCCGCGGCGGAACAACTGTTGTTTGAGTTGTCGGAACGCTTCAAAACTGTCGGGGTACACCCAAACCGTGATCGTGGTGCGTTTGGGGTCGAGGCTTTGTAGGAGCGCGTTAAATTGCGAGTCAGGCCGCTGCGCCTCCGAAAACGTTTCGCCCAAATCTTCCCGGACCGGCACCAGAATAAATTGTTCGAGTTCAATGCGTTGCCGTATCGCATTGCCAACTTTCAGCGGAACGGCGTACTCGGTGCGCTTCAATGTGTAACGCATGCGAAAGCCGTCGATGGGGCCGAGTGTTTCGGTGGTTGTGGGTGCGTCTTTCAGTTTCCAAGCCTTGTTTCCGGCTTCGTCCTTCAAGCGGGCTACGAGTCGATGAAAAGGCACGGGTGTTATACGACCCGCCTTCATTCTAAAATGTTGTTCCTTGCCGAACACGGTTTTCGCCATCGGCGTGGGTAAATGATCAAGCACCACCGGCGCCGCCGACTGTTGGAGAGAATTGCTCCGGCTGAGGATGTCGTTGAGTTCGGCTTGCGCGGCGGCCAATTGGTTTTTGGCGTCGTACTCGCGCTGTTTCTTTTCGTCGAGCGAGGCTCTTTGCGCCGCGAGCGCCTGTTCGGCCGCCGTGACCAACACATACACCCGATCGCGCGCGAAACGCCGCTGCGCGATTTCGCTCTCAAGACTTTTGTTTTGTCGATCAATGCGAAAAATGTCGGATTCAATGGATTTCACTTCTTGGCGGCTCGCCAGGATGACGTCGCTGTCATCGTCGGCTTCCGTTTCGACCGCTTTCGCGGCCGCCTCCACCAGGGCATTCTTGGCTTGGGCGCCGACCACCATGACGAGAATGATCAGAATCCCCACTAAATTCGCCACGATATCGAGAAAGGAATCTTGGCCGGGGTCGTCGGTCTGGTTGCCTTTGCGTTTGCTTCTCATGGCGTAGTCCTTTGAAGTTCAACGCCGCTATCGTGCAGCAATATTTCAAGGTCGGCGTAACGCTGCTCAGCGCCGGGCGCCACTTCGATTCTTAAGACCGGCTTCCAATACGCGCCCCGACCGGCAATGCCCCAGAATTCCATATAGGTCCACATCTTCGAGATGAACTCGTCGACGGCGGCTTGCGTGTCTCCCTGAATCGGGACGACAATCGGCCGCCCGGCGGCGCCGCGTTCGCGTTGGATAATCAGACGATCCTGAAAAACGACCACGCGTATCGGCCGCGTGAACGCCACCGAACCCGCGGCTGCATTGGGCAACGCCCAGTCTTTACCCCGGCCATCGGCCAAGCATGTCCCTCCCGACTTGCCCCCCGACTTGCCCCCCGACTTGCCCTTGCCGGCGCCGCCCGCCGAAGCGTTCTTATTCGCTGTTGTATTCGGGGCGCCAGATGGCTGGTCAGCGTTCGATTCCTGTTGCCCGCCAGCGGTTCGCAAGCGAGATTGCCTGCTTCCGCCGGGGCCGCCGCTGGAAAAACCGTGTCCGCGTTCGTTGCCGGAACCGCTCGGCTCCAGCCCGCCATGACGGTGATTAGCCTGAAACGCGTTTCGACTACCGCCGTAACGGGAAGGTTGCGCCGCCTTAATCAACGCCTGCCGCCGGCGGGCTTCGCCAATGGTGCGTTCGAGCGTGGCCTTGAGCGTTGCGTCGGCGGGTGGAAAGGCCAGCACCATTTCATCGCCGATCAACTCATAGCCGAACTCATTGTCCCACGATTGCATGGCGGCCCGCGCGGCCGCATATGAAACGGCGCCGTCGGGCCGCACAATCAGCAGTGGGTACGGCTCGCCCGATTTTTCCACATCGCCCAGACGCGCCCAATGCTCCCGAATCGCGCGGAGCGCGGCGTCCAGCGGGTTGCCCGGCCCAAGATGCCCTTCAAAATCGGCCGATAGCAACTCGATGCCTTCCGGCTGGATCGTGACGCGGTCGCCCCGGCATTCAATATAGATCGGCCGCCGTTTGGTTCCGTTGGGGCCGTCGTAGGGAATCAGGGAGAAGGAGCGCGGACGGCTATCGGCCGCGCGGCGGTCTTCCTCCAACGCGCTGGCGGCCTCTGCAACCTGTTTGCGCAGCTCGGCCAATTCAAGATCGACCGAATTGGTTTCCGACGGCGTCGCCCCCAATTGCTGCAAGCGGTTCGCCTGTTCGTTCAACCTTGCCAGTCGGTCGGAGAGACGACGAAAGTGGTCTTCCAGATGGCTCAACTCCCCGCGCCGCTCGTGAGATTCCGCCAGTAGTTCGTCGCGCTGCGTGGTTAGCATATCGCCTCGCCAGTCGAGGTCTTCCAATTCCTCCATGCGGCGCGTGGCCTGCTCGCCGTCGGCGGCCAGTTGTTGCTCCGAAATGGTTTCGGCGTTGACATGCGCTTGTTGCACCACCACCACCAACAACACAATCAGCGCGCCCATCGTGCAAATCAACACGGCGAGAAAGGGGAACAGCGAAGGCTGCGTGGCCTGTTTTCGGAATCGGATCCGCCTCATGCCGCACGGCCTTCATTATCGGACGAAAGGGCATTGTCAGACGTAAGCGATGGTTTGCCGCCGCCGTGTAGGTCGACCATGGCATTGGCGGTTGGCGCGGCGCTGAGGCGTGCGCTGAGCAGTTGGATGGCCGCTGAAAGGGTCATGACGGTCTCTTCAAACCGACCCACGCCAGCCAGTTGCGCCAGGTTGTCGTTGAGCGCCTGCTCCAATCGCACGACTTCGCCGGTCGCCCGAACGGCCTCATTGAGCACTTCGCCTTGGCGCCGCATTTCCGACTGCTGGTCGCGCAGCGTGGATGTGGCCTCCGAGAGCGATGCGCTGAACCGTTCAGCCGCCTCACTGACCCGGTCGAGCGATTTGCCTTCCGATTTTTGCACTTGTTCGGCGTGCAGCGTGAGCGAAGCCTGTAGCGATTCCGTGAGTTCGCCGCCGGCGGCGCCGACTAGGTCGCGCCAGCGGTTGTCGGCGGCGTCCATCGAGAGGCGCCAAATTTCCGCCTGTTTCTCCACCAGATCGCCGGTCGCCCGGACCACCGACTGGCTCATTCTTTCCACGCTCGCGACGTGAGGATCGTGCGCGGCGCCCACTTCTTCAAACAGGCCAATCAATTCGTCGCCGGCTCGACTATCGACGATTTCCAGCAGCTTGGTTTCCACGCGGTCGACGATAAACTGCGTGAACATCAAGACGATCGAAAGCGAGAGCGCCAGGGCGGTCGTGTCGAAGGCCACGCTCAAGCCCCCCAGCAAACCCTTCATCGCTTCTTGAGGCTCGTTCACCAGCGACTCCGGCGACATGCCTCCCAAGGCCATCGTGATCCCCACCACCGTGCCCAGGAATCCCAGCATGGGCGTGGCCCAGGTAATGATTCTCGCCAGGGCGTAGTCTTCGTTGGCGCGTTCGGCCTGAATATCGGCCAAATACTTCAGTTCATCATCCAGTCCGGCGGCTGTTCCTTTTCGCTCGACCGATTCCAGGGCGTCGCGCAATCGGGCGCCGATGTACGAACGTCGGATGCCGGCCTTAAATTTCTCCAGCCGATCGAGCAACGTCGTGGCCGCCGAGACGCCGCATTTTCCCGCTTGGTTTCTAAGTTCCGGCCCCAATTTCGCCAGCGATACTTGGTCGAGCAGCGAGAATTGGCTCAATACATCGATCGCCTTGGCGGCCAAGGCCGAAATGCCGATGAAAAACATCGCCGTTTCGATGTACTCAACAATATGCCCAGCGAAATAACGCTGCATGAACGGACGGTATTCAGCGAGCCCCGGCACGCGATCCAACACCATGAAAATGATGACATAAAAAACGCTGCACAACGCCAGGCCCCACAACAACGGCCAACCAAGGGTGCTGATCGCGCCAAGGGCGCGATTTTGCTCGCCAGAACGATTCATCGAATGAGATTCCTTTCTCAAAAATGTGGCGACCGCCAAATTTTTCGCGGGCCGCCTGATCGAATTCGCCCACGATCACGCGCCCACCCGTCCTAAGAATCGGTCCAATCGCTAAAGTTTAATGAGCGATTGTCCCGGATTCGGCTGAGCGTTTTTTGACGTCTTCGAAAGTGGAGATGGGCATCATGGCGGAATAATCGGAAAATACCGCAAAAGTTTCAACAGGAGTTGCGTCGATACCCTTCTCATGGCAGCGGAAGCAGGCTCCACCCGCGCCGCTGCCCAATGCGATCCAAGAGCGATTCCCAGGGGGGGATGTTGTCCGGCGCGGCTCTCATGTAGAGCCAGCCGGACTTTTTTTTGCGCCGTGCTCACCGGCGGGGCAAACAGCAAAGCCTGGGTAAAACAGGAACCGTTGGCTGTTACATCACGGAGAAATAATTTTCAACGGCTTTGTCGAACGCTTCGGGTGAAAGTTCAAGCGGGCGCCCTTCGAAGAGGCAGAGGCAGCGCACCTGCGAGAGTAAATCACGCGGCTGGCAACAACGAAAGGGCCGCTCTTTGTAATGGTGCTCGATCAGGTAATCGATCACTTTGTCATTGTATTCGAACCCCATTTTCGGACACATGATCCCGAAAAGTTTGCGGAATTCTTCCTCGGTGGGATTGATCACCTCGATTTTATAGGGAATTCTCCGCAGAAAGGCTTCGTCCACCAGATCGCGGGGCTCCAGGTTGGTGGAAAGTATGAGTAGTTGATCGAAGGGTACTTCGATTTTTTTCCCGCTGGAAAGATTCAAATAGTCGTAACGTTTTTCCAGAGGCACGATCCACCGGTTGAGCAGTTCGTCGGTGCTCATGCGTTGACGACCAAAGTCGTCGATGACGAGAGTCCCGCAATTGCTTTTCAATTGCATGGGCGCTTCATTGATGCCGGTGATGTGGTTCATCGTGATTTCCAGGTTATCCATGGTCAATTCACCGCCGACAACAATTGTGGGTCGTTTGATGCGCACCCAGCGCCGGTCGACGCGCGACTGATCCAACAGCCCTTCGTTTTTCGGCAGCGGCGCGGGCACATGGTTGCTGGGGTCGAACAAGCGAATGATTTCACCGTCAACGCCAATAGCGCGGGGCACCCAAATGGTTTCCCCGAAAGCGAGCGTGACGCGCTCCGCGATACTCGTTTTTCCGTTTCCGGGGAACCCAAACAGGAACATGCCCCGGCCGGAATTAATGGCCGGCCCGAGTCGATGCATCATTTCAGGATTGATCAATAGATCGGAAAACGCGTGTTGGAGGTCTGCCAGCGTGGGCTGCTGGTTCTCCAACGATTGCGCTCTCACGCTGGCAATGTAATCGGCCAGCGTGACAGGCGCTGCGCCGAAGTACGTGCAATGCTCGACATGCCGACGCGCGCGTTCGCGCCCCAGGTCGGTCAGTTGGTAGATGTAATCGCTCATCGCGGCTGAGGCCCGATACGCCACCAATTGGTCTTGTTTCATCCGCCGGCAAACTTCCTCGATCAAACCGAACGGCAGCAGGATTTGGTCGGCGATATCGCGTCCGGTGCAATCGCCCCGGCTGAGCAGGAACTTCAACGCCAACGCTTCCACTTCACTTTCCGTCAAACCGGTGGCGTCGAACGATTCCGGCGCGTCGGGAAAAAAGTCGGCCGAGGAGCTATCCCAGGGAGTTTGGATGTCTGGTTCTTCTCCCAACATTCCAGCAGATTCGGCCGCGTCTCCGGTCAGACTGCCAATGCGCTGCAACAAGCCCGCGAGTTTTGGGTCGTCGCGCTCCAACTGATGCGCCGGCGAACTTGCTTCGAGATCTCTGCAGGGACTGGACGCATCGTTACCAGCGGTTTCCTGCCCCGCCAGTCTTGCCAGTAATTCGTTTGCTGCGGGTTTTGACATACTTGTTCTCGGAAGGTGAACCGTGAGCGAGGTGAGAACCGCCGCATAGAACGTGTGACCAGCGAATCTGGCAGCGTCGGCGTGCGTATTCCGGCGTGAAAAGCGAGAAAGCACTTTCAAACTATACCTTGCGAACCGCGGCCGCTCGCCGAAAACCGTCTACCGAAACTCGAAGCGCCGCCCTACTTTGCATGCTAGAGTTGTTATTGTGCGTTCGTTGGTAGACTGCGACTGGCCAAGTGGCTCTTTTCTCGTCGCGGGGCGCCGACGCCGTTTTTTTGCACGCTCTCATTTCTGAAGACTCGCAAACATGACGCAAACGGTAGTCGAAGCCGGCGTTCGCACCCCGCACGAACAAGCACTGGACCGCCTTTACCAGCGAATGGGCGAGCTGCATTCACTGCCCACCAACGCCCAACGCATTCTGATGTTGGCCGAAGACGAAGATTCTCAGGTTGACGATCTGTACGAAGTGATCCGTTCCGATCCTATATTGGCGATGCGCGTTCTTCGGCGAGTCAACTCGGCGTATTACGGTTTGAAGAACAAAATCGCCGACCTTTCCCAAGCCATTGGCTTGCTCGGTTTTCGTGAAATTCGCAACATGGCGCTTACGGTTTACGTGGGCCGCTTGATCCGCGAAGGCGGAGACTATCGCAACTTCACGCGCGCGGCGTTGTGGTCGCACAGCGTGGCGGTCGCGGCGACCTCGAACATGATCGCCAATGTGTGCGGCGGCGTCTCGGGAGCGGAAGCCTATATTGCGGGGCTGTTGCACGATGTCGGGCTGATATTGATCGACCAGCAGTTGCATCGGCATTTTTGCAGCGTGCTTGATCGACTGCAACAATCGACGCCCACGCACGAAATCGAGCGAGAATTTCTCACCTTCGATCATGCCGAACTGGGCGCCTACGTGACCCGCCAATGGAGCTTTCCGGAATGCGTCGGCGACGCCATTCGCTATCATCACACTCCGCAAGACTACCAGGGCGAGAACGCTTCATTGGTGTATGTGGTGGCCATGGCGAATTTTCTTTGCAGCCGCGCCGGTTGGACTTCGCTCGGCGTGCAAAATGTAGCCTCGCCGGCCGACAAAGTCTACGAAGGGCTCGGGCTGGACGAATCTCGCATGAAAGCCATTCTCACCGAACTACCGAAGACGCTCGAGAAAAAAACCCACATCTCGTCGCTCAATTAGCTGGCCCCTTGGAGTCGAGGCCGTGTGCTTGCTTGCATTCGCCATCGCGCTGGATCATGGTGGTGGCGGGCAGCCATGCCTTATACTGCTCGCGGTTAGCAATGGCTCGTTTAACGGCAAGCCGAAGGCGACTGCGTTTGGCGCCAATGCGTTCTGGCCGGACAGAAAAACGCAGTCGCCTTCGGCTTGCTGTTAAACGAAGAATGCGACATTTTCAGCCGTGAGCGGTATATCCGCCGCTCGCCGCTTTCGCTCACGACGTTTAATAATCCCCGATCATGCAAAACAAAAACAAAAACAAAAACAAAAACAAAAACAAAAACAAAAACAAAAACAAAAACAAAAACAAAAACAAAAACAAAAACAAAAACAAAAACAAAAACAAAAACAAAAACAAAAACAAAAACAAAAACAAAAAC
>JAJRWU010000176.1 GCA_024276655.1 Planctomycetota bacterium
AACACCAACACCAACACCAACACCAACACCAACACCAACACCAACACCAACACCAACACCAACACCAACACCAACACCAACACCAACACCAACACCAACACCAACACCAACACCAACACCAACACCAACACCAACACCAACTCCAACTCCAACTCCAACTCCAACTCCATGGCACAACGTTCAGCTTCCACCAGACGTCAACGCCGACAACAACGTTTCCTTGGCCGATGCGTTGTTGGTGATCGGCTTCCTCAGGGAAAGCGGTCCTCAGGCGCTTTCGGGTGAACGCCCCGCGGGCTCATCGTTTCTTGATGTCAACAACGACGGCCTCGTTTCGGTCGGCGACATTTTGCTTGTCATAGCAGAATTGAGGAAATCTTCCGGCGCCGCCGGTGAGGGTCAGGCGTTGGTTGGCGTCGTTGGATTTACAGGCGTTCGTGCGCAGCCTCCAAATACCATCCCATTGCGAGGCAGCCTGTTGCCACGGGCGGCGGCTTCGCAAGGGGGCGTTTTACAACCAGAATTGCCGGGTGCGCCTCTCGCTTCCAAGGCAACCCTTCTCAGCCATGTTGCGATCGCCAGATCTTTGGCGATGTCTCGCTCGGTCAACGATCCGTTAGCCGACCAAGCGTTGGAAGACGCGATCAGTCAGATCGCGTTAGACCTAAAAACCTTGTGGCTGCCGGTCTGAGACGCCCCTGCGAAATCCCCTTTGAGGTTTATACCCCGCACGGTAACGAATGACACAATTGCATCATCTCTAGTGCAAATGTCGCATTTTTAGCCGCTTGAGGTTTAACTTCCCAAAATGGGCGGCATGGGGCAATCCAAGGAATCGGCAATCGTTCTGAGCAGTTCGGCTTCGGCCAAGGTGAGTTTTCCATCGGTGGCGACGGCGGCCGCGGCCGCGGTCAAGACGCGTTTTTTGATGATCGGCGACGCCTGAGCGAGTTTGTCGAGCGCCGCGCCGACCAACGACAACGAGCATGTGTCGCGCGACCGCAAAACCAGTTTTCTATTGAGTGCAAACGCTTGGGACGCCTGCTGGAAGGCGCGCCGCACTTCGTCGTCGTTCTGATGCCCCAGCTGCGCCAACGTCGAGAGAAGATCACTCAATTGATCCATCAGGCCGCCAATCGCGGGGTACAAAACGCGCGGAGGGTTTTCTTCATGGAAGTAGCGGTCAAGGCGTTTGAAAAGCACGCGCAGCAGCGCGAACTCGAATAGATCGACTTTGCCGTCCGCCGCAACCAAGGCCTCGACCGTCTGGCGGAAGGTTTCATACTGACCAGGCGAAAGTTCTTGCATCGCGGGGGGCAGCATCTGAACCAGCGGCAAACGAAACGCCGCCCCTTGAGCGGCGGTAATCGGGGCCAGTTTTTCAGTTTCCTCGCGCGTGGGCTGGCCAAGTTTCGCCGAAATCGTTTCCAACTGCTGGCGACGAATCGCGTCGTTTGTATCGAGCAGCAGAGCCAACACGATGGCCCTGGCGCTGAAGCTGTCGTGCAGGGCCTCCGTAAGTTCGGCGGGAAGACGGGCCAGAAGCTCGCGGGCGTAGCCAATATGCTCGTTGGCGGGCGAACCAACAGCGGCCACGACAAGTACGGGGTCGATCGGAAAGCGGCCGCCGCCGGTCGCGGCGCCAAGTGGACCGGTGAGCCCCTCGAAGGGCGATTTCCTCTTCTCCTTTTCCTTTTTTTTGGCGGCCTTATTTTTCCGTTGTGGTTTGACGGGTGGAAACTTCCCGTCGAACGATGGGTCGATGGCTTGGATTCGTTGCACCAGCGGCGGGTGTGTGGAAAGAAGTTGGAACAGCGAGCTTCGGCTTTTCCCAAAAAACATGTGGCTGGCGGTTTCCGCTTCGGGCGATTTTATTTTCGACCCGGCCGCATACCCGCCGATTTTTTTTAACGCGCCGCTGATTCCCGCCGGATTGCGCGTGAACTGAACAGCCGAAGCGTCGGCCAGATATTCGCGTTGCCGCGAAACGGCGGCCTTGATCAAACGGGCGAAAAACAGACCGGCGTATCCGATGACCAACATCGCCAACCCGATCAGTACGATTTGGCCGCCGCCCCCACCGCGACCGCTGCTCGACCGCGACCGCGAACCGCCGGAAGCCCGCATCAGATAATAGCCAATGATCGCGAGCACCAGAATGCCGTGCAGCAAGCCGACCAGCCGCAGGTTCAGCCGCATGTCGCCGTTAAGAATATGGCTGAATTCGTGGGCGATCACACCTTGGAGTTCGTCGCGACTGAGCACATCGAGCGTGCCCCGATTCACGCCAATCACGGCGTCGCCGGGTGTGAAACCGGCGGCGAACGCATTGATGCCTTCTTCGTGGTCGAGCAAGAACACAGGTGGCACGGGCGTCCCGGAGGCCAACGCCATTTCCTCCACGATATTGAGCAGTTGGCGTTCTTCGCGGTCGCGCGTGGCGCGGTTCAGCCGGCGCCCGCCGAGCAACAATGCAATCGATTCGCCGCCGCCGCGCAACATGGCCATTTTATAAAGGCTACCCAGCGTGATGACGCCAATCGTTACCGCGGCCACCGCCAGCAGCACATCGGGCCGCCACCAGTCGATAGCCGGGTTGTCGGCTTGACTAATTTGCGAAGAGGTATACGAAAACGCCGCCACCACGACAAAATAGAGACCCGCAACCATCGACGCCACGGCGGCCGCGAAGTAGGCGATCAGAATGCCCGTCTTGCGGCGAGCGGCTTCTTGGTTGCCGAAAAAATCCATCAGACGGCTCCACCGTATTTTTGAACGGAAATCATGAGCGGTTGCGAAGGCGTGACCGAAGGTGGCCGTTCACGGAGTTTGATTGAAACGTTCATCGTTATGCGGGCTTGATTTCACAGGAGAGAACGGAGGATCCTCTTTGCTTCTTCGTTTCCTCCGCAAAGATCAATTACTAAGTTACATGAAACTCCTCGATATTCCGCTGGGGCTGATCATCAACTTTAATGTTTTGAAATTGACGGGCAGCGTTTCCAGGACAGCGTTTCCAGGACGGCGTTTCCAGGACGGCGTTTCCCAATTGATCCTGCCCGGCGCCAACACCGATTGATTCCGCACTTTTCTCTGTTTCCTCCGTTCTCTCCTGTTCCATTCGCGTCACGCGGAGTGAACGCGAGCGAGAACGGAGGATTGCGTTCTTACGACCGGTGAAAATCATGAACGGTTACGGCCGAAGTATCCTAGAAACTTACTTTCGGCGCATCGCGCTCCTTCTCGCTCTCGACCTCAAACAATTCAGCCGCGCCGAAACCAAACATGCCGGCCAGCAGAACCGCGGGAAACTGCTCGCGTTTGGTGTTGTAACGCGTTACCGAGTCGTTGTACGACTGGCGGGAGAACGAAACCTTGTTTTCGGTTGAGGTCAGCTCCTCTTGCAACTGCAACATGTTCTCGTTGGCTTTAAGATCGGGGTACGATTCGGCCAAGGCGAAAAGTCGGCCGAGGGCGCCGCCCAACTGCCCTTCGGCGCTGGCCAAGCTTCGCATCGCGGTGGGATCGCCGGGATTCGCCCCGGCCTGTTCCGCCGCTTGAGAAGCCGAATTGCGAGCCTGGATCACGGCCTCGAGCGTTTCCTTTTCATGTTTCATATAACCCTTGACCGTTTCGACCAAATTGGGAATTAGGTCGTAGCGGCGTTTGAGCTGCACGTCGATTTGCGCGAAGGCGTTCTTGTAGCGATTGCGCAGCGCCACCAGGCTGTTGTAAACGCCGATGCAGAACAACGCCACAACGATCGCGCCGACGAACAGCACGCCAATCGCGATGAGCAAAAATGTCATTTTCATTCTCCGGGTTTATGGTAGGGAAAGAAGTTGTCCCATGATTTATCCAAGCAAGCGAGGGCGTCGTCGAGCGATAGGACGCTGTAATTGCCGGCGGCGGTTTTTTCGACTAATTCGAGGCGCACGAGTTTTTGGAGTGCGTCGTCGACTTCAAAATCGATATCCAGGCCGATCTTTTCCATAAGAAACCGCTCCACGGCGGCGTCGATTTTTTGCTCGGTCCAAAGCTCGTTGGGTTCTCGCCAGATGATGAAGTAGGCCAAAATCGCTTCGCGAAACTCCTGCTCCTCGGCTTCATCAATCAAGCGAAAAAGCACTCCGGCGTTGTTGTCGAGGTTTTGGTAGAACAGGCTGCGCGTCAGGTTGAGTTGGTATTTATCCTTGGTGTGCATGTAACCTAGAAACGATTTAACGCCATAGCCAATCGTTCCGCCCACCAAACCCAGGAAAACCAAAAGTCCATAAATTCCCGTGGCCAGCAGCGTGAGCGCCTGCGTGACGATTTTGAACAACGTGATGCCCACGCCGGCCAGCGTGGGGACGAATATTTTCGTTTGGTCCAGGAGCGTCATTCGCACGCGGGCGCCCGGCAAGAGCATTTCCAGATCCATCTTGGGAATGTTTTTGAAAATTTTGATATAGACCGCCTGGTCTTCTTCTTCGTCGTCGGGCGCCCGCTCAGTTTGTTGCGCGCCAGTTGGTTGCGCACCATGTTGGATGCCGTCTCGGAGGCGAAAAATCAGCACCAGCCGCTGGTAGATAGGCGTCTCGACTTGCTCGGTGCGATACCAATTCCAAAGGCGGCGCCGACCTCGCAGCCCGACGATGTCGCCCCGCGCGTACACATCCAACCGCTCGAAGACATCGAAATCAACCCACAGATTGATTCCCCATTCGCTGGTGGCCTTCATGGCTTCTTCGATATCGTTGTGCGACAATTGCTGAAAATTACACCGCTCCAGCAGCTTGGCAAAATCCGCGAATAAGGCGTCAAGCTGCGATTGTTTTTCGGTGTCGGCGTCAGTATCCGACTTAGGTTGCGGCGGCGCGGCTTCGGCGTCGGGGTCGAAGGCCGCATACGTATCCTTCAGGTTTTCCAGCAGACCGTGATAATGAAAATGGAAACTCGCCGAGAGCAAACGGCACAATTGCTCGAAGGCGATTCCGCTCCGCCCCGAAAGGTTTGGCTCGTTCAAGAGCAGCGCGACAAGCTCCGATTTTCGCACCGGAATGAAATGCTCTCGCTTCCAATGCGGACCTCTCAAGGGCGCTTGGTCGCCGGCGCGCGGCATGGCGGCCTGTTTCGCCAATTGTGATTGCTGAAGGTCGTCCATACAGGCGTCGTTGGTGTTTTACCTCAAGCGGCCGAAAACTGAGGCGTTCTATTTTTGGCCAGCGCAACAACTGGCATACTTCGCACGGCAAGGTTCGACGCAATGACACCCTGCGTGAGTGCGAGTGTCACATTTCCAGCCGTTTGGGTTATAATTCGTTCGTGAGGCTGATATCTTACCCTTTTTTAAGCGCCACTTGAAACTGTTCGTTCTTCTCGGTGATTTTTTTGACCAACTTCTGCTTGAAGTTCGTCAACTTGGCGCGTAGCACTTCGTCGGCGGTGGCGAGAATTTGCACAGCGAACAAGCCGGCGTTTCTAGGGCCGCCCATGCCCACCGCCATGCTGGCCACGGGAACATCGCCGGGCATCTGGACGGTGGAAAGCAGCGAATCCAGTCCGCCTAGGTCGGGCGTTGGCACGGGCAGCCCAATAACCGGCAGCGTGGTGTGCGCCGCGACAACACCCGCCAAATGCGCCGCTCCGCCGGCTGCGGCGATGATCACCTCCAGCCCCCGGTCTTGTGCGTCGGCGGCGTACTGCGAGACGATGTGCGGCGTGCGATGGGCGCTCATCACGCGGGCTTCAAAAGGAACGCCGAATTCTTGCAATGCTTGGGCCACGGCCTTGATCTTCGACCAGTCGTTGTCGCTGCCCATCACGATGCCGACGCGGGGCGATTTATCATCCATAGTGTAAAACCTCGCATGTGGAGTCAGATGAAAGAGTTCGTGCTGCGCGGGAAAACATCGCTACGCTAGCAATGATTTCGCACAGAATGACATGCCGCCGCCCCCGCCGCAACCCGGCGCCGAAAACGCTTGGCGGAAGAGGCGGAGCACCGGTTCGAACATTGAGAGTCGCCTTTCGCTGCGAAAGGCGACTCTAAGACAATTGCTTCTCCAAGATTTTTTTCGTAGAAGGATAATAGCCAGTTGCCAGCGGCTTCGCTGATGCCGAATTCCTTTGATTTGACGTCCGATCCGGCGACCGTGACGGTGGCGGCGTCGGTTTCTAAACATCGAAAGAAAGATGTCGCGCCTTTCGGCAAGGATGTCGCCAAGCTTGTTCCGCGGTTCATTGAGGGGAAGCCACCTGAGGAGAAGCTTTGGCCGGGACGCTGGTTTCGTCGGGCGGCTGAAATATTGCGGGTCGATTGCGTTGTTGCCGTCGTGGAGTATGTTGACCGGCAAGGCCAGATTCTAGATTTTCACGCCTTGCGCCACGGCTATGTGACGACTTTGATGGCGGTGGCCGACAATCCGAAGACGGCTCAGGAATTAGCCCGGCATTCGACGATGAGCCTGACGTTGGGCGACACGCATCCGGGAGGGCAGGCGATTGCTGACACGGTCAACGCCATGCCGCCTTTGCCGGAGAGTGTTTGGGACGCTGGCCAACAGCGGCTTTCCCTCGCCCGCAATGGAATGTTTATGCGCCGGTTTATGTATCTGAGCGGCGCTCGCTGGCGTTGCTTGGCGGTCTCTGGCAACGCTTGGCGTTGTTTGGCAATAGTGGCCGAGACGGGAATCGAACCCGTACAGAGGTTACCCTCCGCGGGATTTTAAGTCCCGTGCGTCTGCCAATTCCGCCACTCGGCCTTTTTTGTGGCGCGTTTGGGAGTGGGCGATGCCGGTATTTCCATGGCAAACGACCACTCACTCTCAAATGCTACACTACGACACGCCCAGCTGCCAAGGCGGGAGAAAAAAACCGACAAAAACCCATCCGTGAAACGATTAATGTTCCTCGCGTTTGAGGAAGTCGTGTGGGGGCTGAGTCGGGGAGCGATGAAACCAAGGCCCTGCTCGCGCAAGGGCGATATCGAACAACGGCGCGGGCCAAGCGTGTCCGGAAAAAAGCCCTCGCGATTTCGTGGGACGCGTTATTATAGTTTGTTGTGTTTTGAGCGATGCGGCTTGGGCTCAAAAGGCAAGCCATCACAGGCGAAAGCGTCTTGTACTTTCGACGAATCCCGTCGAGCGTTTCTACATCATGCATACGGGAGCCATCGCCGGATTATCAATTGGAGACAACAGCAATTTCATCAAGCATCGAGCGGAAAATTAGTGTCGTAGCCATGCGCGCCAGAGCGTGGGATGGTTCACCGCTCACCCACCGTCTGGCGACGATGGCTACACAAATGCGACCGTTATTTATCGAGCGGCGCCAAGTTATTTTTTCGCGGACCCTAAGCTGGTTGTGTTCTGAAAGGCGCGGCGGGCTGCTTCCACGAATCGTGTTAGACGCTGGCTGTCTTTTTCTCCGGGCGCGCGTTCGACGCCGCTGGCCGTATCGACCGCTTGCGCGCCGGTGAGCACGATGGCGTCGGCTACGTTTTCGGGGGTCAAGCCGCCGGCGAGTATCGTGGGAAGAGGCAGGTGGCGGGTGATCTCGATAAAAGTTGATGCCGCCAACCGCTTGCCGCCGCCGCCGTATTTTCCCGGCAGATACGCATCCAACAGCACGGCGCAAAGGCCGCTTTTAGAAGTCTTCGGTTCCATAGTTTGACCGCAGGCGGCCAAGCAGCGCTCGACATAATCCACCGCTGTGGCGACCGCGCGCTCAGGTCCACATCGCAGAGCCCGGATGATGGGCGCGGCGGTAATGTCGGCCATGTATTCAGGCGATTCGTCGCCGTGCAGCTGGATGTAGTCGAGTTGAAGTTGCTCAGCGATTTCGTTGACTTCTGCGGCGGGCGCGTTCACAAACAGGCCGACCACCGCAACGCCTGCCGAAAAACAATCTCGCAATCGCCGGGCCTGTTCCACGTCAACCGAACGCGGACTGGGCGCATAAAAGTTCAGACCGACCGCATCGGCGCCCGATTGTTGCACCACTCGCGCATCGGCCACGGTTGTGACGCCGCAAATTTTAATTTGAAAGGGAACGGTCACGATTTTGAGCTATTACGATTTTATTGTGCGTACAAGTAATTTTGGCAAAGCGTGGCGATGCCTTCGCGCTGTTTGAGTTGCCGGGCGCCAACGCCTTCGGCCAACAGCTTGCCGGCGGCTTGAGCGAATTCTTCGTCGTCGTAGAGGGTGATGATCGCCTCCACGGCATAACCGCCGCGGCGTAAATTTCCGAGCGCCATGGCGGTTGTGGCGTCGACTTCGGGCAGAATCGCGATCACGGTGGCGTCGCGCGGGAGGCGGCCCGACATCTCCAAAATAAATTGTGAGAAGTTCAGGCCGTCGGTCAACTCCACCCGGGCGAGCGTTTCCAGTATACGCATGAATTGATCGGCGCCGCGTCGGGTTTCCACCACCACCGGTCGCAAGCGGTCTGATGCATCGACCATGGCGGCGGCTTTTTGGGCCGCCTTGCGCGAGCGGAGGTCGTAATCCCAGCCTTCTTGGCGGATGCGGTCGGCGGCGTCGCGTCCGTTGGTGGCGAAGCCCACCTGTTGCCCCATTTGATAAACGGCGTTGGCCAAGGACGCAGCCGCCGTGACCGCCAAATCGGAACGCACCGGCTCATGCTGTTTGGGGTAAGCATGCACATGAAAATCGAGCAGAATCGTCGCGCCGGCAACAGTCGAGGGTTCAAAAAGTTTGCAGTGCAGAGTGCCGGTGCGCGCCGTCGCCGGCCAATGGATCCGATTCAACGGGTCGCCCGTTTCGTAACGCCGCACGCCCGCGATGCGCGTCGGATCTTCAAACAGCCGGTACGTCATGCGTACTTCGCCGATCGGCCGCTTGGACGAAATTTCGTAGCCCGACAGCGGAACCACTTCAGGATACACCAACAAAAAATGAGGCTGCGTGAGCACCCGGTATCGGCGGTGGAGGCCAAACAGATCGCCGGTTTCGACCACCATCGGGCCAATCTGATAATAGCCCCGCCGGTTGCATTGCAACTGGTAATAAAGTGTTTTGGCGCCGCCTCCCGGCAGCATCAAGGCCTCCATGCGTTTTCCCTCCACGCCCAAATTCGGCGGCCGATAAATCAAGGCGTTGCGCGGCAGCATGTCTTCCACCAACAGCCAGGCGATCGGCAAACGCCCCTCGTTTTTGAGTTCGATATGAATGGCCACTTTTTCACCCACGTTCACCGCCAGCCGGTGGCACTCCCGCTCCGCCGACACATTCTCCACCCAACTCTTGGCCAGATAGCGGTTGACGAACATCACGCCCAGCAGCGCGTACATCGCGAACGCCAACAAGCCAAGATTAAAAACCACGGCCAGCACGAATAGCAGCAAAGCTCCGACGATCCATTTCATCTGGCGAATCAACCCGCGGTGAGCGTGGGGACGGGAACCTCCGAAACAATTTCCTCCACCACCGAGCGGGCGGTGACCTTTCGCAAGCGGCTTTCAGGCCGCAGAATGAGGCGATGCGTGAGCACCGGCGCCACCACGCGTTTGACGTCGTCGGGCTGCACGAAGTTCTGTCCGCGAATCGCGGCAATGGCCTGCGAAGTGCGCAGCAAAGCGATCGAAGCGCGTGGGCTGGCGCCCAGCAGGAGGTCGTCGTGCGAGCGCGTGTCGTGAACGATCTGCATCAGGTACCGCCTAACTTTGTTGTCCACATGCACTTCTTGCACCAGCTTTTGGCAGGCGATTAAATCGGCGGCCGAAACGACCGGCTGCAACGCATTCACCGGGTGCACCCCCTGCAAGATTTCCAACATCTTGAGTTCCTCATCCATGGTGGGGTAGCCCAAACTGAAACGCATCAGGAAGCGGTCGAGCTGTGCTTCGGGCAGCGGGAACGTGCCTTCCTGATCGATCGGGTTTTGCGTGGCGAACACTACGAACGGCGGCGTGAGTTCGCGGGAGACGCCGTCGACCGTAACGCGAGCTTCCGCCATCGCCTCCAATAAAGCCGCCTGCGTTCGCGGCGTGGCCCGGTTGATTTCGTCGGCCAGCAGGATCTGAGTGAAAATAGGGCCGGGCCGAAATTCAAATTCGGTGGTTTTAGGATTGAACACCGACACGCCCGTGATATCGGTCGGCAGCAAGTCGGGCGTGCATTGCACGCGTTTGAGCGTACAGCCCACCGACTTCGAAAGCGCTCGGGCCAGCATCGTTTTGGCCACGCCCGGCACATCTTCCAGAAGGATATGCCCTTCGCAAAACCAAGAGACCAGCGAAAGCACGATCTGCGGCCGTTTGCCGATGATCACCTGCTCCACGTTGCTAATGATTTTACGGGCGATATTCGTAACATCGGCCATGTGTTGTTCCGTTGCAGTCGCCGTGGCGTCCGCAAAATGAGAAAGAAGAAATGAGAAAAGAAAAAAGATACATTCGCCAGCGGCTTCCATTATGGCCTGCCGCGACTCGCTGTAGAACACCCTCTTCAGACCGCGCGGAAAAAAGGCGACAGCGAGCACCGCGGGAGCGCCCAGAACTTCATGAGTTGAAGACAACGCCTGATGTTTCACAACCGTTCATTGCGCTGCGGGAAATTGCGATAACATATATATCACATAGAATAACCTGTTTATACGATTACGAATACGGGAAACGGTCGAGTAGAGGAGGAGCGTCAATGACGCCCCTCCCCCCTCA
>JAJRWU010000177.1 GCA_024276655.1 Planctomycetota bacterium
AAGGAGTTCACGGAGAATTTGCACTCCTACGTCAATAATATTAACACCACTGAAGGCTGCACGCACGTTTCCGGGTTTCGCTCGGGGTTGACGCGTTCACTGAACAATTACGGCCGCCTGCACAATATGTTCAAGGATATCATCCCCACCGGCGATGACTTCCGCGAAGGTTTGACGGTCGTGATTTCCATGCGCATTCCAGAGCCGCAGTTTGAAGGCCAGACAAAAACGAAACTCGGCAATAGCAATGTCGAGGGTATTGTTAATTCAGCGGTTGGCGAGTGGCTGGGCAAGTTTTTGGAGGAGAATCCGAAGGTCGGCAAGGCGATATTGCGGAAAGGCATCGACGCCGCAGAGGCTCGTGAAGCGGCTCGTAAGGCGCGGCAATTGGTGCGTGAACGCAAGGGCGCCTTGAGCGGCGGCGGGTTGCCGGGAAAACTCCGCGATTGCAGCAGCAAGGAAGTTGAAAAATGTGAACTGTATCTGGTCGAAGGCGATTCCGCCGGCGGTAGCGCCGAAGGCGGCAGGCTGAGGGAGTTTCAGGCGATTCTTCCCCTGCGGGGAAAAATTATCAATGCCTACAAATCACGCGAAGATAAAGTGCTCGCCAACGAGGAAGTGCGGAGCATGATCTTCGCCATCGGCACCGGCATCGGCGAAGAGCAGGATATCTCCAAGAGGCGCTATGGAAAAATCATTATCATGACCGACGCCGACGTCGACGGCTCGCACATTCGTACGCTGTTGCTCTGCTTTTTCTATCGACAAATGTATGAGTTGATCGCCAAGGGCCATGTTTATGTCGCCCAGCCTCCGTTGTATCGCGTGCAGTCGCGCGGCAAGTAGCACTATGTTCACGCCGAAGAAGTCATGCGAACCCAACTTCTTGAGCGAGGTCTGGATGGCGCTCTGTTCGATGTCGGCGATGGCAGGGTGCTTGAAGGCGATGTCATGAATTCGCTTTGCCGAATTTTGGCGTCCATGGAAGACGCCTTTGTGGCGCTCGAGCGGCGGGGCGTGAATCTGAAAATGCACACCGAGAGGTTGGACCCGGAAACGGGCAAACTTCCCGTCTATCACGTGGTGCATGGCCGAGAATAAAAGTGGTTCGTCGCAAGGAAGGAATTAGACGCCTACCTCCAGGAAAATCAAGAAGACGAACCAGAAAAGGCGGCTGCCCAAAATGGCGCCGAACCGGGCGAGAGTGCTTCAAACGAAAACGAAGATGCCGGCGGCGAGAACGCCACCCCCGAAAACAACGGCGAACCTGAAAATCAGATTCATATCACGGAAATGCATGAGGTGCGTTCGATCAACGTGGGGCTCTTGGAACTGCAAAAATTCGGTTTCGGCGTCGAGGCGCTGCTCCCCAAGGATCGCACCGGAATGGAAGGTTCGCGTTACAATCTTCGCCGCGGTGAAACCGAAGTCGGTCTGGACGATCTTCGAGGACTGCTGCCGGCCGTTCGAGAAGCGGGCCAACGCGGGTTGAAAGTCACGCGTTTCAAGGGCTTGGGCGAAATGAACGCTGAAGAATTGCGCGAGACCACGCTCGATCCTGAAAAGCGAACGTTGGTTCAGATCAGCATGGAAGATGTCGGCGCCGCCGATGAAATGTTCCGCGTTCTCATGGGCGATAAAGTAGAACCCCGCCGAGAGTTTATTGAAAAACATGCGTTGGAAGTCAAGAATCTTGATGTCTGACCGTTGTGTTCCAGCCCGTAGATTTGGCGTGCATGAACGGACAGTAATCGTTTGACAGACACCTGGCATCGTGCGAGAAATAAGTGTCGCCTTCCGCTCCGCGTCAGCAAGCATGTTTTGCTTCTTTCGTCGATCGAAAGACGACCATAAAAACCCGCAAAGTCGTTAGCCCCCGGGATTGATTCACCATGAAACAGCAACCCTTGGCTTTCGCGTTTGCCGCCGCCGGCCTGTTCCTCAGTTTGGCGCCGTGTTTGGCTGAAGAAGCGGCGGAAACGGCAAAACCGAATGTGCTGTTTCTGATCTGCGACGACCTCAACTGCGATTTAGGCTGCTATGGCCATCCGCTGGTGCGGTCGCCAAACATCGACCGACTGGCCGCTGGCGGCTTGCGTTTCAAGCGAGCGTACTGCCAATTTCCACTCTGTGGACCCAGTCGGGCGTCGTTCATGGCGGGTTTGTATCCCGACCAAACCCTGATCCACCGCAACGCCATTCGCATTCGCGAGCGTTTGCCGGAGGTTGAAACGCTTTCGCAGATGTTTCGCCACAACGGCTACAAAGCGACGCGCGTGGGAAAAATCTATCATTACAACGTGCCCCGCGATATCGGAACCGACGGGCACGGCGACCCTGCGTCGTGGGATGTTCGCATCAACCCTCGCGGCCGAGATAAAGACGACGAACCGCTCATTTTTTCGCTGCGGCCCGGTAGCTTTGGCGGCACGTTGAGTTGGCTGGCCGCCGATGGCGAAGATGCCGAACAGACAGACGGCATCGCCGCTCGTGAAGCGATCAAGGTGTTGGAGAGTCATGTCGCCAGCCAGGAGCCGTTCTTTTTGGCGGTAGGCCTTTATCGTCCCCACACGCCGTATGTCGCACCCAAGAAATACTTCGAGCAATATCCGCTGGCGGAAATTCATGTGCCGACAACACCGGCGAATTATCATGCCACGCTACCGGCTTCTGCTGTTCGAACGCTGACGAGAAAAAAAGACCAAATCAATCTGCAAGAGGAGTTGGCCAAACAGGCAATGCAAGCCTACTACGCTTCGATCACTTTCGCCGACGCCCAGCTTGGACACATTCTCGACGCCCTCGACCGCCTCAAACTAGCCGACAACACCATCGTTTTGTTTACGTCCGATCATGGTTATCACATGGGCGAGCACGGTTATTGGCAAAAGACCACTCTGTTTGAAAACGCCACGCACGTACCGCTGATCATTCGCACGCCGGGCATGAAAACCGCTGGCCAAGCGACCGCCGCACCCGTCGAAATGATCGACTTCTATCCCACGCTGGCCGAACTCTGTGGACTGACGCCGCCGGCCAATCTTTCGGGTGTGAGCTTGAACCCGGTTCTGAAAAACGCCGCCAGCATGCCCAGGCGTTCGGCCCTCTCGCAGTACAGCGACGGCTACAGCATCCGTACGCCGCGTTATCGGTATACGGAGTGGGGTCCGGCCGGGCTGGGCGGGAATGAATTGTATGATCACGCCGCCGACCCGGCTGAAATGGTCAACCTGTCGGGTCGGACGGAGCATGTGCAAACCGTGCGGGAGTTATCGCAACATTTGCAGCAACGCATCGCTTCGGCCCAACAGCCGCCTCCGGGGCTCAAACGCATCGCCCCGGCGAAACGCCCCGTTCGTCGGAAGAAGAAGAAATAGCTTCATCTTATGCCCGAATGTGTACTCGCCGTCGACGATTTGCGCGCCTATTTCCACACCGACGAAGGCGTGGTGAAGGCTGTTGACGGCGTGTCGTTTGAAATCGGCGTCGGTCAAACACTGGGGCTGGTGGGGGAATCGGGCTCGGGGAAATCGGTCACGTCGCTTTCTATTTTGCGACTGCTGGGCGGTTCGGCGCGCACCGCGAGCGGGCGCATTGCCTTTCTCGGTCGCGATTTGATCGGCTTGCCGGAAAAGGAAATACAGAAGGTTCGCGGCAAGGAAGTCAGTATGATCTTCCAAGAGCCGATGACGTCGCTCAATCCCGTGATCTCGGTCGGCAGCCAGATTACCGAAGCGATTCGTATCCACCAGAAAGTGAGTCGAACCGACGCCCGCAAGCGAGCAGCGGCGCTGTTTGAGGAAGTCGGCATGGCCGACGCCGCCTCCCGGCTCCACGCCTACCCGCACCAACTTTCCGGCGGGCAAAAACAACGTGTGATGATCGCGATGGCGCTGGCCTGCGATCCTCAATTGCTGATTGCCGACGAACCAACCACGGCGTTGGATGTCACGATTCAAGCTCAGATTCTCGATGTTCTTCGCGCCGCGCGCGATCGGCGGGGCATGTCGGTTTTGTTCATCACACACGACCTGGGTGTGATTGCCGAAATTGCCGACAGAGTGGCCGTCATGCGGAATGGGAAAATCGTGGAGTACGGTTCGGTGCTCGATATTTTCCAGTCGCCGCAACATCCTTACACGCGCGGGCTATTGGCTTGCCGTCCTCGCCTGGAAACGAGTTTCCGCCGCCTGCCCACGCTCGACGACATTTTGGCGCGCGAGTCGAAAGACGGCGCTCCCAACGAGAGCGCGCAACGCGCTGTTTCCTCCCGGCTGCTGCATCCTCGTTCAAAACTCGTTGCCTGCGGCCATCCCTGGGAAGACACGGCGCGTGAGCAGGCTCACGTTCTGGCCGAAGACGCGCAACCGTTGGTGGAGGTGCGTAACCTGCAAGTCGTGTTTCCGGCACAACGCGGCCTGTTGGGGAAAAAAAGCGGAGAAGTGCGTGCGGTGGACGGCGTCAGTTTCGAGATTTATCGCGGCCAAACGTTGGGATTGGTGGGCGAATCGGGCTGCGGAAAAACGACGCTCGGCCGTGCGATCTTGCGTTTGATGGAGCCCACCGCTGGGACCATCGCGTTCGACGGAAAAGACATTACCTCGCTCTCCGACGCACAAATGGCGCCTCTTCGCCGACGCATGCAGATCATCTTCCAAGACCCGTATGGCTCGATGAATCCCCGATTCACCATCGAGAGCGTGCTCGCCGAACCGATGCGAATCCAAAAAATCGGCGCCTCGAAATCCGACCGCCGCGACCGCGCCGCCGCCTTGCTGAAGGAAGTCGGTTTGGAGAGCGCCCACCTCCGCCGCTATCCCCATGAATTTTCCGGCGGGCAGCGGCAACGCATTTGCATTGCCCGGGCGCTGGCCGTCGAACCGGAATTCCTGGTGTGCGATGAGTCGGTTTCGGCGCTCGATGTTTCCGTGCAGGCACAAGTGCTGAACCTGTTGAAAGACCTCCGCGAAAAACACAACCTGACCTACCTTTTCATCAGCCACGATTTAAGCGTCGTGCATTTCATGGCCGACATGCTGGCCGTCATGAACGCCGGCCGCATCGTGGAGTTTGGGCCGGCGCCGCTGGTTTATCATCAGCCGCGCGAAGCGTACACGCGGCAATTGATCGCCGCCACGCCCCAAGACGACCTGGCCTCCATCCGCCGCCGCCAAGCCGAACGGAGACGCGTCAAAAACCCAATCCGGGGCCGGTGAGAACGGCCGTGCCGACTTCGCCGTTTTGAATATCGAACATGCTGGGAAAACGTTCGACCCAGTCCTGGTTACCGGCGGGGCAGTATTGGCGCCCGTTGCCTTCGATGGCGGCAATCGTGGGCAGCCGCGCCGCAATGCTGGCGGAGTGCAGGAACGAGTAGCCGACGCAGGTCAAATCTTGCACGCAGAGAAACAGGCCGTACTTTTGCGCGGCGGCGCCCATCAGCAGAGCTTCGCTGTGGCCCTTGCAGGCTTTCAACGCCATGCCGGTATAACCCTGCTCCCGCGCCAGCAATAAGCTTTCTAAGTCGAGCAACGATTCGTCAATCACAACCGGCTTGATCTTGGCGGCTGCGTGCATGCGATTCTCAGGATTCGCTTTCAAATCGCGATGCGTGGGCTGTTCGATGTACTGCACGCGCTGCAAAGCGCCCGGCGAGACCTCCTTCACACGGGCCAGAAAATCGAGCACGTATTGCACATTCGCACATTTTTCGTTGAAGTCGAGCGAGTACCACCAGTCGTTGCAGCCGCGCTGCTGTTGGGCTTCGACAGCCACGCGCTCAATCGAGGCGACGCGCTCCACATCCCAGGCGAGGTCATCGCCGTTGAGTTTGATTTTTAGATGCGTGAGGCCATCGGCGAGAATCCATTCGCCCAGCGTTTCCGGCAGGCCATCGGCGATGCGCGTGGCGATGTCGGAACTGGTGAGAGGATCGAGCGCGCCGACCAAATGGTAAAGCGGCATTGTGGGCTTGGGCGTTCGCAGCGTGTAGCGGTCGAGATATTCACCAGCGAATTCGTCGGTCAGGTAATGGGCAAGATCGGCATTGACGAACTCCTCACCCAGCACGTCGTACGAATTCTGGCCCAACGCCCGGCCGTAGGCGTCGTGAATGGCCGCTTCCAACGGACTGGCCGCAACCAATTGCGCCAAACGGGGCATCGCTTCGGCGAGTTGTTTCGACTGCCTGACCGCCGCCTCTGTCGCGGCTTGCCCGGTTGCCAGTTCATGCGTGATTTCCAAAGGATGGCCGGCGCCTTGGTAGTCACTGGCTTGTTGGGTGAGACGTTCGCCCAGAGAAATCATTGCCTGTTGCGTGTCTTCGCCGGAGACGGCGTCAGTCGGCCAGGCCCAAACATTGCCTATCGGCATCGAGCCCGTTCCTTCGGCTACTCGCCCGTCACGTGTTTCAACCCGCACCCGAACATCGAACAGCACCACATCATTCACTATCCGGCCGCCGAATTTAATCGGTGTGCGATAGTCAATTTGTTGCGTGGAGCAAGTGGCCTCCAGAATACGAATATCGGTCGATTTCACGTTCGGTGCTCCAGGCGAGTGGCGAATAAAAACACCTCGCCATCGTAACCGATCAGCCCCTCACCCGACAGCGCCCGCTGGTTTCACGCGCCGTTGGAGTTCATGCTTTAGCATGTTTTGTTAAACGGTTTGCATTACCCGGATGTATTGATCCGCCATTAGCACCGCAATTACCTTCTCTTTTGTAAGAGGATGCCCCGCTTCCGTCCCCTTCACAATGTCACAATGAATGTCATCAGAATCCCCTCCGCACCCGGACTATGTTTGGGTTCGGACGCCTGTACGCCTTTCAGATTTTTCAGCGCAGCTCTCACAAACATTGCGTCCGAATAGCTTCCGCGCACCAGCACCTCCAAAGAACCATCGCCCAGTTCTCGTATTCTATGAACTCTAATTCGGGCGCCCACGGATTCGTATTCATTTGGCGTAAGGCCCGCGATCATTAGAATTTGCCGTTGTTCTTCATTAGTCAGTGGGTCCGGGGCGTTCCGAAGAATGTCGTCGATCAGCTTCTGGCGGTCCAAGGTTGACATTTCCTCGAATTGCCGTGAAACCACGTATCCAGAAACACCATCGTCGTCATCGATGTTTATATACTCGGCGTTTAGCGACGTTCGCAGAGCTTTTATGAGTTTGTCTAGGATTTCCATAGCACCATTCCCCTGTCGATGACGAGTTGTGCGGCATTGATCAAATCCGACGCGTTCTTTTTTAGCGGATCGCCCTTGAGCCCTTGGACTTTTTTAATTTGCGTTAGATGTGCCTTAAGGCTCGCCTCTGATGCAAACCGAAGATTGTTGTGCCACAAAATAACGATGGCATTCATCGCCTCTCTAAATTCGAGCGAGGCTTCAAGAATATCGCTATCGTTCTCACCTCTGCGCCGCATGTATTCGTCGTTGACGCGAAGTATTCCGCTGGCCCTCAGAAGAAAATTCAGGTCGTGCCTTCCCTCAAAATTTTTGTCATCCTTCCAGCGAAACGCCCGTAGCAAGCATTCAACCGCCAGACCGCCGCAGTACATGGAAAGTGCTTAAGCGTTTCCTTCCCGCGATAGAGTTTTCGCCTGTTTCAAGCGTTCCAAGCTGGCGCGGTAGTATTCTTTGTCGCGAAATTGCATCGAAATCCGCATTCGAAAAATGTTCTATCGTGACGAGTCGCCCGTACACCTCACTTCATAGATGGTTCATCTCGCAGGCTAATTGCCAGTATATCGCTCAGAGTATACGGAATGCAAATGTTTTCGAAGTCCTTCGCCAAACACGCTCAAACGCACACTCCGCCGGCGGCCATCATTTTCGGCGTTTGGCTTTTTGTTTGGCGTGAATGGTGGCGGGGTTATCGGCCTTGCCGATGATTTCAAACAGGAACCGGCTGGGGATCGATTCGCGCGGCTTGCCCCATTTCATCCGGGTGAGGGCCATGGAAAGCGTGAGCCGTTCTTGCGCCCGGGTGATGCCCACGTAGGCCAACCGGCGTTCTTCATCAATGGCGGCGCCTTCCTCCTCCACGCTGCGGCGATGCGGCAACAGCCCCTCCTCCATGCCGACCATATACACTTGCGGGAATTCGAGCCCCTTGGCGCTGTGCATGGTGAGCAACACCACGGCGTCGCCGCGCATTTGGTTGTCTTTGCTGTCGCCGAAATCGCGTTCGCCGGTGGCGGCGTTGTCGAGAAAGTCGAGCAGCGTGGGTTTGCCGTCCTCCCGCTCATAGAGGGCCAGCGAGTTGATCACTTCCTCCACGGCGCTCCAGCGAGATTGTCGTTCGGTAGGTTCGGGATACAACCGCCGGATTTCACCTTCATAGCCGATGCCCGCCACAAGCTCCCGCGCGACATCGGCCAAAGCACCTTTTTTCAGACGGGCTTCATAACGACGAATGAGTTGCACGAAGCGCTCCACGGCGGCCTCCGCCGCGCCGGAAAGTTTGGGCCTGGACGACGGGTTCGAGATCACATTCCAGATCGGCTCTCCGCGTTTCACCGCTTCATCTTGCAGGCGTTTGACCGAAGTTTGGCCGATCCCGCGAGGCGGGTTGTTGATGATTCGCAATAGCGCTATTTCATCTTGCGGCGAAGCCAACACTTTCAAATACGAGAGCACGTCGCGCACTTCCTTGCGGTCGTAAAACGACTTCCCGCCGATCAGCACGTAGGGAACCTTGGCCGCGCGAAGTTCCGCTTCAAAGGCGCGCGGCTGCTCGTTGGTGCGAAAAAGAATGGCGAAGTCACGATATTCAAAATGGCCGGTTCGCATTTGGCTTTGAATGTTTTGCACGACCGACTTCGCCTCGACCGTTTCGTTGGGGTATTGCAAGATTTGCGGCTTCTCGCCGCCGTGGCGGGCGGCGCGGAGCGTTTTTTCGTGGCGATGTTTGTTGTACGCAATCAACGTGTTGGCCTGTTCGAGAATGGCCGCCGTGGACCGATAATTTTCCTCCAGCCGCACGATCTTGGCTTCGGGCCAGTCTTTGTGGAATCGCAAAATATGCTGCACTTCGGCGCCCCGCCAACCGTAAATCGATTGGTCGTCGTCGCCCACCACGCAAAGATTCCGATGCCCGCCCGCCAATGCCCGAACCACCTGGTATTGGCTGCCGTTGGTGTCTTGGTATTCGTCGACCAGCAAGTGATCGAACAGTCCGGCTTCGGTTTGGCGCACTTCGGGGTGTTTGGAGAGCAGTTCGACGGAGAGCAGGAGGAGGTCGTCGAAATCGACCGCGCCGCGCGTTTTCAAGGTGCGTTGGTAGCGGCGAAAGGCCATCGCGGCTAGGTGTTCCTTGTCGGTCGCGGCGAGGGAACCGGCCTCCGCCGGCGCCACCCCGCGAGATTTCCAACCGCCAATCGCGGCTAGTAAATCGCCGGGGCGGAGCGTGCTGTCGGCGACGCGAATTTCACGCAGCACGCCGCGTGCGATCGATTCCTGGTCGCCGCGATCACAAATCGCGAATTTTTGAGGGTAGCCTAAGCGTGTGATGTGCCGCCGCAGCAGCTTCACGCAGTACGAATGGAAAGTGGAAATTTGCGGCCGCGTTTTGTTTTTTCGCCCCATCAACGACTGCACGCGCTCGCGCATTTCAGCGGCGGCTTTGTTGGTGAATGTCACCGCGAGAATGCGGTCGGCCTTGATGCCGCTGCGAATCAGCTTCACAATACGCAACGTCACGACGCGCGTCTTGCCGGTGCCCGCGCCGGCCAAAACCAGCAGCGGGCCCGAGAGCGTGTTCACGGCTTCGCGCTGGGCGGGGTTGAGTTTATCGGGCATGAATCATTAACGCGGCGGCGGGCGGCTTTTTGTAGATAACGCCTTCAGGATAAGCTCCGCGGCCAACTTGGCTATTCGTCGTTTGTCAGGCGGGGCAACGAAGCACTATAGAAACTCCGCCGCCGTCTGACAACGCCTGCCGCCCAACAACGAACCCTTTCACACAATTGAAAACGAGCACCATGCCCCCGCTTTACCCCTTGCGCTTCACGCCGATTTTTCGCCGCTACCTTTGGGGAGGCCGGCGATTGCAGTCGGTGCTGGGAAAACCGCTTGGCGCCGGCGACGACTACGCCGAAAGTTGGGAGGTCGTCGATCATGGCGCCGACCAGAGCATGGTCGCTTTTGGAAAGCTGGCCGGCGCGTCGTTGGGCGAACTGCGCCGCACGCGCGGCCGAGAATTGATTGGCGAGGAAACCGTCGCCCGCTTTCCGTTGCTTTTCAAGTTTCTCGACGCCCGCCGCAAACTTTCGGTGCAGGTCCATCCTAACGACGCCCAAGCCGCCAAGTTGCATCCTCCCGATTTCGGCAAGACCGAAGCCTGGGTCGTGTTGGCGGCGGAAGCGGGCGCCTGCGTGTATGCCGGGCTGGCGGCGGGAACCACGCAATCCGCATTCGCTGCGGCGCTCCAAGCGGGCCGGGGCGAACAATTTCTGCATCGGGTGGAAGTCCAGGTGGGCGACTGCCTCTTCATTCCGGCGGGCGCGTGTCATGCGATTGGCGAAGGGCTGCTGATTGCCGAAATCCAACAGGCGAGCGACACCACCTACCGGCTCTTCGATTGGAACCGCCTGGGGCCCGACGGTCAGCCGCGCCAACTGCATATCGAACAGGGCTTGGACGCCATCGATTTTTCCAGAGGACCGATCGCGCCGCAAACACCGGCGCTCACGCCGCGGCCGCATGTGGCGAATTTGATCACCTGCGATAAATTCACCCTCGACCGTTGGACATTCACCGGCGCTGCGCCGCTCGGCGGAGACGCCCGTTTCCATTTGCTGGCCGTGCTTTCCGGAGAAGTGATTGTGGAGAACGACCCGGCGCCGCAACCGCTGCGCACCGGCGACTCCCTGCTGCTGCCGGCTTCGTCGCCGGTGACAAAACTCACGGCCACGCAACCGGCGGTGCTGCTGGATATTTATCGGTAACGACTACACGGTAAGTCGCTGTTGGTGCAGCTCTTGGTAAATCTCTTCGCATTGCTGGAGCACGGCCAGCGTGTGGTCGGGCGGCGTTTCGGCTTTCGGCCGGTAGGGGCCGAAGCTGGTGGTTTTTTCCACGGCCGAATACCAATGTTTGGCCCACACGCCGTCGGTTTCGCGGCGGCCGTTTGGCCAGGAAAGCATGGCTTGGTCGAACGGAACGCCCAAACGCTCGCACATCGCGCGGAGCAAACCGGCGGGGTTGGTCAGAACATCGCGGGCGTCGAGCACCAGTGGCGCGCGGCCTTGGCGTTCTCGGGCCACTTGAAAAATACGCCACTGCTGCGGCAGGCCCGTGTCTTGGAGGGTTGGGCGAGGAATAAAGCGGACCAACGATGTGATCATCTCGCGTGGTTCGCGGATCAGGAAACAGTGCGTCAGTTGGTTTAGCCACTCGCCCTCCAGGCCCGCCAACAAGTGGTGCGCCATGTGCTTTTGATAGAAAATCGACCGGCCTTGAGGAACGGGCCCGGTGAGCCAATCGGCCACGGTTCGCCAGTCGGTTTCATGTTCGGCGACAACCTCCTCGGCGCCAGGATGCGGCAGTCCGGTTGTTTGCAGGTAATGTGCGTAGAGCGGTTCATCGCAGACGTAGGCGTCGGCCCGGTTTTCCCAGGCCCGCATCATGGCGGTGGAAATATTACGCGGCCCCGACCACATCGCTATTCGCAACGGCTCGGCGGGAGAGGGATGCGTGTTTGCCATGGAATGCGATGGAACCATGCTAACGCTGCTCCCAATTCCCTTCACCCAGCGATACTTCGAGTTTGATGGTTTTACCGCCGCGTAGAATTTCGATCTCGACTTTATCCCCCACGACATTCTTGGCGATAATAGCGGTGAGCGCTTCGAAGTCGGCGACGGGTTGTTTTTCGTACGCGACGATCACATCGCCTACTAGAATTCCGGCTTTTTCGGC
>JAJRWU010000178.1 GCA_024276655.1 Planctomycetota bacterium
CGGACCGTTTACGCTTAGCCATCCTTGGCTCTCCCGGTGGCGTGATGATGTGATTGTCAAACACCAACCATCGCGGAGAGCCGCTTTTTTGTTAAGAACAGTTTAATCGCTTATAGCCTGAGTTCCCCTAAAGTGCAGTGAGTTAAGGAACCGTCTTGAATTTACATGCCGAATTAAAAGCCCGGCGCTTTGAAAATGCCGGGCTTTTCTGAACGACAACCGGTAACGTATTTCAGGACTATTCCCAAGGCGAACGGCGGAAAAGAACTGTAACCGTTTCCCGTCGGAATCGAGCGACACTTGACGTGTTTCAATGTTCAGCGGGGAGCGAAAGTAACGATCTAGCTTGTGTTCATTTGAGTTTCAGACCTCCGGCGTGTTTTCGCTTCCCGCCGATTTGCATCTTCCGCCACCCGCAGTGAGAATGCATGTTTGCTGGCGGGGCTGATCGGCCGCCGTGTTTCTGAATCTTCCTGAGGCGAGGGCGTGTTTGTGTCGGAGTCAGGTTCGCAATCCTCTGATCAGCGTTTGGAAGATTCCCTGCGGCTATCGCTCGTAACAGGCGTGGGGCCGCGCATTCGCCAGATTTTGCTGGAGCGATTTGGCGATCCTTCCGCCGCGCTCGACGCCTCCCCCAACGCCTTGCAAGGTTTGCCGGGCGTGGGCGCGAAGCTGTGCCGAAATATTGTTGCGGCGCGCGATGAAATCGATGTCGCGCCCATCTTGCAATTGTGCGCCGACAAAGGCGTGGCTCTGCTCACCGACATCGACGACTCCCTGCCGCCGTTGCTCAAGGAAATCCACGACCCGCCCGGAGTGCTCTACTGCCGAGGCGCCTGGACGCCCCGCGACGCGCTCGCCGTGGCGATCGTGGGCACGCGGCATCCCACGGCGTATGGTCGGCGGCAGGCGGAGCGATTGGCGGCGGGGCTGGCCCGCGCGGGCATCACGATTGTGAGCGGACTGGCGCGTGGCATTGATGGCGTGGCCCATCGCGGCGCGCTGCAAGCCGGCGGGCGAACGATCGCGGTGTTGGGCAGCGGCGTGCTGCAAATTTATCCTCCCGAGCACAAAAAACTGGCCGACGAGGTCATCGCGCACGGCGCGCTGGTGAGTGAGATGCATCCTTTGAGTCCGCCCTTGAGCGGCTCTTTCCCGCAGCGGAACCGCATCATTACGGGTTTGAGTTTGGGTGTGTTGGTGGTGGAGGCGGCGGAGCGTTCAGGCGCCTTGATCTCGGCACGGCACGCCATGGAACAGGGGCGGGAAGTGTTTGCCATGCCGGGTCCTATCGATAGCCGCATGTCGCGAGGCTGCCATCAATTGATACGCGACGGCGCCAAGCTGGTGCAAAACATCGACGACATTCTCGAAGAGTTGGGGCCTTTGGCGGCGCCCGCCGAACGCGCCGACGGCGGCGAAGTGCAGCATGTGGGTGAACTCGCTCTGAACGAACAAGAGCGCCAGGTGCTCGACGCCGTAGCCAACGAACCGACTTCGATCGATCAACTGGTCGAGGCCAGCGGCCTGCCCGTTCACCGCGTGTTGGCCACCCTCAGCGCACTGGAAATGCGGAGCCTGATCCGCCGCCTGAGCGGGAATTACGTGACTCGCCGTTGAGCGTTTGCTACCTTACCAGCAGCCGCAATCTCGCCAGCAACCGCGCTACTTCTTTCCTTTTCCGCCTCGCCATACGCCAGTTGCCGCTGCACGTACTTGGCCAGAATATCGGTTTCCAGATTGACAGCATCACCCACGCGCAGCGCGCCCAGCGTCGTGACATTCAAGGTGTATGGGATCAGCGCCACGCTGAAGCGGTCGTCTTGCACGTCGACCAAGGTCAGGCTCACGCCGTCGACGGCAATCGAACCTTTCTCGGCCATTTGGCGCATCAACTGGGGCGGCGCCTTAAACCAGAAAGTTGACCAATCTTGATCGTCGATTCTCTCGATAAGTTGGCCGGCGCCGTCGATGTGTCCGGAAACGAAATGGCCGCCCAGGCGGTCGTCCAAACGCAAGGAACGCTCTAGGTTGACGCGGCTCCCCGACGAAAGTTTTCCCAAGTTGGTGCGACGGAGCGTTTCCTCCCCCGCTTCAAAACTGAAGCGATCGCCCTCGCGGCGGACGACCGTCAAGCAGCAGCCGTTCACGGAAATGCTATCGCCAATGGCCGCCGCTTCGGCAATGGCGCCGGCTGCAATGGTGAGTAGCACGCCGGGAGGTTGGTCTTCGATCGAGATAACCGCCCCCAGGGTTTCGACGAGTCCTGTGAACATGTTCGTCCTTCTACTATTACGCGCGTGGCGTTCGCTGAAAAAACGGCCTGCAACCTGCGGCCGAAAGAAATCACACCCGTTGTAACCCCGCGCGCCACGGGCGAAAAGGGCCCGACCGCCGCCGCCGGAGAATCCTCTCAGCCTAAAACCTGGAAGGAGAATTGCAAAAGCTGACAAGCGCCTCGCGAGAGGCGATCCCACGCTATTCGGTTTGGATCCGCCACAGGCACATTTTTGGCAGTGCGATGTTGGCGCGGCCGTCCCATTGGGAGTCGGTTATGCCGGCCGCTGTCAGAATTTCCAACCGGCCTGATTTTGCCTTGCCGCCCAGGACGACAAGCTGGAACGTGCTCGGCGTTCGGGCGAAGTTTCCACCATAAATCACGAGCTTTTGGTCGGGAGTTCGCACGGCGTTGCCGCGCACATGGGCGCCGGTGCGCCACTTGGAGGCCAACACGTTTCCACGATGATAGCGGCTCAAAAACGCTTGTGCGCGGGCGTGGGGTTGCAGTTTGCCGCCGCGCATGGCGCCGTGCGGCCATTCTGGGGGAAGGGTTTCGGGGAACCAGGTCCAACCCAGAAACGACATCGCATCGCTGGCCAGGGCTTCACGCACCAAGTCGGCGTGGGCCATCACGGCGGGCCAAGGCCAAGGCTCTTGGGAATGCTTGGCGTGGTCGGCGTCGATGCCTTGTATCGCATTCTCGAACAAAACCGATGGCATCGCGGCGCCCGCGCCGCGCCACTGTTCGGGCCGCACGGAAAAAAAGCCCCGCTGCGATACGCCCACCTGCAATAGCCGATCAATATTGGCCGACGTCAGCGGAGTGGTGTTCTCGGCCGATTTGTCCATGTCGATCATGCCTCGATAGCGGTGTAGATCCAACGCCACGCCCGGAATGTCGTACACCTCCCGGTGAAGATAACGGTTCCAAGACGCGGCCTTGATTTGCCCGCGTCCTGGAAGGTCGGCGCTGTCGGAGGCGCAGGCCACGATCCAAACTTTTTTGTCCTTGATTTTTTCGCGAATCCGGCGGACGAGTTTGGCGTAGGTCAGCACGGCGCTGGAAGGGTTTCGCAGCCGATACCGCCGCCATTCACAACCGGCCGAAACGTACACCCGGTCGAGCTTTCGCCAGGCTGGATGCTGCTTCATGAATTCAACCAGGGCCAAGGCGTGGTCGCTGATTTTTTCGATCGTGGGGTCGGTAAAGTCGTCATAAAAAAAACGCGGCCCCCAGCGTTTTTTTTTGTTGTCGAACACGGCCAGGGGAACGGAAACCGTAACAGCTTCCAAGTTCCAGATCTCGGCCAACGTGAGTAAATCGCCCACTCCGACGACCGCCTTCTCGCACCAACCGCTGCCGCGAACACAATCGATTTTTCGTGCCGACCACGGCTTGGCGCTGTTCTCCCAATTGACGCCGAAGGTCGAAAACCCAACGCCCCACGGCCAACTGATGTTTCGCACATCGGCCTGTTGTATGAGCGGTAAATTGGCCAGACCCAGCTTGCGAATGTAGGCGGCGTGCGAGCGGTCGGTGAAATCTTGAGGCGGCGCCGGCCACAGAATCGAGCGTTTCCACATCGCCCCCCAGCCGACCGCGCCGGGCGGTATTTTTCGAACCACTTGCCCGGCTTGGACGGTGAGGATCTCGGCGGCGTGCGTCCGCCGGAAATTGAAACCGAACCGAGCAGGCCAAGTGGTGGACGCCAGCAATATCGCCAGAAACACCACGCTGCTTCGCGCTGATTGCGTCGCCATTCTCCCCCCCGCTTCTTCGACCAGACAATTCCCAGCTATAAAAGGCAATACTGCGGCCGCCGCCGCGAAGTTTCGGTTCCGGCCCGTGAAGTTCTTCCGTGCTGGTTCGGGGCGATCAAAAACGCCCGGCATTTTCAAAATGCCGGGCGTTTAAGTCGGTAAGTTATTTGCGGTCAGGCGCCTTTGGTTTCATGTCCTATAAGGATAATATCCATTAGCCGGTGGTCGAGCGCAGCGAACACCACCGGAGGATCTATTTTCTTGAATCGCTCAAGCACTTGAAGTAAATCGTCGTAACCGGTGAGCGCCCCGATCGAGGCGTCGGCGATTGACCCCACGTGTTTTGCGATGCCGTCAAAGCTTAAACGGCTTTCCGAGCGCCGCGCGAGCATTACAGCCAACCAATGCTGAATGAGCGCCGCACACAGTTTCGCCCACGGACGCACCATTTGCAGGGCGTCATTTTGCAGGGCGCCCGTCCTTCCTTCGTGTTCTTCGCGTCTTCGCGCGCGCCCTTTTTCTCACGCGAAGACGCGAAGGCGCGAAGAATTGGCCAGTCCAAAAATTGAAATGTTCACCCGGAAACCGTCGAACAATGTCTGGACGAAGGACTTCCGTTTTTTAATAGACCAATGTTTCCTTAAGTTGATGCGTATGTGGCTGAGTGGAGCGACGCCACCGGCTAATGGCTGCCAAGCCTCCGGCTTGATGAGAATTCCGTAACACCATTGCGCGGAATAGATCTTGGACAGGTTCAAAGTTTCCTGAAGCACACTATTGTTCGACAAACACGGTTTGTGCGCGGTCGGGTCCGACGGAAACAAATGCAACCGGCCGTCCAACCAGTTCGCCCAGCCGATCGATGTAGGAACGAGCGGCTTTGGGGAAATCTTCCAGCCGCCGCACGCCCGTGACGTCTTCGCGCCAGCCGGGAAGTGTTTCGTAGACTGGCTTCACGCTGCGCAGGTCGTCGACATGGCTGGGAAATTGTTGGGTGCGTTCGCCGTTGATTTCATAGCTGGTGCAAACCTGAATTTCGGGCAGTTTGCTGAGCACGTCCATCATCATGAGGGAAAGCGAATCGACTCAGCTGAGTCGGGCGGTGTAACGCGCCGCGACGGCGTCGAACCAACCGCAGCGCCGCGGCCGGCCGGTGGTGGTGCCGAATTCATTGCCCTCGACGCGAATGTGTTCGCCGGTTTCGTCATTCAATTCGGTGGGGAACGGCCCGCCGCCAACGCGCGTGCAATACGCCTTGATGACGCCGATAACTTTGTCGACCCAACGCGCCGGCACGCCCGACCCCGACGAAACACCCACGCCAGAACTATTGCTGCTCGTGACGAACGGAAACGTGCCGTGGTCGATATCAAGCAAAGCGCCTTGGGCGCCCTCGAACAGCAGCCGTTTGTTGTCTTCGACGGCATCCAGCAGATAGGCGGTGGTGTCGGCAATATAGGGTTTCAATTTCTGGGCGTAGGCGTGGTAATCTTGAAAGATTGCGGCGGCGTCCAGTTCGGCGCCCTTGCCGCCCAGCGCGGCGAGAATATCGCGTTTGAAATCCACGATGCAGGCAATGCGTTGCTGGAAGTCGTCGCGGAGCATGTCGCCCAAACGCACGGCATGCGAACGGCCTACTTTGTCGCGATAGCAAGGCCCGATGCCGCGCATCGTGGTGCCGATATTTTCACCATCGGCCGTGCTTTTATCGAAGGCGGCGTCTTCGGCGCCATGCCAAGGCATGACCACGTGCGCCCGATCGCTGAGCATCAAACGGCCTTCCAGGGAAAGACCGCGAGAAAGCAGACCGTCGATTTCCTCCAGCACGGTTCGTGGGTTCAGCACCACGCCCGGCGCCACGACATTCACAACGCCTTGGTTGAGAATACCGCTGGGAATCTGATGAAGTTTGTAGGTATTTTCGCCCACCACCACGGTATGGCCCGCATTGGCGCCGCCCTGGTAACGCACCACGATATCGAAATTCGGGGTGAGTAAGTCGACCAGCTTCCCTTTGGCTTCGTCGCCCCATTGCAGACCTATAACGCACGTTCCAGCCACTCGAAGGGCTCCTACAGCAATCGGGAAAGGGCAATCGCCGCCCTGATTCATGCGCGACGACCCACGCTCCGCTCAAGAAAGCGTGCAACGACAGACTCCTCATAAACCGGAACGCGGCGAGCGCCATGGGTTAGGAGGCCGACATCAACTCGCGGAGTGCAAACCGCCCAGTTTAAGCCCGTCCAGGCGAGGGAGTCAAGCGGCCCTTGCCAGCATGAAACCCGCGTCGCGTTCAAGCGCCGTATTTTCCTAGTCGGCCGGCGTTGGCCAAGGCGAGCGTCATCAAATGCTTGGCTTCAAATTGCCCCAAGCCGCCATGCACCGATTCGCGTTCGCTGAATTGTCGGCATTGGTCGGTGCGGCAATGGTCTGATACCAAGAGCGTCGGCACGGGGTGCCAGCTATGGTTTTTCAGGTGGGCGGGCGTGCTGTGGTCGCCGGTGACGATCAACACCGTGGGATCCAACGCCGTGATCTGCGGAACGATGGCGTCCAGATCTTCAGTCCTGGCGACCTTGGCGGCAAAGTTGCCGTCTTCGCCGGTGCTATCGGTGTATTTGTAATGGATAAAGAAAAAATCGTAGTCGGCCCACTTCTCGGCCAAAACGTCCATTTGCTGGGAAAGCGTGGTTGCGGCGCCCACGATATCCATCCCCACAAGCCGAGCCAACCCTTTGTACATAGGATAAACGGCAATCGCGGCGGCTCGCAGTCCGTAAACTTCCTCGAAGCTCGGCAGATGAGGCCGGGCTGAAAAACCTCGCATGGTGAGTCCGTTGGCCTGGGGCTGCCCGGCGAGAATTTTGATCGCCTGTTTGAAAAACTCAGCCGCAACCTCCGCCGTTTTTTCGCTGCCGGCGTCGCGAGCTTCCGGAGTAAGGGGCGGCGCGCCGGTGGTTTGAGGATCGGTATCGGCTACGTTGCCGTCTAGCCCTTCGCCGCGTAGAACCACGACAAAACGGTGCTCCTTCACCGGCTCCACGAATATTTCGATGTTCGGAATACTCACGGCGCGCAGTTTCTCGACCAGCGGCGCGCTTTCTTCCGACGGAATCCGACCCGCCCGCCGATCGGAAATATCGCCGGCCGCGTCGAGCGTGCAAAAGTTACAGCGGATCGCGACATCGCCGTGTTGGAGTTCAAACCCGATGCCCGTGGCCTCCAACGCGCCTCGACCGATCACGTATTGCAGCGGATCGTAGCCGAAAAGTCCTAAGTGGCCCGGGCCGCTTCCGGGGCTGATTCCCGGCAGTACGGGAATGCTCCCCCCTTGAACGCCCCGCTCCGCCAAGGCGTCGAGATGCGGCGTTTTCGCGGTTTCGAGTTCGGTCAGCCCTCCCGGTTCGAGAGGCAGGCCTCCCAGGCCATCGCCCACGAGCATGACAATTTTCGAATCGTTTTTGATGTGCAAAGTTCGCGTCAGTTGATGGATATCCATGGCTTTTCTCCTGGCCGATCGGCGCATTCCGCAGACCAAGCGGTCCGCTCTGCGCATTTTGGTTTGACAGCGCCTTTGTGGTAAACTGAAAACTCTCGTTAGGCAAGCCCCGCACGCGGCGCGGGTGGAACATCTGGAACAATTGTCAATAGTTATTTGTCATTTGTCATTTGTCATTTGTCATTTGTCATTTGTCATTTGTCATTTGTCATTGGAAGGAGTGAGCAGAAAATCGATTGAGCAACCGTTGTTCTGTAAATTCTGTTGATTTTCTTCTCGGTGGTTAGTGATTGGTGGAGCGGCTTCGCCGCGTTGTTGCTTGCGTTCACGCAGACCAGGGGGCTCATTGCCGCCCCCTTGGAACCCCGCTAG
>JAJRWU010000179.1 GCA_024276655.1 Planctomycetota bacterium
GCGTTTTTGGCAAGAATAACCCAGGCGATCACCCCGCTTCGTCCGAGATGAAATACGGAAGTTATTTCGGGACGATTCCATAGCGAGCCGCGAGCCAACAAACGCCGCCCCAAAGTCTTGGCCTTGCTCACCGAACCACGCGGCCAAACCAGGGCCCGCATGGAGGCCGACGCATGACCTCACTCCTCACACTGCAACCGGCGGCGCCATTTGTGGCTGGATTTTTTTTCTTTTGAGTCGGCGCGACAACGCGGCGTCAGGCGGTAGGCAATTTGCCTCGATTACGCAGCCACAAATAAAATCCGATCAAACTAGCCAGGCACGTGGCGGCCGAGAGGGCGGCGTAGGTGAGAAACAAACTGGCGCCGAATCCGGCCAGCGCGGCGCCGAATCCGCCCAATCCCAAACCGACGGCAAAGCTGAATCCGTAACAAAGGCTGCGTCGGTCGGGCGGCGTGTATTTAGCGATGAGGCTGTTGTAGATTGGCTGGTGCATAAAATGGACCAAGGAGAAACAGGCGGCGGCCGCCAGCCGGTGTGCGACGTTGGGCGCCAGGGCCATCCAGAGCAGGAAGGGCGTGTTAGCCAGGGTGATGAACCCCAACTGTAGTTCCAGAATTTTTGGCCGGGCGATTTTGCCCGCCACGATTTGCCCCACGCAGCCGGCCAGTAGCACGCCTCCGGCCATGAAAACGCCGAGCGACGCCTCTTTCGCGTCGGCCGAAGCATCGCCGTTCAAATAACGCGGCAGGAACGTGACAACCGCCGAATAGACCAATCCTTGCAGCACCGCCAGCAAGGTGAGTGTGTAGAAACTGGTCCAGTCGACGTAGTGCTGTTCGGCGTCGTCTTGCGGCGTGGGCGTTGTTGGTTGAGTGCTTCGGAAACCTCGTGTGAGCCAGTAAAAGGCGGCGGCGCACACGATGCCGGCCACGGCCAGTAGTGCGTAATAGCTGCGCCATTGGAATCCGTCGCGGAGCAAGATGGCGGCGAAAAAGGGAGACGCCCCAATACCCAATGAGCCGAACACGCCGTGAATTCCCAGGGCGAAAGGGCGGTTGGCGGCGTTCGTCTCGCGCGAGATGAGCGTCAACCCGGCGGGGTGGTAAATGCTGGCGAACGCGCCCATTACCGGCATGATGATGAACAACCCGCCCAGCGGCTGGCAGAAAACAACCGCCCCGCAGGCGGCCGCGCAGCCGACCAGGTAAACGACCAACATGCGCCGCGAACCGAAGCGGTCGACCAACAATCCGGCCACCAGGGCGCTGAATCCCCAGGGCAAACGCCAACTGGTGGAAAGCAACCCCGTGACATCCCTGCCGACCTGATACTCCCGCGCCAAAAGTTGCTCGACGCTCGGCAACGCCACCTCGAACGCATGCACCAACGCATGGGCGCACGACACGATCAGCACCAAACGCACGGTCAGCCGATTCATGAGCCCCGGCTCATTTCAGCAAGCCGGGTCACGAGCGCCGATGCAGCGCCGCTATCAATGGCGGCGGCGGCGCGGCCGGCCAAATCTGCCAACGAGGCGTGTTGTTCGGTCAGCCACAGGGCGGCGGCGGCGTTCATCACCACGATATCGCGCGGAGGACCTTCCCGACCAGCGAAGATGGAGCGAATCAAATCGGCGCTCTCTTGTGGACCTTCCACCAACATCGATTCATGCGACGCCTCGGCCAGACCGAAATCTGCGGGCGTCCAACCGAAGGCGCGAATTTTTCCGTTGCAAACTTCGAGGACGTCGGTCCGACCGGCCAGCGTGATTTCATCCAACCCGTCTTCACCGCGAACGACAATCGCCCGCTCGGTTCCCAGGATCAGCAGAGCTTCGGCCAGTAAGTGGTGCGCCTTTTCGCTGCCGGCGCCCAAGAGCTGGCGCGGCGCCGAAGCCGGATTACACAGCGGCCCCAGAATATTAAAGATGGTTGGCTTGCCCAACTGCCGGCGGACCGCCGCCACATGTTTCATGGCGGGGTGCAGGTTGCGTGCGAAACAAAAGCACACTCCCAATTCGCGCAAGCAACGCTCCACCACTGGCGTGGGCGCTTCGATATGAACGCCCAACGCCTCCAGCACCGTGGCCGACCCGCTCTTGCTGGTGGCCGCATGATTGCCGTGTTTGGCGACCGCCGCGCCGGCGGCGGCTGCAAGCATCGCCGCGGCAGTGCTGATATTAAACGTACCCGAGCCATCGCCTCCGGTGCCGCAGGTGTCGATTAAATCGGCGCGGTCGGATCGGATGCGCGTCATGTGATTGCGCATTGCGGCGGCGGCGCCGGCCACTTCCGCCACGGCTTCGCCTTTTTCGGAGAGAGAGGTCAGGAACCGACGAATGTCGTCTTCGGAGCATCCGCCCTGCATGATTGAATCAACCACGCCCGACATTTCCTCGAACGTCAGATCCTCACCAGCTTCGAATCGCCGCACAACTGCCGAAATCACACCAGCACCCTCCCGATCGCTTGAAACTGTGGCCATTCTAGTGCCTTGCCGACGATCGAACGAGGCCTGCATTGGCGAATGCCGGGTATTGGAGTTCACGCCTTGAACGCGCCCCGGCTTAGACCTGTCCCGAAATAAGTTCCCGGTGGCAGCTCAAAAAAGCCCGGCATTTTCAAAATGCCGGGCTTTTAATTCGGTATGTAAATTCGGGACTGTTCCTAACTCCAACACGTCGAAACTCAACGACCCGCTGAACCAGTGACCCGCTGAACCGGTACAGTATTACTCGGTCTTTTCTTCCGCAGGCGCGGTTGCTTCTTCGGGCGCGGCTTCTCCCGTCATTCCGCTTCCCATGGCTTCCGTTTCTTCTTCGGTATACTCGGATGCGGCAGGCTCTTCGACGGGAGCTTTTGCTGGACAACCCAAATTCATTACGGAGAAAGCCGCAACCAAGGAAAATCCGCCTAACACTTTGATCCACTTCGTTTTCATCAAAAAACCCCTTGAAAAATTGTCAAAACCATATCGTTGCTCGATAGCAACGTTCTCACGTAGGTTGTCTCTGCACATTGGCGCGCCCACTCACCCCGACAAGCATAGTGGAATATTCCGCCCGCGCAACCGCTCCATACTCCCATGACCCCTTGAGGCGGCCATTTATTCAACTGCGAGGCCGCCTTTCTGGTGCATTCATCCTGAGGAATACGCCGCAAGTCGTTATTTCATCATGACTTACGATGACTTCACTGGAGAAACTCAAGTTTTTATGAAAAATTATTGCCGGTATTCCTTGCCGGCGGGACATTGGTGGATTCTTTGTAAGTTGTTTTTTAATAAAGACATAGGGTGAATAAACGGCCCCCTGACCAGAGGTTGGGAATCTTCACGCAATCGTCATAAACCGCCTGCTCGACTGAGCCTGCGTCAATCGTCTGGGCAGGAATTGACTCCAGCAGAGAAAGCGGTAAACTCGTACGCCTACCCTAAATGTTGTGGAGGAGTAAACTCAACCCACTACATATGGTACCGGATCGCCTTTCCTTATCTTCCTGAACGCCCCATTTTCACATCGTGTTCGGTTTTCCTGACGTTGCGATTGCGTGTGGCGTGCTGGCTTTCGGAATGGTATACTGAAGTACACTTAGTTATCGCGTATCGGACTCGTTCAGAAGGGATGCTGTAGTTATGGCGACAGTGGACATGGATCGAACTTCTCAATCTCCCGAAGCTCAAAAAGGGTTGTCTGTCGAGTCTCGTTTTTGTCCGACGGATGTTCAAGATCCGTTTGAAACGGTGTCTTGGGAAACGCGTTCCGCCGCGATCAAAGACGAAAACGGCAAGGCGTTGTTCGAACAGACCAACTGTGAAATACCCACGTCGTGGAGCCAGTTGGCGACGAATGTCGTGGTGAGCAAATATTTTTACGGCGAAGTTGGCACGCCCGAGCGAGAAAACAGTGTTCGCCAGTTGATTCACCGCGTTTGCCGCACCATTGCCGACTGGGGCGTGGCAGATGGCTATTTCGCCTCAGCGGACGATGGCGAGCGGTTTTATCGCGAACTTTCCTGGCTCTGCCTGCACCAGCATGGCGCCTTCAATTCGCCGGTTTGGTTTAATGTCGGCCTTTATCATCAGTACGGCGTCACGGGCGCTGCCTGCAACTGGGCTTGGGATTCCGAAACGCGCAGCGCGTTCCAGCCGGAAAACCCGTATGAATATCCTCAAGGGTCGGCCTGCTTTATTCAAAGCGTGGACGACAACATGGAAGACATCATGCGCCTCGCGACCAGCGAAGCGATGCTCTTCAAGTTCGGCTCCGGCACCGGCACCGACCTCTCCACCATCCGTTCGCATCGTGAAAAACTTTCCGGCGGCGGCAATCCTTCCGGTCCGTTGTCGTTCATGCGGGTGTACGACCAAATCGCGGCGGTGGTCAAATCGGGCGGGAAAACGCGTCGCGCCGCCAAAATGCAGTCGCTCAAAATTTGGCACCCCGATGTATTGGAGTTTATCCAATGCAAATGGAAGGAAGAGCAAAAGGCGCGCACGCTCATCGAAAAAGGCGGCTACGAAGCCAATTTCAACGGCGAAGCCTACAGCTCGATTCTCTTCCAAAACGCCAACCTTTCGGTCCGCGTGACCGACGATTATATGCAGGCCGTTGCGCGCAATGAGCCTTGGGTGACGAAATGCGTTACCGGCGGCGACGGCCCCACCTACGACGCTCGCCACTTGTTCGATCAAATGGCCGAATGCGCCTGGCAGTGTGGCGACCCCGGCATTCAATACGACACCACGATCAATCGCTGGCACACCTGCCCCAATAGCGGCCGCATCAACGCTAGTAATCCTTGCTCGGAATATATGTTCCTGGATAACACGGCGTGTAATCTGGCCAGCATCAACCTGATGAAGTTCCGGCAGTCGGACGGCGGCTTCGATGCCGATGGTTTTCAGGCCGCTTGCCGGTTGTTTTTCATCGCCCAGGAAATTATCGTCGATCACGCCAGTTATCCGACCGACGAAATTGCAGAGAACAGCCACCGATTCCGCCCTCTAGGACTGGGGTTTGCGAATCTGGGAAGTTTGCTGATGTCGGGCGGCTTGCCGTACGATTCAGCGGGCGGACAGGGCGTGTGCGGCGCGATCAGCGCGTTGTTGCACGGCGCCGCCTGCCTGACAAGCACCGAACTTGCCGCGGCGGTGGGTCCGTTCGAGGGCTATGCGGAGAATCGGGAGCCGTTGTTGAAGGTGATGGAAATGCATCGTGATGCGGTCGACAAAATCGACGCCGCCGTTCCCGACGAACTGCAATTGGCGGCCAAACGGCTGTGGGAAAAGGTGCTGGAGCAAGGCCGCCGCTTTGGTTTTCGCAACGCCCAAGCCACGGTGCTCGCGCCCACCGGCACGATTAGTTTCATGATGGACTGCGACACCACCGGCATCGAACCCGATATCGCCTTGGTGAAATACAAGCAACTTGCCGGCGGCGGTATGTTGAAGATCGTCAATCAAACCGTGCCCATGGCGCTGGCCAAACTAGGGTACGACGAACCGAGCGCACAAGCGATTAACAAGTACATCGACGAGAACGACACCATCGAAGGCGCTCCGGGAATTCGCGAGGAGCACTTGCCTGTTTTCGATTGCGCCTTCCAGGCGGCCAAGGGCGTACGGAGCATTCCCTGGCGAGCCCATGTGAAAATGATGGCGGCCGCGCAGCCGTTTCTCTCCGGCGCGATTTCCAAAACCGTCAACATGCCCAGCGATGTCTCGCCCAAGGACGTGGCCGAAGCGTACACCTGGGGCTGGGAGCTTGGCTTGAAGGCCTTGGCCATTTACCGTGATGGCTCCAAGTCGAGCCAGCCGCTTTCCACGCAATCGGAAGCCGACAAAGCTGAAGAGAAGGAAGTGCCCAAGCCGCGCCGCGAGCGACTGCCCGACACCCGGCAATCGGTCACGCATAAATTCAACATGGCCGGACACGAAGGTTATATTACCGTGGGCCTTTACCCCGACGGCCGCCCCGGCGAACTTTTTATCACGATGGCCAAGGAAGGCAGCACCATCGGCGGTTTGATGGATTGCTTCGGCACGGCAATTTCGATCAACCTGCAATACGGAACGCCGCTGGAAGTGCTCGTGAATAAGTTTTCACACACGCGTTTTGAACCGATGGGGCACACCACCAACCCCGATATTCGCATCGCCAAGAGCATTGTTGATTACATCTTCCGTTGGTTGGGCATCACCTTCCTGCCCGGCTACCGGGAAGCCAGCACCGGCTTGCCGCCCGAAGCGGCTAAAACCGAAGAGAACGGCGCCGCATCTGCTGTAGCGAACAGCGTTGTTTCGGCGGCTGTGAATGGCAAGAGCCCCGGCGGGCTGACCAACGGTTCGGTCGACGCTGATCGACTCGAACGTGCGGGCGTGGCCATGAAGGTGGAGCCAAACGGCGGCGTGGCGCGACGCAGCGAGCAGTTCGCCCGCTTCCAGAGCGATGCGCCGAGTTGCGAAAATTGCGGCGCCATCACGGTTCGCAATGGCAACTGCTACCTGTGCCATAACTGTGGGAACTCAATGGGTTGCTCGTAACGGAAGCCGGGCATGAAGCCCCGAGCAACTCTTTGTATTAGTCCGAGGGCGTTGCATTTGCAACGCCCTCGGTTTTTTAACGGCCGGGCGCCAGCTCCATCCGCGCCGTTGGAGTTCAAGCTTTAGCTTGTTTTTCCCTCGGCCACACACGGCCCACCTTGCAAAGGATTTTTGGACGGCAAATACTTCGTGCTTTTATACGAGACAGAATCGTACAAGAAGCTGCGAGGAACACGAAGGAAGATGCGGTCGAGGTGAGGGCATCCGGATTTGGTGATAATTATGGTATACGACGTGACAAAGCAGCAGTTAGTCGAACTGCGCACAAGCCGCCCGCATGTTGTTGTGCTGGGCGCAGGGGCCAGCCTTGCCGCTTTTCCGAATGGAGATGCACATGGCAAAATACTTCCATTGATGGCAAACGTCTTGGATGTTCTCGACTTGCGTGATCTCGTTGATCAGGCGGGGTATGATTCAGAGCAGAACTTCGAGTCTCTTTACAGTACCTTGCATACTGCAGATCCGAATTCGACACTGATAAAGCAGATTGAACAACGAGTCACGGAATACTTCAGCAGCTTGGAATTGCCACAGTACCTAACGCTTTACGACCTGCTATTGCTGTCTCTCCGTGAAAAAGATGCCATATTCACTTTCAACTGGGACCCTTTCCTGGCTGACGCCTGTATGCGGAAATATGGCCCTGCGTTATTGCCTCACATTTTCCACTTGCATGGAAATGTTCGCGTGAGTTTCTGCGATCAGTGCCGCAAGTCGACGCGCAAACTCGAAGTTTGTCCCTTTTGCGAAGGGAAACTGACGCCAACACGACTGCTGTATCCGATTGAGAAGAAGGACTACGCGAGCGATCCGTTCACCTCCACCCAGTGGGATGCGGCCCGAGATTATATCAGCCAGGCTGGGATCATTACGTTCTTTGGCTACAGTGCGCCGACAACCGACCAAGAGGCAATGGCGATTTTCACTAACGCCTGGAAAGGCGATGATCCCCACAAGCCCATCGAAAGGCTGGAAGTCATCGACATCCGAGACCGTGACGAGCTTGCCAAGCAGTGGTCCTCGTTCTCATTTTTCGACCACAAAGATATTCGCCGCAGTTTTTTCGAGTCGATGCTCGCCCTTTATCCACGGCGGTCGTGCGAAGCGCTCGTTCGCATGGGATTCGACGGAAATTCTGTCGAGCCTATACCGTGGGCAGGCAGCCTTGACGGAGTACAAAAGAGCATTCAAGAACTGATCGCGTCGGAGAATCGTCCACGATAGATGATTTGTCCCATCCTGATAGGCAAGAGCGCCGGCGGTTTGACCAACGGTTCGGTCGACGCCGATCGACTCGAACGTGCGGGCGTGGCCATGAAGGTGGAACAAAACGGCGGCGCGGCGCGACGCAGCGAGCAGTTCGCCCGCTTCCAAAGCGATGCGCCGAGTTGCGAAAATTGCGGCGCCATTACGGTTCGCAATGGCAACTGCTACCTGTGCCATAACTGTGGGAACTCAATGGGTTGCTCGTAACGGAAACCGGGCATGAAGCCCCGAGCAACTCTTTGTATTATTCCGAGGGCGTTGCATTTGCAACGCCCTCGGTTTTTGGGTTCGTCCGACGCGGGCGCGCCTTCGTACGAGCGGCAGATGAAAATATACCAACCGCTAGGCATCGACCCAAAAACAAATGCGACATCCCTTTGTTGGCCGAAGGCCAAGATCATCGTAGCCTGGGGCATCGCCCTGTTGTTTATACATAAGTTTTTATTGGCGCCGGGTCTGAAAGTCATCCACGCGGCGGCGTTGGTCTGAAAATCTATCCAGGTAGGGATAAAAGCCATTAGCCGGTGGTCGAGCGCAGCGAACACCACCGGAGGATCGAAACGCTGAAACATCGCATCCCGAAGGATGCCAGCGGCGTCGGCAATGGGACGCCGCCGATTGCCGCCGTTCAAACCGCTGCATCCTGGCATCCCGCCGGGATGCCGCGTTCGTTGCGTTGGCGGTCCGGCGGTGTTCGCTGCGCTCGACCGCCGGCTAATGGCTGCCAAGCCTCCGGCTTGAAACGAACTCTTGTCCGCAACGAACGCCTTGCCTGTTTCAAACGACGGCGCGAATCTAGCGCCAATGGTGAAAAAATCTGGCGGGTTGTCGAATGACTTATGTATAAACAACAGGGCATCGCCCCAGAGACGGGGAAAAACAGTCCTCACCTTGGCTGAAGGCCAAGATCACCCACCATCTTGCAGGATGTGAATAAGGCCTTCGGCCATCCGAACGGAGGTCGGCCATCGCACCTGGAGCGATGCTCCAGGCTACGGTGAAAATAGACCTTCGGCCAACAAGAACGGCAGCCCGAATGCGACTTCGTTGCAAAGGAAGCCTGGAGAAGCTACATCCCGATTCAGAAGCCCGGCTTTTTCAAAAAGCCGGGCTTCTCAGGCGCCACTATGGGTTTTAAGCGAGCGGCGGAAAATTACTTAGCATCGAGCGGAAAATTACTGTCGTAGCCATGCTCGCCAGAGCGTGGGATGGTTCACCGCTCACCCACCGTCTGGCGACGATGGCTACACAAATGCGACCGTTATTTATCGAGCGGTGCTTACCCGCACGTAGCGGGAGTCCGTGAGTTTTTTTTTGGTTCCCGCCTACGCGGAAATGACCGTTTGCTGATTCACTCGCTTGCGCTTCGTGCTTGTATATAGGTAAGTTTTCATCTGCCGCTCGCCTAAGACGAGCGTCCCAGACAAAACGCGCTGAAGCGTACACTCCTGCGGTGGTTGTCAATTCTCGCCCAGGCAGAGCAATTCGCCGCTTTGCGTGGTGAGGAAGAGCCGATTTTCCGCGATGGCCAGACCATCCCAGGCTGGCGGCGGCGCTTGCATTTCACGCAAAACCTTACCATCGGCCGTCGAGATAACTTTAAGCCGCCCGTCTTGATGAACCACATACAGCTTGCCGTTGCCGGCCAACGCCATGGCGTGAATGCGGTTGTGCAACTGCGTTCCGTACCGAGGTTCTTCTTGTTTCGCATCTGGCTGGGCGAACGGGTCGAGAACCCACTTGGCGCCTTCGGCGATGCGATACGTTCGGTAGGGCTTGCCTTTTTCCCGGGCAGTTGACGCGGCCTTCCAACCGGTGATCCATTTGCTGTCGAACTTCTCGATTTGATCAAGATCGAAATCGCGGCGGAACACCTTCGTGCTGCCGTTCAACGAACTATAGATGTTGTCATCGCGGTAGACGGCCAGCGGGCGCCTTGGCGCTTCGCCGCCGAAACGATGTTGGTGCCGAGCGCCGTAAGTCCAGGAACCGCGCGGGGTCCAGACTTCGCCGCCGCCGGTGTTGATTTTGGCGAAGGCGTTCCATTTATCGACCGCCACGTTTTTGCCATCGAGCGAGAGCACCCAACGCGACATCGCCAAACCGTCGCCCTCGGCGTGCAGAATATCGAAGGGGTCGAATTCCAAGCCGGAGTTTTCATAGAAGCCCTGTTGGGGAACGGAGTTAATCTTCTTGACCCAATGCTGTTCGCCCGTCGTCGGGTTGACGGCGAACACCAAAATACCGCCATCAGCCAGCGGCTGACGGCCAGCCGCGAAATAGGCGATGTCGTCCATTACGAGCACGGCTCCCGGAACCGGCCAAGGCGATTCCACCTGCCCATAAGCGACAATGCGTTCATCGGTGAGCGCGGCGCGGAGCCGCCAAACGACTTCGCCCGTGTCGGCCCGCAGAGCGTAAACCCAACCGTCGGCCGAGCCAAACAGACACAGCCCGCGATGAATGGCCGGCGGCGTATCGAGCCGGCCATTGGCGGTGAAACGCCAGCGCACCTGGCCCTTTGCCGTATCGATGGCCACCAATTCGTGTTCGTCGGGCCGCATCACGTAAGCCACGCCGTTGGCGATGGTCGGCGCGCTGAGCGGGCCTTTCACCACGGGGTTGTCGGCCCAATCGTACAGAATGGGCCCTGGTTGTTGGCCAGCGGCGTTGTTCGACGCATGCAAGGCGACTCGCCAACGCTCCGTCAAACGCTTGGGCCCCGCCGCGGCCGTGCTGCCGCTGCGCCAGCGGTCGCGCCGATAAAGCGGCCAATCGTTGGCGGCGGGGTTCGCGGCTTGAGGGTCGGCTTTCGCCGGTCCTTTTTCCAACACGAACTTGATTTGATCGAGCGGTTGCTTGGTGGGTGAATCTGCGGCGGCGGCCGACGCCATGGCCACAAAGCCTCGCAACATCGGCCAACAGGTGCAGTGTTTTGGCGTGGTGTAGACGAGGCCATTGGCAGGCACCCAGCCATTTTCTCGCGAACAGTTGGCCTTCGTGATTCGATTCGCGATCGTTTCACCCGAACTGAGGTTTGTTAGATCCATTTCACCGGCGAACATAAAGTTCGGCGTCGCGACGGGCGGGAAACAGTGCGTCAGCCCGGCGGGAAAAGTGAGGCGTGTTTTTCCGGTCAGAGGATCCAACGCCGAGATCTGAATCGGCTGCCGGGTGCGTTTCGATTTATCGCTGGTGTTGACTTTTCCGCCGTGCAGAATCCACAGGTTGCCGGGGAGGAACATCGCACGGGCCTGCCGCATGTGGTTCATGCCCGGCGGGTATTCTTTCGACCAGCCATGTTTTCCGGTGCTGGAGGAAACCACGTGCAGCCCGTTTCCGGCGTCGTCGTCGTTGAGCGTGGAGGCTTCAAACGCCAACATATCCTGGAAGAGCACCAACCGTGCGACGCGCGGCAACCAGGGGTAATCGTTGCGGCGCCACTTCACGGCGCCGGTTGCGGCATCCAAAACAACGGCTTCGGCCTTTTCGCCGCGCCGCACGCGGCCCTGAACAAACGCCACGACCTTTCCGTCGCTGACAACATATTGCGGATCGACCACCTTTACCTTCCAAATTTCCTGGCCGCTCTCAATGCTGAAGGCGCGCACTGAATCGTCGTCGGCCGCGATAATTCTGCCGCCGGCATACAGAACCGTTCTGGGTTTGAGCATGTCTCGAAACTCGACCACGACTTCGCCGGTTTGGGCGTCCAGCGCCACGGGGCGGCTCTTCAAAACAGCAAACACCAGCCGCTCCGAGGCAATAGGCCGCGCGCTTTTGCTGGAAAGCCGGGGGAGGCTGAACTCTTTGGGGTTGACCTCGCCGGCGCGCTGCAAGTTGCGATGCCAAAGCCGGAGGCCGTTGAA
>JAJRWU010000180.1 GCA_024276655.1 Planctomycetota bacterium
ATCCGCTTACTGCTGCGCGCTTGAGAGATCAGAATCTGAACTTCGCCGCGACCTCAGTTTCTTTCCCGCTCTTTCCCGCTAAAAAACGACCTGAAAATCGACTTCACTCCATGCCGCTATTGCCGTGCCGAACACTATTGGCGGAGGCCCCAAATATCGCGCAGCTTCAGGCGCAGCAAACGGCACGCGAAACGCTGCAAGCGGGTGCGGGGCAGTGCGGGCGGGAAGGCGCCGGCATCGCAAAAAAGAAAACGCCCAAGCCGTTGCAAATAGCGAACTTAGGCGGCGTTGTGGAGCCAGTGCAATTGAGCGCGCCAGCCGTCGCACACAAAAAATCAGTAGCGGAGGAGGGATTCGAACCCCCGACACGCGGATTATGATTCCGCTGCTCTAACCAACTGAGCTACTCCGCCAAGATTTTAAGTGCGTAAAAAGTAACGGCTTACGGCACGCCGTTTTTTGTAAGTGGAGGCGGTTCGTCCCTTGTTACGCCCGTAACGGCTTGGCAACTTCATTGATTTCGCCCAAATGCAAAACCTCGCCGCCAGCAATGCAACCTGAACATTAGATTACCGGCAGGAAAGAACTCCCCCTTGGCAAAGGGTTTTTACTTGATTCAGAGCGGCCCCTCTAGCTCTCCCAGGAAAAGGGGGAATAAAGTTGGTAAATTCACACCGGCCGCTCACCTCGGAATGACACATGATAACGCAACCAGCAGCCGAGTAAAGGTGAGGAAAACTGGCCCGCTCGGAGGTGAAATGAATCTTACTGCTCCGCACGGTAAGGATTGACGCAATTGCAGCATGTTATGCAAATGTCAGATTTTCAGCCGTTTGGTATGCGGATCAAGTCATTTGTCTGTTCGGTCGATAGAAAAGAATACGCTGGCTCTTGTTGTAGAAATGTGGAGCCTTGTGGCGAGCCCTTATTTCGGTGTGTCTCGCTGATGCATTCGTTCATGAATCATCGGGGCGGGGAAAGAGTGGGGCGTCTGCACGCCGATTCAGCCCCCGGTTTTTTGAAAGCCGGGGCGCCTCGACCGCCAATGCCGGAATTTATACCTCAATCGGCTGAAAACGAGACATTTGCATAGCCATGCTGCAATTGTGTCAATCCTTACCGTGCGGAGTATAGTGGTGGCACACTTTCAAATGTTGCAATTCTCCGCCAGAGGCAAGATGCTTCGAAACCTCGTATTCCTGACGTGTGTGGTTTGCGTATGCGGCGTAGACACCGCTCGCGGGCAGTTAGATGTTCACGCCCCTCGCGGCGGCGAACCCGCGTGGGCGACGGAAGTATCGCCGGGCGTGTTGGCGACGCGGCAGAAGATCTTCAACCTACCCTTTCGAATGCTTCCCGCTCCCAACGGTTTCTCCCAGCCGCGCGAAGTGCAACTTTTTATCTCGACCGATCGTGGCGCGCATTGGAGTTTTTACGACCGCCGCCGTCCGTTCGATGGCGTGTTTGCCTTTCAAGCCTCGGCCGATGGCGAATACTGGTTTGTTTCTCAAATCGTTGATCAGCAACATCGGGCGTATCCCCAACACACCGGCCCGGAGGCGCGGGTGATCGTCGACGCCACGCCGCCGCGCATTCAGCTTTCAGCAAGCATCGATCCCGCTGGACGAATATCGGCGCAGTGGCGCGTGGAGGAAGAACTACCGGCTTCGAATTCGTTGCGAATCGAATGGCGAAGCGGATTGAATGAACCCTGGCGCTCCGCGATTTTGCCGGCCGGTTCTTCGCGTCAGGAAGCGAGCGTGTTGCTCGGCCAGACGTCTTGGGCGGCCGAGCGGCCGATTACCCAGGCTTTCGTTCGGGCTCGTATTCAGGATGCCGCCGGAAACGTGGCGGAGGTCGTCCAGCCGGCAGCGTCGATAGCCGCGTTGCCTCGCGTGGCCTCAACACAATCGCCGCAACCGCCCACTGATCCATTCAACGCGCGGCGGTCGTCGCGGCCGGCGCTAGTCAATCCAACATCATCCGGCGGGAACGATGCGGCGGTCGCCTGGCCGGAAAATGAAGCGGAGTACTTGGCGGGCAATGCGACTAGGCGGCGAGCCATTGTGAACACGTCTGGCCCATCGGCGCCGAACAGCGTTCCGCCTGCGGTCGCTGGGAACGGCACATTTGGCCAGCCGCCGCCGGCAACGAACGCCGCCGGGGAAAAATCCAGTCTGCATGTGGCGAGCCATCGCGCCGGGGAAAATCCGCTCGCGCCGTCCGCCGGCGAGAACGGTTCGCAGCCAGAGCCTTCAAGCCAAAACAATGCGGGTAGTCTGCCTCCGGGAGAACAACCCCGCGTGACCAACTCCCGCCGCCTGCATTTGGAGTACGATGTGGCGTCGGTCGGGGCGGAGGGCGTCGCCAAGGTGGAGTTATGGAGTACGCGAGATGGCGGCCGTTCCTGGCGCCCCTGGGGGCTCGACCCCGATCGGGAAAGCCCCATGCTGGTGGCCTTGGAAGACGATGGCGTGTTCGGCTTTCGAATCGTGATCACGGCCGGCAACGGACTGGCCGGAGCGACGCCCCAGCCGGGCGAACCGGCTGACCTATGGGTCGATATCGACAGCACCACGCCGACCGGCCGCATCACGACCGCCAAGTACGGCCGCCAAACGCTGGCGGGAAAACTCGTGATTCTATGGGAGGCCGCCGACCTGCACCTCACCGACCGGCCCATTTCGCTTTATCATCGGTCGCAAGACCAAGACCGTTGGACGCCAATCGTCAAAGGCGCGGCCAATAGCGGCGAATTCATTTGGGCGGTTGGCTCACACATTCCCAAGCTGGTTTTTCTGCGTTTGGAAATTCGCGACAAAGCCGGCAACGTCGGCGTGCATGAACTGACCGACCCCGTCAGCCTGGAGGGCCTCACGCCCAAGGGACGCATTCGCGGCGTACGGCCGGTGGCCGATATCAAATTCGAAGCCAGCCGGCGGCGGTTCTTTCGCTGAGGAACCGTCCTGAATTTACGCGCCGAATTAAAAGCCCGGCATTTTCAAAATGCTGGGCTTTATGCTGGGCTTTTTCGAACGACCACCGGTCACTTATTTCAACACTGTTCCTGACCCGGGGTTCAGTCGCCAATGCCGACCACGGCGCCGTTTTCCAAGGCCACGAAAATTCGCTTCCGTGGTCCGGGCGCCAGGCCCCAGGAAACCGGTGCGGCCGGTAAATCGACCGACCACGACACCCGGCCCGATTTTTTATCCAACGCAGCCACTGCGAATGCCGCCGGCGCGCCCTCCGGGCCGGTTTTTTCACCGGCCGCCAATACCGAGTTGGCGCAAACGGCCAATGCGAGAGGATCTCGAAAGGCGGCGCTGCGCCACAGGCCAAGAGGCTGGCCATCTTTGTTTTTCTCAGCCGCCAGCCGCAGCAACTGGCCGGTGGTTCCGCGAATCGTGGATTGGTCGTCTTGAGCCTGGAGAAAATGCCCGCCGAAATATCGCGAGGGGCCGTACTTGGGCGGCGAATAGAGGAGTTGATCGAACACGCGCACTTGTCCGTCGACGAGAAATAGTTCGCGGCCGCGAGGAGCGCGCTGGAACATTTCACGGTTTTTAGGTTGGGCGGGAAATCGCTCCTTGGCATCAGGCGGACGGTCCCACCATTCGTTCTCCAGCTTGTTCAGACACGCGCCGGTTTGCAGGTCGTAGATCGCGGGCGACACCACATTGCCGCCCGCCAGATACAAACGCTCGTTGTGCAGTAACAAATGGCCTTGCACGCTGACGCCCGTCACCCGCTCTCCCGACACCAACCGCCCCGACGTATTATTCTGCCAGCGGATCTTGCCGGTTTTGGCGTCCAACGCGTAAACGTGTGTTCCGTCGTAACTGGTGATGCCCGCCGCCGCGTACAACACGCCCTTGTGCAGCAACACGCCGGAGCCGACCGGCCAATTCGAGAGCAGACGTCCATGCACGAGAATGCTGCGTTCGGCGGGCGCGGCGCGAAACTTCCAGAGTTGATTGCCCGAAGCGGCGTCGAAGCAGTAAATGGCGCCATCGCCCGAGCCAATATAAATTCGGCCTTGATGGAATTCCGGAGGGAACCGCACCGCGGCGCCGGTGAACGCCCGCCATCGCACCTTGCCGGTGGCGGCGTCGGCGGCGTGAACGACGCCATCGAGCCCGCTCCAAAACACCAGCCCCGCCGCCGTAATGGGCGCCGTGGCCGGTTGGCCCGAAGGCGAATGGTAACTCCAGATGATTCGCGGTTTGGCCGGCGCCCGCGCCGAACTGGCGGCCGTTCGCCCAGAGTTCGCCCGGTAGCCGGGCCAATCGTCTGGCTCGGCTTCCAGCGGGTTTTCCACTTTTACTGAACTACTTGCCAGACGTTCTTCCTCCACGGCGGTTTGATTGAATTTGAAATCGGCGGCCGACGCCAAGCTGATCATGCCGATCAGCGAATGATTGCAATCGCACATCCAGGGGCCCCAATAGAGTTGGCCGTCGGCGATGATCACGCCGTCTTGACAGGCGGGCCGCATCAAGGGAATGCGCCGCGCTTGGTTGCCGGAAAGATCGAGCCGCATCGTGCCGGTGTGCCGGTAGCCTCGCGTGAAAATACTATCGACGGCGCCGGTGGCGCGGGTGCAATTTCCCCGGTAACAATCCAGATCGGCCAGCACGCGGCCGGTGAGGTAGTCGAACTTCTTGCTGGTTTGCGTGCGCCCCATGGCGTACAGGGCGTCGTGACGCAGAACCAGTTGGAAGTTGCCATGTGGGTAGCTCCACATCAGCGAGCCGTCTTGGGCCGAAACCGCAACAAGATGCGTCCGTTGCGGACCGGCAAAATAAATACCCGCCCGATTCGCCTTGGCGTACGACGAACTAGCGAAGCCCTTGCCGGGCGTTTGCGCGCGGTCGTGTTGGCCGATGGCGGCCAGAAGTTGTGTGTTGGTGGTGGTCCAGATGTCTTGGCCGGTGCTGGCGTCGACGCTGGTCAAACTCTTTTCGTGGCAGTAGAGATAAATTCGCCCGTCCGCCATGCAGGCCGCCCGGCTATCGATGGGGTCGGCGGAGGAGCGTTTCCAGAGCACCTGTTTCGTTTCGGGGTTGATGGCCAAGAGCGTGTGGCCGAATCCCCAGGCGTAGGGGGAGGCGTAGCCTTGGCCGAGATCTTTCCAGGGCCAGCCGGGCAGCTTTCGGGCGCCGCGAATGGTGGGGTCGGGTTTTTCTGGGGGACCGATGATCGCGTAGAGCACGCCGTTTTCGAAGGCCATCCATTTCCAAACGCCGTCGGGCGCCATGGCCGGAGAAATTTTGATTTCGCCTCGCAATTCGCCATCGGCGGCGTTGAGAATTTTGCAGGATGCGTCGTCGGCCAAATACAGGGTATCGGGCGTGGCAATAAGCGTGTTGCGGTGGATCATGAAGCCGGGCGTGAGCGGCCTCCGCCAAAGTAGTGCTCCGTTGTAGCCGTTGATGGCCGCCAGCGTGTTGAGCCAGGGCCATTCTCTTTCCTTGAGCGCGATGTGGCCAAACGCCTTGAACACCCGGCCTCCCGAAGCGACGGTCACTTGCGGCATCGGCACGTACCACGGTTCGCTCAGAAACTGCGTCAGATACGGCGCCTTGGCATGCGCATCGTTCGATTGCGGGTTGTTGTCGGGGCCGTGGTAAGGATGCGACCAATCGTCCGACCCCTCCGGAAACGGCTTTGCGGTTCCGACGTCGCCGACGAAAACCTCGCCGCCGGGATGTAACACGCGCAATATTTCTCGACGGGCATCGGCCGGTAACTCTTCGAACGATTTCTCGCGATTGAGAACCAACACGGCGTCGGCCAGATTCGCGGCCAGCGGCAAGGCGTGCGCCGGGGCGGTGGTCACGTAGATTTTCACTCCCAGCAGGCCGGCGTCGGAAGCGGCGTTGCGAATACTCTCGGCGTCGGAGTCGTCGGACGCCTGCACAAGAAAAACCGCCTCGCTCTTTTCGGCCAACGAGAGCGGAACTGCGGCGTCGGTTGCGCCAAGCAATACACACACGCCCTGTTGCGGAACGTGGCGTGCAAGGGCCGGCGAAGCGTCGTCTCCGGCCACAACCCCTGTCGCGGTCTGACAAGCAAACGCCCAGTAGAAAATCACCAATGCCGGAATGCGAATGCTGCGAGACACCACACAATACTCCCTGGCGATGAGTTGGCCGCCAATAAGCTGCTTGGCTGCGCGGAAGTGTAGGTTACCGGTTATGGCGAGGAAAAGCCCGGTATTTTCAAAATGCTGGGCTTTTAATTTTTATCTGGCGGGTTGGTTCCGTCCCCGGCAACCGCCC
>JAJRWU010000181.1 GCA_024276655.1 Planctomycetota bacterium
ACCGCTGGGCAACTGCGCATCCCGCATCGATTCGCACTTATCGTCAAACCGAACAAGCCGCGCGCCAAGCAAAAACAAAAACCCGCCGCGCCCGCCGCAGAAAAATCACCAACCACAGATAGTCGCACCGAACGCTTACGCGGCATGAACAACGTCTTCGCCATCGAGTCGCCTTAAATTGTAAATGGACTTCAAACAACCAAAGAAATATTGGCCTCTCGACATTCCCACGACTTGTCAAAAGATCGCCGATCTATTCTGATTCGAATTCTCGTGACCGACCAGGAGGAAGCTCAGAATGCGATCATACGAGCTACCAATAGTCAAACGGCTGTTGGACTTGCAACTCTACGGGCAACTGATCCCCTTCACAGGAGCATTGAAGATGTCTGTAAGTCCCAAGGGATCTTCTATGACCGAAGGAAGAATTTCTACAAAAATCAAGGGAAGTCCAGGGCGAACATCCTAACGGTCACCGAGATGGCGCAGTATTCGATTTCGGTGCTACTCGGCCGACCTAATGATGCGAGGGCTCGACCAAATTCGTTACTAAAAAAAGATAAAGACTACGCCCTCGTGTTTTCGAATTCATATCCCATCAAAATGTACCTGCAACTGGCCATGACACTGTTGCGAATTCGCAAAGTGATAGGTGGATGCTCGGCATTAGAGAAACGAAACATAAGATTTTACGTGGCAATGCATGTATATTGGTCCATCCTCGGTGCCGATCCCTCGCCCGAAGCCGTCGCCAACCTCGCGGATCTGAAACTGACAGACGAGAGCTTGAACAAATCGCTCGATCTAGTACGCAAGGCATTCAAGAAGGCAGGAGGTGCAGACCAGACGGCAAAGTCTTCAGGTTTCGCGGAAACCATAAAGAAAAGTGCGAGCTCAGTGCACTCGCGAAGAAAAATACGGCGCTGATCTCACCGAATCGCGGATACACCATTAACCCCGAATTATTCACCAGTTTCATTTAGAAGAAGAGGTCCATTGCGTGATCCCTTGCGTTTTGTAGGGTTAGATGTGTTGACCATTAACCACGGCAGGATCATGCAATGGGCGAATCTCAAGGTGCTCTTTTTGAACCAGATTTCAATCGGTCTATCAAAGTCCAAACGTTCGATCAAAAGCTCGCATCGCACGCCTGCGCCGTTCTCTTGCGAGAAGCCGATCATCGGTTGGGGCTTATCGAATCGCTTGCGGAACAAATGCCGGTTCACGTCATCCAAACAAAATTCGCGAACGGCTGAAGAGTTGATTCGGGAGCGGATCTACGCCATGGCGTTGGGCGACGAAGAGCAAGATGCTCTTGATCGCTTGGCTCATGATCCGGCGATGCGAATGGCGACTTGGAACCGCCCCGGCCAAGAATTTCTCGACCAACGACTTGCCAGCCAACCGACGCAATCGCGGTTGCTCGATTGGCTGGCCAACGCGCCCGGCAACCGTGAATCGTTGCGTTACAGCCTCTGCAATAGAACCCCTCTTACGGCTTCGCCGCCCAAGTTCAAGAACCTGGGCCACTCAGCGGATTCGTGAAGGCCGATACGATCGAAAAGCACGGCATGCATTTCGATCGCATGCACGTTGCCTTGCCGTAGTGCGAGTTTCTCAAAAGCAGTATCTGAATCCTGCTCTCTTTGCGCTCTGCATCGGCCAATAGGATCACAGCCAAACTTCGGCTATGATAATACCGCTTCTATCGGCGGCTCTTTTTCGGAATGATCGCATGCGTTGGGCCTACCTTGATCCGTTGGATCCCGATGAATTTGCTTACCGTGCTCGCATGCTGCGCTGCATCGACAACTGGTGGACCGCGTTTTCCGATAGACACGACGATCTTGACGAACTTTTTCGCGGCCACGCGCAGTGGGATTTGGCCACCTGGATGGAGGAACACCTGCATGCCATCCACCCCAGTTTGATGTGGGAGTTCGGCCCCGCGACGCGCGTCGAGGGGCGGCGGCTGGTGATCACTCCTGAATCGGAAAGTTGGCTGCGGCCGCTGGTGAAATCGATGCTTCAACGGGCGCCCAAACTGCCGGGTTGGGAATTTCATGAATACCGGCCGGCTGAGAGCCTGGAAGACGCCTTGCTTTCGGTCGAGGGACGCACCGGCGGCGACCTGACCGACTGCCAGGTGCAAGTGCGTCTGACGCCGACAAAAAAAATCGAACTCGTTTTTTATCCCAAAAACTGCCGTCGCGACGACGACGAGCAAAGCCGCATGGCGGCGTTCGTGGCGGCGGAATCGCTGCTGGGAGAACACACGCTCGACCGCTGGGTGGGGCCGATTGAAGTTGCCGCGCCGTCCAAACAAAAAAAATGGTGGTCGGTCTTGCCGGGAAAAAATCCGACTCAAGAGCAAGCCGGAATGATCGCCCTGGAGCGACTCAAGCCCACGGTCGATGCGCTGATCGGCGCCATCATCGATCAACTCCCCGGCCAACCGTGCCATGCCTTTATCAACGCCGACGATTGCGACTGGACCGTGTTCGAGTTTGAACCTCCGGAATGTGAAGATTACCCCGCTCGCGACGATTTAATGATTGCCATTTCAGGCCGCCAAGACGTGCTCGAAGCCACGTATGCCGGCGTGTTTCATTCCGACTGCCATTCCAGTCAGGGAGAAACATTCTGCTACCTCAAAATCGACGGCGCCGAGGGGCTGGGTGATTCCACCTTTGAAGACCGGGCCCAAGTGGAAGACGCCCTCAATTCCGTGTTGGTTCCTGAAAAGGTCGGCTGTGTGTTCGGCGGCGGCACCGGAAGACGATACTCGTATGTCGACCTTGCCTTGACCGATGTCACGCGAGCGCTGCCCTTGATTCGCGGCGTGCTCCTGGAGGGCGGCGTGCCGCGGCGCACCTGGATCCAATTCTTCGACGACGCCCACAGCCGAGAATGGATCGCGATTCACAACGACGCCCCCGCGCCGCCGCGTTGAACGCGCGCCGCGAAATCCAAAGCCCGGCATTTTGAAAATGCCGGGCTTTTCCAGGCAACCACCGGATCCTTATAATGCCGCGGCGTCTTATTTGCTTGAATGTTGAACGTGCGGCAATTAACATGAAAAGGGTTTGGTTTTAGCGGCGGCGCCGCGGGGCTTCGTTCAAGAGGTTTGCTGTAATGTCGGGATCGAAGCGGCGGCGTCAAACGCACTATCGCCCGCGCTGCGAGCAACTGGAAGACCGGCGTCTGCTGGCCGGGCTCCCGTTTGTGTTCACGATCGACGACCCAGACGGCCTGTTCGATCCCTTCCCAAATTTTGCCGCCAGCCTGACCGCGGCCGGCGAAATTCTCACCTCCATGATCGACGGCCTGGGGGCGATCGAGGTGCGGGTGATTCCCGACAACTCGCCCAGCAACCCAACCGCGACCGGAGGGGCGGAGTCGGTCACGACGATCAACCCGTCCGACAACGGTTTCTATGTCGTTGAGAATGGCACGATTTCGGAAGCGAAGTCGGGGGTCGATCCCAACGGCGCCGCCCCCGATATACTGCTCCGCTTCAACACGGTCGACTCCCTGCCCCAGGATTGGTTCGACCCTTCCGGTTCGGCCCGCACCGCCGCCATTCCCGCCAACAAACAAGACTTCATCGGCAAGGCGCTGCATGAACTCGTTCATGCGATGGGTTTTCAAGGCTTCCGCACAACCTTCGGCGCCAATACGGGCGCCTTCACCACGGAGTTTCCCGTCGGCAGCGGAACCTTCGTGGCCACCACGTATGATCGCCTGACCGATTTCGGCACAGGCGCGCTGAGCGATAATTTGTTCTTCTTCGGCCAGCAAACGGTGGCCGTCTATGGCGGACCGGCGCCGCTCACCAGTTTGGGGCCGGCCAACGCGACCGGCGGGAACTTTTTTCACGTAGGCAATCCGGCAGGGGAAATCGGCGACGACCTCCTCCCCGACCTGATGAACGGCGTCGAATCGTTGTTCGGCGTGAAGTACGACCCCAGTTCGCTCGACTTGGCGATTCTGGCCGACCTTGGCCTGAGCGTGAACGACCCCAACAGTTCCTGGCACAACGCCACCCTGCCGGCCGACGTGAACAACGATGGCGTCGTGCATATTTCTGATCTACTGGTGCTGATCAGCGACTTGCGCGCCAATGGCGTCAACCACGTGCTGGCAAGTCCCGCCGCGCCGCCGCCGTTTCTCGACGTGAACAACGACGGGTCTGCATCGGTGGCCGACCTACTCGCGATCATCTCGGTGTTGCGCGCGCAGGAGGCTGCGTCGGAGGCGGAATCGAGCGGCGGCGTTCTTTCTTTCTCGGTTGCCGAATTGGGCGTGGCGGCGGCGGGGCGTCCTGCCGGAGTAACGCCGCGGTTGGCCGGCGCGTTGTCAGCTCTTCAACCGACGCCCACCACTGCGGCGGCGGTGGAAAAGGAAAAGGGCCACACTGGCGGAAACGTCCGTCCCACCAAGGGAACGTTCGTTTCCTACTCGCCGCTCCGGGCGCCAGCAACCAAAACCGTCGACCGACTAAAACCGCTGTTCAGCAATCGGGAGTCGGACGGTATGCTCGACGATGCGCTGTTCGATCTGCTGGCCGCCGACATCGCCGCGCTCGGCTAAAAACGTGTTTTGAATTTCCAGTGGGAACTTGCACCGCCACTCGATTTTAAGACACAATGCTTCCAAGCAGCCGTGGCGCTTCCAAGCAGCCCTGCCGGACGAACACCGCCGATGTGTTTCCCTGGGTTTGTTGACGAAGCGTGGAATGAGGACCTTCCGAACCCTCGCCTGCTTTTTTCCGACCTTCAATTGGAGAGCCCTACCGTGAGCAGCGACGTCTCTGAGGCGCCCCCTCGCCGCAAGCGAAAAACCGCCCTGATTCTAACGGCGCTGCTGGTGGTGGTTTTGTTGGCGCTGCCGGTGTTGGGCATTGTCCATTTGTTTGGATATGTCTTCGGGACCGAATTCTCACCGCAAACTTTTCAGGAACGCAGTTTCCACTATTACACGATTCCCGGCTTGGGCTTTCAACTCGGAGCAACAACCAAGACCGATTCGAACACCGCGCTGACCAGAATGATCGCCAAAAAATACATCCCCGTAAAAACCAAGGCGAAGGCCAAACAGTGGGATCCTGTCTGGATACATCATGGACCGAAAACGTATCCTGATGGCGATGCGAAAATCTTGCTCGACTATCTACATGCGGTCAACGAAAACGGAGATTTTGCCTGGCTGGAGTGGAGCGACGACCGTCCTAAACTTGCTAAAATTCTGTGGCCCGAAATCGTGCGCGTGGCCCAGCATCATGAATACACTTTCGTTCCCGATATGATGCGATTGGCGCTTGAGGCGCAAGACCCCAAAGTGTTTCTCGCCGAGCTAGATATTCTGCTCGCGGCCCGGTATCGCCGCCGTGGCGAGCAACTCCGCGATTTGGGGGAGCGTGCAAGGGCGACCAAACTGTTTGCTGAAGCAACTCGCCTAGCGGCCGATGATTGACTCCCGGCTCGGAAAACGCTATCACTCTCATGGTCTCTTCACCTCATGCAGGATAGAAAATATGCCGATCGATTTTCGCTGCCCACAATGCGAAAAAATGCTTCGCGTTCCCGATGCGTCTGCTGGCGTCAAGGCAAAGTGCCCTGAATGTGGCGAGATCGTCAACGTACCCCATGCGGATTCCAGTGAACAAGAAAACCCGTTTGGCACGCCGCCCGGCCAGGGTCCCAACCCATTTTCGGACGACGCCCCGCCGCCGAAACCGCCGCCAAAACCTGAAGGCGCCGACCCGGCGAACCCTTATCAATCTCCCAGCGCCGCCGGTTTCGGACCCGCCGGCGCCAGGCCTGCGGTTTCTGGAGAGATCGTGGCGACGCCCGTCGAATTCGGCGAAATTTTCAGCTACGCGTGGGAAGTTTGGAAAACAAACTTGGGGATTCTGGTCGGCGTATTCCTTACCATGATGGTGATTAACACGGGTTTTTCCATCGTGCAAGGCATAATCCAAGCTGTGTTTCAGCAGCAGGGCGAAGAGGAAATTGGGATAGTCGTCAGCTTGTTGCTTAACTTCAGCGGCACTTTGTTTCAGATTTTCCTGGGAATTGGCCAAGCCCAGATCATCCTCAAACTGCTGCGCGGGCAACCGGCCGCGTTCGGTGAACTATTCGGCGGCGGATCGTTGTTTTTGAGAGTTCTGGGGGCGAGTATCCTGGCTGGTATTGCGATGATTCCCGCCGCGTTTGCATGTGTCATTCCGGCGATTATCCTGGCGCTTATTTTCTGGCCGTTCTACTGGTTAATTGTCGACGGGAAGACCAAGGCGATTGAATCGTTCAGCGTAGCGGCCGCAATCGGGAAAGCGAACTTGGCCACAACGTTCGTAATTTGGCTGGCGGGTATAGGCATCGTGATCGTCGGAGTTCTTGCCCTGTGCGTGGGGGCTCTTTTTGCCATTCCCCTGGTAAGCGTTATGTGGGGCGCCGCGTATCTGATGATGTCGGGGCAACTCAACACCCGGTCGCAGCATTTGCAATCGATTTAGGAACAGTCCTGAATTGACACGCCAAATTAGAAGCCCGGCTTTTTGAAAAAGCCGGGCTTCTGATCTGGGCCGTATTTCCTAGCCGGGCCAGCGGGCGGCGGCGCCGGACGGCATCTGGCGGCCGTCGGTGGTTTTGAGCACGACTTTCGCGGCCCGAGCGCCGGCGCTGCAAGCGCCAAACACGCAGTCGGCGAGGAAGGCTTCTAGTTCGGCGGGGCCGAAGCCCGTGGTGTGGCACGTCAAGAGGAAAAAGAGGCGGTCGGGGGCGGTGAGTTCCGCGCAGGCTTCCAGCAACGGACGCAAACTCCGTTCGAGTTTCCAGGCTTCGCCGCGCGGGCCGTGTCCGTAGCTGGGAGGATCGAGAATGACGGCCTGATATCGGTTGCCGCGTTTCAGTTCGCGGGTCACGAATTTGGCGGCGTCTTCCACGATCCAGCGAATGGGAGCTTCGGCCAAGCCGGAGAGTTCGGCGTTGCGCCGGGCCCAGTTGACCACATTGCGCGCTGAATCGACATGCGTGACTTCCGCGCCCGCCGCCGCCGCCGCCAGCGTGGCCCCGCCGGTGTGGGCGAACAGATGCAAAACCTTGGGCGGCCGCGGCGCTCGCCGCACCTGTTGGGCGATCCAACGCCAAGTTTCCGCATGTTCGGGAAAAACGCCCACGTGCCCAAAATCGGTGGGCTGCAATTCGAGTTGAAAATCTCCCTGGTCGATTTGCCAAGGGTTGGGCCACGGCTTGCGGCGTTGCCATTTCCCTTCCGATCTTTCGGAGCGGATGAATTTTGCCTCGGCTTGCTTCCAGAGTTCCGGCCGCGCGGGCTTGCCTTGCGCAGCGGGGGCTGGGCGATCAAGAATGAATCCCCGCCAGTTTTCCAGTTTGCGGCCACGGCCGAAATCGAGCAATTCGTATTGGTCGGTTGATAGCATAGGATTCGTTGCAAAGGCGCCGGCGGTGTGTTTTCCGTGGCGTCCCATTTTCAAAAAACAGCCGGGAGAAAAACATGCTAAAGCATGAACGCCAACGGCGCGCGATAGCTCTACTCGGCCGAATGAAAACGGTAACCCACGCCGCGAACGGTTTCTATGACGCCGGCGCGGTCGCCCATTTTTTGCCGCAGGGAGCGGATATGAACATCGATCGTGCGATCGAAGGAAGGCGAGTCTTCGCCCCGGCAGCGGTTCATCAATTCATTCCGGGAGAAGGCCCGGTTCGGCTGGCGGGCGAGAGTCCAGAGTAGTTCAAATTCGGTGGGCGTGAGTTGTAAGACGCGGTCGTCGACCTTTGCGACATGATTCAAGCGGTCGACTTCAACACCTTCGGCGGCCACGGCGTCGGAACTTCGCTCGTCGGCGGCGGAGCGGCGAATGAGCGCCTTGATGCGGTGAATCAAGGGTTTGATTTTGAACGGTTTGGTGACGTAGTCGTCGGCCCCAATACTGAAACCGACAATTTCATCGACCTCTTCGCTCTTGGCGGTCAACATGAGAATGCGCAGGTCTTGTGTTTTGGGGTCGCTGCGCAGTTGCCCGCACACTTGCAGGCCGTCAATCACGGGGAGCATCAGGTCGAGAATCACGAGCGCGGGCAGGGCTGTTTGCGCCAGCCGCAGACCTTGTTGCCCATCGGTGGCGACGACAACGTCAAAGCCTTCTTTCGTGAGGTTGTAAGTGAGGACGTCGACCAGCGATGGCTCGTCTTCGATGATCAGAATAGTCTGCTTCGCCATTTTTTCCAGCGTCTACGTTTTTCATCGGTCTACATAGTCGACCGATGCCTAATAATTTCACCTTCCACCAAATACACGACGTCTTCGGCGATATTGGTGGCGTGGTCGGCCACGCGTTCGATGTGCCGGGAGGCAGAAAAGAGGTGCATTGATGTTTCGACCAAGTCGGGCGAACGCTGCATGGTTTGCACCAGTTCTTCGATAATTTCTCGGTTCAGGGCGTCGACGGCGTCGTCTCGGGCGCACACGTTTCTGGCTTTTTCGCTGTCGAGCGCCACATAGGCGTCGATCGCGCCGTGCAACATTTCGAGGGCCATTTTGGCCATTTCCTTGAGCTTATCGAGAACATTGATTTCCACGCCGGGTGTCAAACCGCAGGCGCGTTCGGCAATATGCACGCCCAAATCGGCGACGCGCTCCAACTCCCCGGTAATTTTCATGACGGCGGCGATGCGTCGCAGATCGATGGCCACCGGCTGGTGTAGCGCCAAAATTTTCAAACCCTCTTCTTCGATTTGCACATCCCAGCGATCGATCTCTTCGTCTTGTTTGGCCAGTTCGCGAGCAAACACGACATCGGGTTTCGCCAGCCCGTCGACCGCCTTGTGAATCATTTCTTCAACCATCGCGCACA
>JAJRWU010000001.1 GCA_024276655.1 Planctomycetota bacterium
TCGATCCTCCGTAATCTAAGGTGTGGAGCATCATCCAAGAAGTTGAGGCATTATCCAATACCAGTTATCGTCTCCCGTAAAGTCACGCAACAAAACCACTTACGGTAATTCGCCGATCAAGAACCTGCGTTGTGTAATTAGGCATGGTCCCGAATTTACCTACCGAATTAAAAGCCCGGCGTTTTGAAAATGCCGGGCTTTTTTGAGTTACCTCCGGGAACTTATTTCAGGACGGTTCCTTGGCACAAAAGTGGCGTTGCCCAATTAAGGGCGGCGGCGAGCGAGTTCTGGCTGGCTTTTAGTGGCGCCCTCATTCTCGGAGGCATCGCTTTTCCGGGGCCAATCGCCGCGCAGCCAATCGACCAACAATCCCAACCGGCTGGGCGCCAACAAATTCGAGCGCGGGTTGTTGGCGTCTTTGGCGAACGACGGCATGCGGTCGTTTCGGTCGTCGGCGTAGAACCGCTCGTGCTCAGGATCGGCGATGATCGCCATTAACCATTCTCGGGAGGCGTATCCGGTGAGGTCTACGGCTGAACCCAATTCGCCCTCGTCATAAAACCGATGGCAGTCGGTGCAGGTAAGATCGCCGGTGAGGAGTTCTTTTCCTTGAGCGACATCTTCGGCGGTGTAGGATTCATCGTGGTTGGGAACCGCGGCTTCCGCCGACAACGCCGCCGCGACCTGCGATAGTTGGCGGCGCAATGCGTTGACTGCGCCTTTCTCCTCCTCTTCGCTCAGCTCCGCTTGATCGAAAAGGTCGACCAGCGTCGAGACCATTTCGCCGTCGGCAAACTCCGTGTTGCCGAAATAATGTTCACCGGCAATACGTTCGGGGTCGAGCATGCCGGCGATCCAGGCTTGACGACCAATGCCGTACAGATTCGGCGCCGAGGGCTTTTCCGCCGCCAAGCCCCGTCCTTGTTGATCAACGTGCGAATGGCAACTGATGCAATGTTGCTTGAACAGCAGAGGGCCTTGCGTTTTGGCGTCGTCGCGCAAAAGCGTAATGGCGCCTTCCGGCGGAATGCCGTTGATATCGGCGATTTCTCGCGCTCGGTCGGCAAGATGATGGGCTTGCTCCGCCGCCTGTTGGAAGTGGTCGTCTTTCCAGTCACGCAGCGCTGGTTGTGCGGTGAGCGTGGCCACCACGGCGCCGCCGACCACAACCACGATGAACCGCATCACGTAGCTGGTGCGTTCGGAGAGTAGGTGGTCGATGAACGGAACCAGCAAAAAGAACAACAACACGACGCCGGGAATCACCATGGTGGCAATAAACTCCCACTCGCCCGAGAAGTAGCCCCGCAACTCAAACAGGGAAAGAAAATACCATTCCGGGCGGGGAATGTTGGCCAGTTCAGGATCTGCCGGCGCTTCAAGCGGCGCGCCATATTGATAGGCGAAAAACGAGATCAGCCCCAACATGCAGGTCAAGACGAGCATGTTTCGCACCGTTTGGTACGGCCAGTAAGGACGCTGGCGGTCTGCTGAAGGCTTGGCGGTGGCCTGCGAGAGCCCGTGCCGGTAAATCTGAGCGATATGAATCATCAACAACAGAATGACGAGTATCGGCATCAGGCCGACATGCAAGAAATAGAGATGAGTCAAGGTGAGGTTGCCGACTTCGTTGCCGCCGATCAATATTTTTTGAATGTATTTCCCGACCACCGGCGTCGAACCGATAATGTTTCCCTCGACTTCGATCTGCGAAACACCCTTTTGCGAGCCGGAAAGCGGGTTGCCGGTAATGGCCCACACCACCATCAGCGGCAGCAACAACAGGCCGGTGATCCAGATCAATTCGCGCGGCGCGCGAAACGCCGCCGTCAGCAGCACCCGCATCACATGCACGACCAGCAACACGATAAGCGCCTGCGCGATGAAGAAATGCAGACCGCGAATAAACGAACCAGCCGTTGTTTGCTCAATATAATGCACGCTGGCCCAAGCGGTGGCGGTCGAGGGGCTGTACGTTGTCATCAGCAACAAGCCGGTGATCAACTCAATCAAAAACAGCCAGAACAGGCAACTGGCGCTGGTGTACGCCCAACTCGGCCCGTTGGGCAATACGCGGCGGCGCAAGGGCAAGAGAATGCGTCGATAATCGGAGCGGTTGTCAAGCCAATCCAGAGATTTCTTCAGCACGACGTACTCCTGCAATGGGCTTGTGGGTGGCGAGCTTGATTGTGATGGAGTTCGGCTGGAACGGCGGTCGCGAAGCGTCGAACCGTTTCGCGGAAAAGGACGTCCTGAGTTTCGTTCACGTTCGGGCGACTTTCTTGGTCAGCCCCAGTTCAAATTTTTCATACTTCACTTCCACCCACCACTCCCCGGTCGATTCATCTTGCACCAGATTGCATTCCAATGCGTCGAGGTCTCGCGGCGTGTTGTTGGGGCGGCCGAGCTTCGCTTCGGCGATTTTTTTTCCTTGTGCATCGAAGGCGGCGTTATGGCAAGGACACCCGAAAGCCTTGCCGGTTGCATCGATCGAAACAGCGCAGCCCAAGTGATGACACACCGAACTGAAAACATCGACCTTGCATTTCTCCTCGGACGTGTTTTCATCGCTTCTTCGAACCAGAAAGACGCGGCCGATCGTCTGTTCGGAATAGGCGGTCCAGGCATCTCGGCTGGAGCCCACAACCGGCGCCATAACCGGCTCGCCAACCCGCAGGTCGTTCAAGCGAATGACGCGCTTCAGCGTCGATTCGGAAGAAGGGCCACGCCGAAAAACGGAAACCACGTAACTGATTCCGGGCGCCGCGACGACCGCAGCGCAAACAGAACCCAGCATCACGCTCAGCCATTTGAGAACTGTTCGTCGATTCATGGGCAAGAAACCGATTTGCTCGCCAGCATACGACGAGCCAAAAAGCGGGTGTTGTGGAGGGGGGAGGGAGGCACTACTCAAAAGCTCAGCTTGGCGTTGGGTAGGAGCTGAACCTATCTTTGTTTCGAATCACTTGTCTCATTTTACCCTGCAATTTACATACCATCTACGCCCTACGTACGATTCAAACACCGAAACAGTCGAGATATTCACTAAAGAAAGTGAACATGTGAAGTTTCGGCCGCTATGCCCCGCCGCCTGCAAGTGCGCATAATTCACATCGATCGTGCGAAAACGCACACCGGCGCACCCGTTTGCGACCACTCAGACGTCTGCTTCGCCGCACGCCAAAAGAGGGGAAGGCCATTTTTTCACGCTTCCTTGCGACCACGGCGTTAAATCAGCGGCATGATGTTCGCCAGCAATACGCTCATTCCCAGGCTTACAAAGCCGAGAAACAGAAGCATAATCGACCAAGATTTCAGCGATTCTCCTTCGGTCAGGCCGCCCATCTTGGAGAAGATCCAGAACCCGCTGTCGTTCATCCAGGAGCCGATCAAGGACCCGCCGCCAATGGCCGTGGCCAAATAGACTTTGTTGAAGCCTAGGTCTTGCCCGGCGACAATCGCGGCCACCATGGCGGAGCCGACAATCATCGCCACGGTGCTCGATCCTTGGGCGACTTTCAGCACCGCCGCCACCAGGAAGCCCAGCAGCAAGAACGCCATGCCGCTCTTGGCGCTCTCTTGCCCTTCGAACAACGCCTGCACGGCGTCGCCCACCTTGGCGTCATTCAACATGGCGCCAAAAGCGCCGCCGCCCGCCGTGATCAAAATAATAACGCCGCCGCTCATCAGCGCGCCTTCCACCACCTGCGCGATTTCCATACGCGTGTAGCCGCGTTGCCTGGCCAGCGTCCAGATAGCTATCACGGTGGAAAGCAGCAAGGCGAAATTCGCGTTGCCGAATACGGCGCTGGCGTCGGCCATTTTTCGGCGCGGCGTGCTCCACTCGTAGCCAGACACAACACCAGGGTAGGCCGATTCCAACAGGGAGCGATTCATCCGCTCCACATCGACCTGCTTCATCCGCACCAGATTCGCGCCAAGTTTCTGCTTCGCGACTTTTTGCAAGGCCACGCCCAGAAACGCTTCTTCCCGGTAAAACTTTTTGTCTCGCAGCAGTTCGTTCAAGTCATGCACGATTTGCTCTTTCGCGGCGGAATCGAGTTCCCCGCCGGAACGCAGCGCCGTTCGCGACGCCTCGGAAAACGCGGAATTCGCCAGAATCAACTTGCCAGGACCTTGGCCGGCGCTATCTTGTTCGGCCACCTGCCGTTGAAAATCAGACCAATCCGAGATGTCGGCTACTTGCAGTCGGGCGGCGTGTTGGGAATCGGCCAGTGTTGTGAGCACGGTGCTAATGGAAATCAAACCGACCGGCAACAACACCGGCGCCAGCGAAAGCCAGAGTCCCGGAAGTTGGTCGTCGGGAATCGGTTCGGGGTCGGGTTCGCCGCCCAATGAACGCATGGGGGTTTTCATGATGCGGTCGGCCAAGCCGGCAAACAGCAAGCCGACAATCGCCGCCGGCAACGCCACCAAGGCGCCAACCATGATCATCAGTCCGACATCAACCCCCAGATTCTCGGCCATCAATAACGGACCGGGCGTCGGCGGCACGAGCGTATGCGTGATAGCGCCGCCGGCGGCAATCGCGAGAATGTATTTCAGATATTGCTTGCCGGTTTTTTTGTGGAGCGAACGCGCCAGCGGCACCAATAGATAGAACACGGTGTCGAAAAACACCGGCACGGCCAATACAAAGCCGCTGCCCATGAGCGCGATGGGGGCGTGTTTTTCACCCAACAGACGCAGGAACGCGCGCACGATTCGATCGGCGGCGCCGCTGTCGAGCATGCATTTTCCGATCACGGCGGCCAAGGCAATCACGATGCCAATGCCGCCGGCGGACGAGCCAAACGCGGAAGCCACGCGGCTCATCTTCACGGCGAAATCGCCTGGCGCCATCAGGCTGACCAGCATCGCCGCTGAAATCAGGGCAATAAACGCATTGACGCGCAAGAATATAATCAGGCCCAGCACCACCGCAATGCCCACGCCCAGCGTGACCAAGGCATAAACCACCTCGGCCGACTTCATTTTCGCCGCGGGCGAAGTAGTTCCTGCCGCCGTGGTTTCGTCGGCGGGCGTTTCAGCAGAGGCGGCGGTCTGTTCGGCAACCCCGGCCGTGGGGGCGTCAACTGCCGCCGGAGCTTCGACCGGCGCAACAGGCGGGACCGCGTTGGCGTTTTCTTGCGCCTGGGCGGGCGGCGAAACGATCAAAAAAACGAGCAGAAAAAATAGCGAAATCGCATAACCGCGCCGCATGGAAGTATCTCCTGGTGGGAATCGCTGCTCGGATGATTACACTTCTCGACCTTGCTCGACGCGTTGGAGAACATGTTTCGAAATGCGACCCATCAGTACGATGGTCTGCCAAGACCATCGATGTACAGAGGTTCGAGGCGTACGACGGCCTTGGCAGGCCAGCGTACTTTCCATTTCAAAACACGTTCTGAGAATAGCGGAGAATAACCGAGAACGCTGAGCATGGCATACGGCGCGGCGGTAATCAAGTGTTGGCCGGCCAGGCGCCGGATTTCCTTTTCGCCGGCCGCATATTGCCGCGTGACCTCCGACGCCGCCGGAGGTCTTGGCGCCCTGTGGCGGAGAAAACATTGGCGGCAGTTGTTTGGACCCGCCTTGCGGGATGCTAGCCGCCTTCGAACAGAGTGGCGGTCCAACGTGTGCGGCCGCGTTGCAGAATCACGTTGGGCGGTGATATTTGCACAACCAGCACGCCATCGGTTTGGTCGCCTTCTCGATACGCGCCCAACTCGCCGTTGACCTCCAAAATCGCCTGAACACCGTCCACGCTGACAAACCCCTTGAGAGCCACTGAGGCGCCGTCGCGCATTTTTCGTCGAACCGACCTAGCGACATTGGGCAGTTTGAAAGGATTTGTCCGATCAGGATACGGCGGTTTGAATTTGAGCGTCGGCTCAGTTTTCTGCTCGGCCGGCTTGGCATCGTCTGGGTTGGCTGGCGAAATGTGGGCAGCGTCTGAGGCGGGCGGCGTCGCCAAACGGGCGACCGCTTGCACGGCGGGCGAAAGGTCGGACGGCGCGCCGCCGCAGCCGGGCAAGGTCGTTATCAACAATACCGCCCACACCAGCGTCGGCAAAAGCATCGTAAGGGAGCACAAGCCCCGCGACGCGGCATCTTGTATTCTTGAACGGGTCATAAAAACACCTACGCCTGTTCCGCCGGCGGCGCCATTTCGTTGGCCAGTTGCTTCAGGGTTTGGGAAACACATTGCAAGGTCATGAGCAGGTCGGTCGATGTGAGCAGGCCGACAAGCTTTCCCGCATCGACAACCGGCAGGCAAGACATTTGCCGCTTGATGAGGAGTGTCACGGCGGGGTCGAGCGTGGCCGACGATTCAATCGTCAACGGGTCGGCGGTCATGAGGTCGGCGGCCGTTGTTTCTTGCGAGCCGCGCACATTGCGGTCGCTGATGATTCCCAGCAGCTCGCCAGCGCCTCCACGCACCAACAGATGGCGAATTTTTTGGGTTTTCATCAGATGGCGAACTTCGTCAATGGGCGCCGTGGGCGCCACCGTGCTAAGCCGCCGCGACATAATATGCCCGGCCGTGATACGACCTTCAAAAACCGCCGACATATCGTTCTTGAGCAATCGCAGAATCTGTTGCCGTTTCGCAAAGAGCTGCTCATCGGGAACAGCGGCCCGCTCTTTTTCTGGCGCAACGTTTGCGGCGGGACGCTTGCACCTGTTCAGTGCAAAGAGCAGCAGCAATGTGGCGGCGGCCATTACTAACGGCGTCACGCGCCACCAGAGCGGGTCGGCGGGAGCGTTCAATGAAATCGCCGCCAGCGACAAGTCGTCGGCATGAGCATGAGAAGCGGCGCCGGAAGGGCTGTTGGAAATTGGCCCGTCTGCCTGTGTAAGACCGGCCGCCATCCGCTCGCCAACCTCCCGAACCGACGCTCCGGTCGATTCGGCGAAAACCGCCATTCCGCCGCCAATCATCGCCAGAGCGAGCGCATACTCCACGACCACGGCGCCCGTTGTGTCGCGGGCGAAGCGTTTGATCTGCATCGCGTGTTTCAAAAACGGCATAATGAGTTTGTCGCCGATGGGTGTTGTGAGTGCTGCAACAAATGCGTACCTCTGCCCGGGGAAATAATAGGTTGTTTTTCGCACAAATGCCGTGAATATTCCGCTCACGGTTGAAAATGGCGACTTTTCGTTTACCGGCAAGCCATTGGTAGCGGTGAGAAGTATAATCGCCGACTAAAAAGCCCACGATAAGCGTTGCAATCATGACCACCCAAAGGGCCTTTCGTTCTTCTCTGCGGCCCTCCGCGACTTTGGTGCGTCAGGCGAAGCCTGTCTGATCTACTCAAATGAAAGGAGTTGAGCATGATAATTGTTCGCTACGCGGACGACTTCGTGGTGCTCGCCCGTTATCAGGGCGAGCGTCTTCAATCGTGGATTGAAACGACATTGGAAGGCCGCTTTGGCCTGACGATCAACCGCGAGAAGACCAAGGTCGTTCGCCTTGGCGA
>JAJRWU010000182.1 GCA_024276655.1 Planctomycetota bacterium
AAAAACCGCATAGTTGCCGCGCGGCAGTCCTTCGAATTCGTAGAACCCGTTGGCGTCGGTGGTGGCGCGAATCGGGCCGGCGGAATAGAACCCCGGCAGCGCCACGCCGCCATCGAGCGGTTGGCCATTGATGCCGTTGCGCAGCTCCAAAACGACGCCGGCAATGGGCGTGTCGTCGGGGGTGCGTTGGCCATCGCGAATATCGCGCAGGTTATCGGGCGCCCCGCCATTGACCGAGAGAATTGCAGGACCGTCTTGGAAAACGAAGCCTGAAATCGAACTCGCCGGCGATTCACAAAACTGGTAGCCAATGAAACGTTCGCCCGAGCCGAGCAGAATGCGGCCGATGGTGTCTTGGGCAAGCACTTCACCGCCGCCATCGCCGATGATTTCGCCGACGTTGAAGTACTCGCTGGGTTGGACTTCAAAAACGGTGTATTCGCCGGGCCGGAGCCCGGTAAACCGGTATTGGCCGGCGGCGTCGGTTTGTGTTTGAGCGACAAGATTGCCCTGGCCATCGAAGAGTTGAATTTCGACGCCTTCCAACCGCTCGTCGTCGGGGTTGAAATCGCATTCGCCGTTGGTGGTCAGGTGAACGATGCCGCTGATTTCTCCCAGCAAAAATTCGCCGAAATCGTAGTCGACGCCTTGGTCGCCCCATTGCAGCGAAATGTTTTGGATCGTGTCGCCGGGGTTCACCGCGGCGCCCACCTGCACGCCGCCGATCGAACCGGCGACATCGGTTCCGTCGATCCAACTGTCGGGCTGCACTTCGACGAGTGTGTATTCGCCGGCGCGGAGGTCGGTGAAGGCGTAGTCGCCGGCGGCGCCGGTGGTGGTGCGGCCCGCCTCCTGGCCGTTGGCGTCGAGCAGAATGACGGTCACGCCGCTGATCGGGTCTTCGCCCGGGTCGCGCACGCCGCTGTCGTTGGCGTCGTGATAGACAAAACCGGCAATGGAGGCCGGCAGGTGTTCACAAAAGTCGACCTGCTGGACCACATCGCCCGATGCCACCAGGATATTGGTGACGAGATCATCTCCGGCGATGCGGCCGATCTCTTGTCCATTCAACAGGCCGGTGCGTTCTTCGCCATCGATCAGATTACTGGGCGTTTCCTCAAACACGGTGTAGGCGCCCGGCGCCAAGCCGGTGAAGGCGTAATCGCCGCTGGCGTCGGTGCGTGTTTCCGCGATTTGCTGGCCGCTGGCGTCGAACAGCCGCACCAGCACGTTGGCCAACGGCGCGTTATTGGCGCTATCGCCAAAACAATCGCCGTCGGTGGTCGATAAATGCACGTTGCCCATGATCGAGGCCAAACGATACTCGCCGAAATTGTATTCAACGCCCGACTCTCCGCTAGCCAACGCGATGTTTTCCAAGGCGTCGCCGGGGTTGGTCGCTTGGCCGCGAACTTGTCCGTCGACAAAACCGGCGGTGTCGAGGCCGTCAACAAAACCATCGGGCTGCTCGGTTTCCACCACCCGGTACGTTCCCGGCGAAAGGCCCGTCACTTGGTAAAAACCGTTGGCGTCGGTGCTGACGGTCACGACGCTTTGCGGCGCCGACGTGCTTACTGGAATGACTTGAATTTCAATATTCGCCAAACCTTCGTCGCCGGGGTCTTGGTCGCCATCGTTTTGCCGATCATGGTAAACATAGCCGCTGATGCTCACCGGTTGCAGTTCGCCAAAATCGTAGTCGACGCCTTGATCGCCCCATTGCAGCGAAATGTTTTGGATCGTGTCGCCGGGGTTCACCGCGGCGCCCACCTGCACGCCGCCGATCGAACCGGCGACATCGGTTCCGTCGATCCAACGGTCGGGCTGCACTTCCACAAGCGTGTATTCGCCGGCGCGGAGGTCGGTGAAGGCGTAATCGCCGGCGGCGCCGGTGGTGGTGCGGCCCGCTTCCTGGCCGTTGGCGTCGAGCAGAATGACGGTCACGCCGCTGATCGGATCTTCGCCCGGGTCGCGCACGCCGCTGTCGTTGGCGTCGTGATAGACAAAACCGGCAATGGAGGCCGGCAGGTGTTCACAAAAGTCGACCTGCTGGACCACATCGCCCGATGCCACCAGGATATCGGTGACGAGATCATCTCCGGCGATGCGGCCGATCTCCTGCCCATTCAACAGGCCGGTGCGTTCTTCGCCATCGATCAGATTACTGGGCGTTTCCTCAAACACGGTGTAGGCGCCGGGCGCCAGGCCGGTGAAGGCGTAATCGCCGCTGGCGTCGGTGCGTGTTTCCGCGATTTGCTGGCCGCTGGCGTCGAACAGCCGCACCAGCACGTTGGCCAACGGCGCGTTATTGGCGCTATCGCCAAAACAATCGCCGTCGGCGGTCGATAAATGCACGTTGCCCATGATGGAAGCCGGCACGATTTCACCGAAGTTATATTCCACGCCGGCTTGCCCGCCGCCTAAGAATATGGCGTTAATCTCATCGCCAGGATTGACCGCCGCGCCCCGCGCAACACCCGCCACCTTGCCGGCGGTATCGAGACCGTCGAGGAATCCGGTGGGCTGCGTTTCCACCACCCGGTAGGTTCCCGGCGAGAGGCCGGCGGCTTGATAAAAACCGTTGGCGTCGGTGGTCAGGGTGACGGTATTTTGCGGCGCAATCGTATCGATGGGAATGACCCGCACCGTGGCGCCGCCGATGCCCTCTTCGCCGGAATCTCGCGAGCCGTCGTTGCTGCGGTCGTGATAAACGTAACCGCTGATTCGCGCCGGCAACGCCTCGGCGAAATCGTATCGAATGGCCTGCGTATCGCCGAGCGGAATCGCGATGTCGGTGAGAATGTTTTCTGAAAGCACAACGCCCACGCTGGCGCCCTGCACTTCGCCCGGAACCGCGCCAACGCTGAAGTACCCGGCGGGCTGCGTTTCCCGCACTTGGTAGACGCCCGGCGGCAATTCGAGATCGACGCCGAATTCGTAGTTGCCGGCGGCGTCGGTTTGTGTCGTAAAGCCGGTCGAGATGTAGTCGGCGCCGTTTTGCACGTAGAGCGACAGTTCGACATTCGCCAACGGCGACTCACCGGAGTCTTTCACCAAATCGAGATCGATGTCGTGAAAAACGTTGCCGGCAATGCTGATCGGCTTGGGAATTTGTTCCGTCTGGGCGACAGCGCCAGCGGTTCGGTCGCGATTGCCGCCGGCGTCGTCTTTCGAGAGTTGTAGACCGGTGTTCTCCAATTTCGAATCGTACCGGTTGCGGAACGTATCGGTGGCGGAGGCGTTTTCGTAGTTGGCGGCTGTAAATTCGGCGGTCAGCAAGGAGCCTTGAAACTCGACGCCGGAAGTGATTGGATCGAAACCTTCGTTGACCAGCGTGAGATCGGTTTCGGCGGGATCAAAGTCTTCGACTTCGTCGACGTCGATGGAAAACACGAGTTTTTCGCCGGCGTTAAAACCGCGAAACTCCAGCACCAGTTGCGTTGTTCCGTCGACCACGCTGGCGCTGACGGAATCGATGCCGGTTTGAGAAACGATGGTAAACGCGCTGGCCAGGTCGGCGCCGTAGCCTTTGTTATTGGCTGTCTTGCCGGAGAGCACGGTATCGAAGAAAGCGTCTCCCAAGCCAAAGCCGGGCGTGTTTTGATCGCCGTCGAGCACGACGCGCGTCAGTTCGGTTCCGGGCGCCCCGCCTTCAAACGAGATTTCGAATACGTCGCCTTGGGCGTCGGCGCCGAAGTCTTCTTCGATATAGACCGCGCCCACGAACAAGGGCGCGGCGCTCAGCACGCGGCGCGGCTCCATGGTTTCAAAGCGGCAAATTCGCGAGCCCGACCGTTGCTGCGCCGGTCGGGCGGCGCTGGCCGGCGCATGGGTTTTATTGGACACCCAGCGGGTAAATCGTCGAAACAGCGGCATTTCTGCGCCTCCGTGCGCGTGTTGTGGTTGTTCGTTGGGCGGTGGGAAAGTCGGTTTAGGGCCGTTCGGGAATTTAGTGTCGTCCCCGGGATTGGGCAAAGTCATTTGTCAATAGTTAATGGTCATTTGTCATTGGCCATCTGTCTGCTTCGTACGCTTTGTTTTTCTTTCTCCAATGACAAATGAAAAATAACTATTGATAAATTCGTTCCTTGCCTACGTAAAGTCAGACAACTATCTCTCAACGGTCCTTACTCGGTGCTGGAGCGTAATGCGGCTTCAACCGCCGGCGCCGTCCTATCGCCACGGCTATCGTTGCTTGGCAGGTCGGCCAGCGGCCAGACGCGAACCGTGGCGTCGTATCCTCCAGAGATGAGCACGGCGCCGGTTTTGGTCAGACACGTCACGGTGCCGGTGTGGCCGGCCAATTTTCCCAGTGGTTCGCCCGAAGCCAGACTCCACAGATGAATGTGATTATCGCTTCCCGAGACGGCCAGAATTTGATCGTCCAAGACCGTCAACACGCGCACTTCACACGGCGCGGCGGAAAACGTTTGCAGCGACTCGCCGGTTTCCGCATTCCACACGCCCACCATGCGGTCGTCGGCGCCGGAAATAAGCGTTTGGCTATCGGCTAGGAACACCAGCGAATGCACCCGACGACGATGCGCCGCGATATCGCGAAGTTTCTCCCGCGTTTGCACATCCCAGATGCGAATGACGCCGCTGCGCCCCGCCGCCGCCAAAAGGCGGCCATCCGCCGAGAACGCCAGCGTGCGAATGTCGCCGCAGGGGCAACCGATTCGAGACAACACCGCACCGCTGGCGGCGTCGACCAACGCCAGCGTGTTTTGAAAGCCCACCACCGCTAGCAGCTTGCCGTCAGGACTGAATCTTGCGGCGGAAATGGGGGAATCCCAGGCCAGTAGTTCGCGAGACAGAACGCCGCTTTGAGGGTCCCAGTAAATCACGCGGCCATCATTGCCGGCGGTGGCCAGGATGCGTCCGTCCGGCGAGAATTCCGCCGACCGGACCCAATCGGTGTGGCCTTCCAAACGCCAACGCAATTCACCCGACGCCAGACTCCAGATGCGCACGATATGATCATCGCCCGCGCTGGCGAAGAGGTCGTTGCCGGTTTGCGAGGCGAGCGCCGTCACGACCGGCGGCGGTCGTTTCGAATCGGCGTTTTGATCAGCGTGAACGCGCGGCCAAGTCGATTGGTTTCGTGGCGCCGCGAGGCCCGTCTGTTGTCCCGGGCAAGGCGCCGCCAAAAGGGCCAGCCCCAGCGGAATACAGGCCAGTATTACATAAGATCGTAATGCGTTCGCCAAATGCGCTATCCGACGTAATGTCATACGTATTTACTTTCATTTGATCTAACAACAGACAATCTCCCTGCCTTTATCGGCGCAACGACGCCAACCGCCAAAGTCGAACCCGAACAATCGTGATCGAATGCCGCGCATTGCCTAATCGGTCCCCGCGGCTCACTTGGCAACCGCCTCATTTTGCCTATTCCCCCTCGGGTCCTTGGTTTCTAGAATTCCACTGGCCAGCGCAACGAGGCGCGGTGGTTTTTTTTCAAATCAGTATTGCGGCCGTTTTGAGATTTCTCTAAATGTTAGGCACCGAGGAACGCCGATACTGCAAGATGCATAGTAGGCTTCGCCCTACCCCGGACGCTCGCCGACGACGGCCCAGCCGCGCAAAGGGAGGATACCGGTGGACATTGTTACCAACTCCATTGCCGTTCTCTTAATGACGGTGTCGGTGTCTCCGACTTCGAGCGTCGCCTTCGATGAGGTCGACCTGGTCGAAGTGAATCACTTTTTCGACGAGCAGGGAAAACGCGTTTTCGACCAAATCATTTTCTACGATTGGTCGCCTGTTCCCGCCCGATACCAGGTGCGCGCCTGGCGGTTGATCAAATCGCCCTCGCAAATGCCCGCTCGCGATTGGCGGCGAGGCGATTATGTCACGACATGGCGTGATGGCGACCTCCAACGCGAAGTGCGGGCGAAATCGTACCGCGAGAGTTGGACCCAACACGATCCCGAACTGCTCGAACGGGAACATCTGCCGAAAGAAAAGCGACGAGAGCTCTACAAGCCTCTGGTGCTCAAACTTCCGCCCCGCCGCCCCGCCCCGCCCGCGCAAGCAGCCCCCAATGCGCCTAATTCCGCTGTCACGCAGAATTAGCGGAGCCTCACACTTCAGTTGGCGCGGCGGTTCCGTTGAATTTCACGCCTCAGGACCGTTCGAGAGATAAAGGGGCCAGCGTTTTTTATTTCATATCCCGAAGGGATTCAAGCCATTAGCCGGTGGTCGAGCGCAGCGAACACCACCGGAATATCGAGACCGCGATATTCCGCATCCCAGCGGGATGCCAGCCCCTCACCGTTGGAGTGTACGTTTTAGCGTGCGTCCGAGAACAAAACACGCTCAGGCGAGCGGCAGATAAACATTTGCCCGCACGCAACGGGAGTCCGTGAGTTTTTTTGGGGGGGCCCGCCTACGCGGGAATGACCGTTTGCTGATTCACTCGCTTGCGCTTCGTGCTTGTATACCGCACGCGGATGAAAATGTCGCTTTTTTCGTTTAACGGCAAGCCGAAGGCGGCTGTGTTTTGAGCCCACGCGTTCGGACAGAACAGAAAACGCAGTCGCCTTCGGCTTGCCGTTAAACGAGCCATTGCCAGCCGCGTGAAGTATATTAGGGAAATCCCTATCTGCCGCAAGGCTGAGTGATCGGCCTTGGTTTTCCCAATACTTGCCGCGAACGGTCGAATACCTTCTTGCGGGCGTCCGTAAGAATTATCTGGCGAGGGGGCCGCATTTCGGGAATAATTCGAGCGTCGAATGGTTCAAGGT
>JAJRWU010000183.1 GCA_024276655.1 Planctomycetota bacterium
CGCTTCTTGTCTGAACTCTGGCGTAAACGTACGACGCGTCTCTCGTTTGGCTTTCGCCTTCTTTCGTGGCATTTTGAGCCTCCTTGCTGGATCTCCAGTTTAAGAGACTCGCCTGTCCGTGAAAGCGGCGCCACCTCAGGCTGTCATTGACCGTATCAAGGAACTTGGGCAGGTACTCGAAGATCGAGAACGAATTGTTCACGAGGCCATCGCTCACCTGGAAGGTGAATCCGAGCGACTTCAAGATGGGGAACAACTGATTCGCAAGCGGCTTGGGACCAACAAAGCTGAAATCGGTCGATTGATCGAAGTGCTAAAATCGATGGGTGCCAAGGGACTGGTCAGCGTCCAAGACGAACTGGAGCGATTGGAAAGCGAAGCAAAGGAACTCAAGCAACAATTGAAGGACTTGTCGCAGCAACAGGCTCCGGTTGAGCGAATCACTGACCAAGCACGGAAATTCGTCGAGACTTGGGAAGACATCGGCGAGCTGATTGACGAAGCCACAGCGGAGGAGTGCAAGGAATTGCTCCAGCACTATATCGAGGTGATCGAGTTGCACTCGACGGACCCCAAAGGCCGAACCGGCACCTACGCCTTGCGGCTCTTTCCTGAAGTTCGGCCTGACAGAGATTTCACCTGGAATCAAGCCGATCCGAGCGAATTTCTCCCAAAGCCTACTCTGTCAACGAAAAACGGCGATGATGCCCCGCAGGACGCCATCGCCGTGTTAACCTCTGACGACGTTCTGTTCGAACGATCGTCCGGAAAGCTCCCCCGGCAAGACTCGAACTACACCAAGAAACACCGGGAAAAACGACGTTTTCAGAATCGCGCGGCACAGAATCCGGCACAGTTGGCGCCGATTTGGTCTTGCAGGACGAAAGATTGCGGTTGGTTATCGGCGCATGGGAGGGTCTGCCGGAGGCCGCGAAGGAAGATATCGTGGCGCTGGTTCGGACGGCAAAGGGGAACCGAAAATGATCACACCAAAATAGCGGGCATTCTTGGCGGCCTACGCCGCTTGATGGTTGAAGCAAACGTCAAGCAAACGTCAAGCAAACGTCAAGCAAACCTACCGGAAGCCTTTCGGAAGCCTTTCGGAAGCCTTTCGGAAGCCTTTCGGAAGCCTTTCGGAAGCCTTTCGGAAGCCTTTCGGAAGCCCCCTGGGAGAATCTAATATATCGAGAAAACCGCTGGAAAACCGGGCTGTTAGGAAGACGTGGGTGCGTCTGGCGTGCGTTCGGCGAGCGTTCGGCGGCGATTTGTAGCAGATTGCCGACGATTTACGCTGGGGGCTGGCCAGCCAGTTGGCTGATCTACTTGGCGACGAACGAGCCGCCTGGGAAGCTTGAGGGGTTGCGGGCAGAGTGCGAGAAGGATTGCACGCTGGGCGGCCTCTGAGCATGCCTTGCGGGCGTCCGAGCGATCTGATTGAGTTGGGCGTGGCAAAATGCCCGCCGCCTCTCTGGGGGCGATTCTCAGGGCTTCCAAAAGGGGGAAGGGGTGCCGGGGAACCCATTCGCGCCCCCAAGGGTTTGTACCTACATGCCGTAGGTTTTTTTTGATTTGGGACGGTTCATTCTAGGGGGAACGGCATTGCGCATTAAGCGCAACGGGTTTTCTTGGGGTTCTTCGAACCGACTTGGGGAGGTTGTTCCGCCCTTGGAGCTTTAGTTTCTGATGGGTTCGAGGGTAGTTTGCTTTCCGGTTGAAGCGGAGAAACAAGAGTGTTTTGTTGGCTAAGATTGACAATGTATTCATTTGGTAAGGGGGAAGGGAGTGTAGATGGTTGGCGGGAGTCTCGGGGGGAGTGTGTTTCAAGCGTGAGATTTGATGTAGGATTTTCATCGCTGGGAGTTGCTACCCGGCTTTTCTCCCGTTCGCCGCGTTGGATTAGTGTCTTTCTCCTGCGCGGCGGCGGGACTTTTGAAGGACACTTTCTTATGGCAGATTATCGCCCTGTTCACGACAAGTTTCCTCTCATTGTGGAGCTTCGGTCTGACCTGCCGGGTATTATGCCGGAGGAGCGGCCGGATTGGCTTCCAAGCGATTGGCGTGGGTTTTTCTGCCCAGTGAGCTTGGAACCTGCGGCCGTTCGGCAATGGCTCGACTGGACGATTATACTTTTGGAGAATTTGGGAGTGCTGCTCGATGATCGAGACGGCCGACAAATGGAGCCGTGGTCTGGTGATGATGATTACCACGACGCCTTCGTTCTGGTGAGGTTGCTGCGTCGAAAGGGAGCGACGAATCTTCCCTCACGTAAGGAGGAAAATTTCAGCGTTCCTCAGGCCATTAAGGAGTTACTGGCGCTTCGCGATCTGATTTGTGCGGATGAAGTAGGTGGCGGCGGCGTCGACACAGCGCATTCGCCCGACTTTCGATCATTGCGATGGTTTGGAGAAGTTTACAGTTTTACGGCGAATCAAGCCCCGGTCGTGAAATGCCTTTATGAGAATTGGGAGAACGGAACGCCCGACGTTGGCGATGAAACGCTGTTATCGGCAGTCGATCATGACGCCCCGCCGGCCCGGTTGTCGGTATTGTTCCGCAAACATCCGGCATGGAACACGCTGATTGTTTTGGGCGAAACCAAGGGGACAAAGCGATTAGCGGAAGAAAACACCAAAGGCGCATGAAACTCATCAGGTAGCGCGCGTCTAGCGCACAACTGATTTTCTATGATTCATCGCAGCGCCGACCGATGGTGGCCGGCAATTCTTCTCTTCAGAGGAAAATGTGATGAGTCTACTTTCTTTAGCGCGCATGGCGCGGCGGCTGGGAGTCACCCAAAATTGGCTTCGCACCCAGGCCGACGCCGGCGAAGTCCCCTGTTTGAAAGCTGGCCGGCGCCATCTCTTCAATCCGTCGGCGGTTGAGGAAGTGCTGGCCTCTGAGGCTGCAAATACGCGGCAAGGGGGCGACGATGCATAATAGCACCCCCGCCAAGCCGGCCTTGCTTCTGACGCCGGCCGACGCCGCCCAGGCCTTGGCCATTAGCCCCCGCAAACTTTGGTCGATGCCCCATGCCGGCGAGATTCCGCATATCAAAATGGGGCGATCTGTGCGGTATCCTCTGACCAAACTGCAAGCCTGGATTGCGGCGGAAGCGAAAGGGGGCGCAGTATGAGCACTCCCAAAGAGCCGCCACAAGCGGAAAAAAGGGGCACGCTTCGGCGACAGATGCCGGCGGAGTTGAAGCCCGATCAGGTCTGGGCGGTGGTCGATTCGCGGGAGCAAACGCCGCTCGATTTGGCGCCGTTGCAGACGACCACGGCGGGGTTGACCACTGGCGATTATTCGGTGGTTGGGCTCGAACACATCGTGGCGGTCGAACGAAAAAGTTTGCCCGATCTGATTGGCTGCGTCGGTCGTGAACGGGAGCGATTCGACCGCGAAGTTGCCCGCTTGCTTGCGTTCCCGAGTCGCCTGTTGATTGTCGAGGCGACCTACCGCCAGCTTGAAGAGGGCGAATGGCGAGGGAAGATCACGCCGCGAATGGTGTTGGGTTCGCTCGCCGGTTGGGAGGCGTTGGGCTTGCCGGTCGCCCTGGTGGGAGATCATCGCCGGGCGGGTGAATATACCAGTAGATTCCTCTTTCTTGTGGCTCGCCGACGATGGCGGGAAAATCGGGCATTGGCAACCTCCGTGATGGAGGGCGCCCAATGATCCAAAAAAGCCACGAAGCCGCCGACGTGAAACATGCGGCAGCCGGGCGATGGGTTGAAATACTTTGCCACCTTGGCGGTGTCGATGAATCATCGCTCGATGGTCGGCATCACCCATGCCCAAAGTGCGGTGGCACTGACCGTTTCCGCATGATCGATGCCGACGCGGGCGCCTGCTTCTGCAACAAGTGTTTCAACCAGGAAAATGGTGACGGGTTCGCCGCGTTGCAATGGCTAAACGGCTGGAGCTTCCCCGAGGCGATCAGTGCGGTAGCTGAGCATCTTGGCACGGCCGCGCCAGCCAACGGAAAGCCTGCGGCGGTCGACTTGATAGACCAAGTTTGCCGATCCAAACGCATGCCGCGCGACGCGTTCGAGAAGTTTGGTGTGAAGGTGGTCGACGGTCGATTTGGCAAAGTTGTTCGCGTCGATGTTTATAACGAAAAAGGTGTCGTGCATGCTCACTTTGATTTGACCCCCAAAGACAAGGGTTTCTTCAAAGCGGGCAAAGGTTCGGCGGGGTTGTTCCTTCCGGCGCGGGCGCCGAAGCCCGACGAAACGTGGTGCTTGGTCGAAGGCTGCAAAGACTCCGCTGCGTTGGTCGGTGTCGGTTTCAACGCCTGCGGTCTGCCAACGTCAAGGCTCGCCAAGAAGTTTCAACCGCTCTTCCGCGATGTTCACGTCGTGATTGTTCCCGACCGCGATAAAGCAGGTGAAGACGGCGCCAACATGACGGCGGCATTGCTTCACGGCATGGCGGCAACGGTGAAAATTGCGACGTTGCCGACTGGGTATCGCGAATCGAAAGGCGACGACGTTCGCGACGTGCTCGCCAGCCAAGGCGAAGAGGTTGTGCGACGAATTATCGAAGAGGCGCCGGAGTGGAAACCGCCGCAAAGCAATGAATCAGCAAGCGGAAGCCGAATATCTAACATGAAGGAGGTTGTAAACGAGGAAGATGAAACCGTTTCCGTCCCCGCGCACATAAACGAAATCCTGGACGCCACCGCAAACGCAACCGGCAATTGGCCGCGCCGCATGAACGATGCGCTGTTTGTCGACGACGAGCATGGCGTCAATTTCCTTACAAAATGTGAAGCGCTGTTCGGATACTTCCAGCGTCAAAAGGGCGGCGTCGATTGGCGGAATGGCGCCACGGCCGTGGGCAAAGCCGAGCTATTTCATGAACTTCGCCGAACAGCGACACAATACAAAGCCGTCGAAAATCTGCCGCATTTCCCGCCGATGGCTGGGCACTATTACTCATGCAAAACGGTTCAACCGGGCGACGGAAAAATGCTCGATGCGTTGGTCGACCGTTTCAACCCGACAACCGACATCGACCGCGATTTGATATTGGCGATGTTCGTAACGCCATTTCTTGGGACGGCTGGCGGAACACGCCCAGCATGGGTAATCACGTCCGACGATGGCCGGGGCAGCGGCAAGACCAAGTTGGCGGAAATGGTTTCCTTGGTGGCTGGCGGAGCGTTGCAGGTTTCGCATGGGGAAGATATCACCAAGCTGAAGGAGCGGTTGCTGACGCCTTCCAGTCTCACGAAGCGCGTGGTTGTTCTCGACAACATCAAAAGCCTGAAATTTTCGTGGGATGATCTGGAGGGACTGATAACGGCGCCGATCATCAGCGGACGGCAACTTTACCATGGCGACTTTGAACGTCCCAACATGCTTGTGTGGTTGCTCACGCTGAACGGCGCGTCTCTTTCGACCGACATGGCGCAGCGCGTCATTACCGTTCAAATATCGCGACCTACACGGTCCGGCGACTGGGAAGAGAAAACGCGGGCGTTCATCGCCGACAATCACGCCGCGATCCTGGCGGACATCGCCGCATTCTTTCAGCGAGAGCGTTTCCCGCTGGCGAAATTCACCCGCTGGGCGACGTGGGAGCGTGAGGTTATCGAACGTCTGCCGGAGCCCGGAGACGCCCAGGCGGCGTACATGGAGCGGCAGGCGGCGGCAGACGTGGAGGAAGAAGAGTCTGCCATCATCGCCGACTACTTCCGTGAGCGGCTGGAAGATCTTGGATACGACGCCGACACCGATCGAATTCACATTCCGACCACCATAGCTACGGATTGGTTCCGCACCGCGACCGGTGACAGATCGAAGACAACCACGGCGGTCAGCCGCACGCTCAACCAAATGCAAAAAGAGGGACGACTGACAAAAATCATGGCGAACCCGTCCCGCCACCTTAGTCGCGGTTTCCTCTGGATTGGCGACGAATCGGGTGATTCTGATTGCCTATCTGACCTAGATACCCGAATTCAATACGGATGCGGGACGCGCGGGACGCTTGGGACGCTTTGAGCCCATTGTAACCCTTTCAGGCGAAAATCTTAAAAGCGCTCCCCATGTGTGAAGCAAACACAATGGAAACAAAGCGTCCCAAGCGTCCCGCGCGTCCCGCGCGTCCCGACTCAAATTTCGTGCTACGGAGGCCCGAAGATGTTGATGACCCCAACCGAGGCCCCGACGGTCGACCAAGACGAAACTATTGAGGCCCTGGAACTTGGCCCCGACGGCTGGCCATTGGATTGCGTCGACCCCGACGAACTGACGCCCTGCCCGAAATGCGGAACGCTCGAACTGCGGCAATCCATAGCGGGCAACTGGCGATGCCAACGATGCGACCCACCCAAAAGCACCCGGCAAACCCGCCGGTGGTGAAAAACAACGCCCCAGGTTTGCCTTGAGTGAGCCGACGAACTGAGTAATGATTGAAACTACCTTGCGGCGACTCGATGCGTTATACGTCCGATAAGACACTCCATCGCACCAAGCCGCAACCATTGAACGAAAGCAGGTAAAGCAAAATGGCATCGATCGGCAAAGATCCCGGCGGGCGAAAGCGGATTCTGTTTGTGGCCCCCGATGGAAGACGCAAAACGATCAGACTCGGCAAGCTATCCATTCGTGCGGCCGAGGGCGTGAAGTATCGAGTGGAACATTTGCTGTCTTCAAAGATTGCAGGCCATGCCGTGGAGGCTGATACGGCCCAGTGGGTGGCAAGTCTTGAACCAACACTGGCCGAGAAACTGGCGGCGGCGGGGCTGATTCCAAGGCCGGAAATAGCGACGTTGGGCGAGTTCATCAATTCGTATATCAACGGTCGAAACGACGCGAAGTCGGGAACCATCGACCACCTTCGACGTGTGAGAACCGACCTTGTAAACTTCTTCGGCGCCGATAAGCCGATGGGCGAAGTTACCGTAGGCGACGCGGACAACTTTCGCCGTGATTTAATTGGTCGCGGGCTTGCCAGCAACACCGTGCGACGTCGATGCGGCAGGGCGAAACAGTTTTGGAATGTGGCGATAGACCACGAACTGATAACACGAAACCCGTTCGTCAAACAGAAAGTGACCGTCGGCGCTAATCGAGAACGCGATTATTTCCTCAGCCGGGAAGACTCCCAGAAAATTCTCGAAGCCTGCCCAGACGGGCAATGGCGATTGATTTTCGCTCTTTCCCGGTTTGGCGGCTTGCGTTGCCCCTCAGAACATCTTGCGTTGACGTGGGAGGACGTTGATTGGTCGCGGCAACGATTGCTTGTCACTTCCCCCAAAACGGCACACCACGAAGGCAAGGGTGAGCGGTGGATTCCCATATTCCCGGAATTGAAGCCACATCTTGAGGCTGCGTTTGAGCAAGCGGAAGAAGGCGAGAGCCGAATCATCACCCGGTACACAAACGCCAAGCAGAACTTACGAACACAGTTCGAGCGAATCATCAAGCGGGCTGGCCTGATTCCGTGGGAGAAGCTGTTTCAAAACCTGCGACTCAGCCGGGCAACCGAACTGGCGAACGAATTCCCGGCACATGTCGCGGCGGAGTGGCTTGGTCATTCTGCCATGGTCGCGGTGAAACATTATTGGCGAACCACCGATGACGACTACGAGAAGGCGACCCTTGAAAAGCCACCTGCTGGGTGCGCGGCACAGAAAGCGGCACAGCAAGCGCACGTAAAGGGTCGCAACGGCTCGCAAGAGGAAATACCCGAAAGCGGGAAACCCCTTGTTTTGCAGGGTATTGCGACTCCGTGCGATACTATACAAGTGTACATAGCTCCCCCGGCAAGACTCGAACTTGCGACAAGGCGGTTAACAGCCGCCTGCTCTACCAACTGAGCTACAGGGGATCAGTGATGCTGCACAATTCTAGCTTAAGGGTGGGGGTTGCTCAAGGCGGTATTCTGACTCAGGTCGTCCAGCGGTTCGGCAGTCAGCGATCGGCGACAAATTTTTGCATGCATGTCAGGTTTTGTAGCGCCCAGGCGCCCAGCGTGGCGGAAAAAGCTCAAAGGGGAATTGGGGGATGTTGTGCCGAACCGCAGTGAGTAGGATTGTCGGGGTGCAGCTTCTTGAATGAGGGAGAACATCGCATGGAATGCGAAAACAACTCCGAAAACGAAATAGCCGACCGAAAATCTGGGCATTTCACTTTGAAAACTAGGGTGGGCCGGCGTCGTTGCGGAGGGTGAATTGTCGAAAGCGTCTTGGGCGGGTAGACTGCTGGCATGAGCAGGGACCGGCAAAGCGCCGGAATCGCCTCCTCCGGCACCAGACCCCAAGGATTGTTAGACTATGCCAGATCCCGCAAAAATCCTCCTGGACGACAAAGAGATCGAAATACCCGTTATTATCGGGACAGAGAACGAACGCTCTCTGGATATCTCGAAACTCCGCTCCCAGACAGGGCTGATCACGCTCGATAACGGCTACGTCAACACCGGGTCGACCACCAGCGAAGTGACCTACCTTGATGGCGAAAAAGGCATTCTCCGATATCGTGGTTACCCCATCGAAGAGTTGGCCGCACATTGCGACTTTGTCGAAGTTTGTTACCTGCTCATTTACGGCGCGTTGCCCACCAGCCAGGAAATCGAAGAATTCCGCACCTCGATTCGGCAACACACCATGTTGCACGAAGACATTCGCACGTTCTACAACGGTTTTCCCCGGGATGCCCACCCGATGGCGATTTTGTCGTCGGTGGTGAGCGGTTTGAGCACGTTTTACCAAGACTCGCTCGATCCTCACGACCCTCGGCAGGTGGAGGTCTCGACGCACCGTCTGTTGGCGAAATTGCCGACCATCGCCGCCTATGCCTATAAAAAATCGACTGGGCAACCGTTTATCTATCCACAAAACGATCTGAATTACTGCCAAAACTTTTTGCAGATGATGTTCGCCGTTCCCAGCGAACCTTATGAAATCGACCCTGATTTTGTCGACGCCTTGAATTTGCTGCTGATCGTTCACGCCGACCATGAACAGAATTGCAGCACCTCCACGGTGCGCATGGTGGGTTCTTCAGACGCCAACCTTTTTGCCTCGATTTCCGCGGGCATCAGCGCTCTCTGGGGCCCGCTGCACGGCGGCGCCAACGAAGCCTGTGTGAATATGTTGGAGCAGATCATCGCCGATGGCGGCAACGTGAAGAAGTATGTCGATATGGCCAAAGACCGCGACAGCGGCTTCCGCCTGATGGGATTCGGCCACCGGGTTTACAAGAATTTCGATCCTCGCGCCCGCATCATTAAGAAGGCTTGCGATAAACTGCTGGCTAAATTACAGATCAGCGATCCGCTGTTTGAAGTGGCTCAACAACTCGAAGAAGTAGCCCTGAGCGATCCTTATTTCGTGGAGCGCAAGCTGTATCCTAACGTCGACTTTTATTCCGGCGTGATCTACCGCGCGATCGGCATTCCGGTGCAAATGTTTACCGTGCTGTTTGCGATTGGCCGTCTGCCGGGTTGGTTGGCGCATTGGGTGGAAATGCACGAATCGCCGCACAAGAGAATTTGCCGGCCCCGCCAAGTTTACACCGGAGCGACGAAGCGGTCGTTGGTTCCGATTAAAGATCGGGGTTAGGAAGGCGCCCGAAATTCACGCGGCGAATTAAAAAGCCCGACATTTTTGAAATGCCGGGCTTTTTTAACAACAGCTGGGCTTTTTTAACAACAGCTGGGCTTTTTTAGCGACACGCTACCAGGGTGAATATCGCTGCCAGAACCTTGCATCTGGTTGGGCTTGCACCGCTTGCGGGGCGGGGCGATCAAACTCCCGGGGGCGAACCTGGTCGGAAACATCGGGCCCTAAATTGGGCTGTCCATACGGGTCATGCACGGTCGCACGACTCTGCTGGGTTTGCATGTCGCCGGGAAAAAACCAGCGCGGTCTGGCGAGATTGCACCCGGTGAGGGCGGGGCCGAGCACCAACAAAACAACCGCTGATCGAACCACACTATTCATAGCTCGTTTTACCTTCCATGGTTCGACATCGTGAGCATCGAGAAAATTTTCACGCGGTTTGGAGCCGTAATTCGGAGTCGCAACGCAGCGAAACCACCGGTTCGGGCCAATTCCAGCGAGGATTGTAGGGATCGGCCGCTTTTGATAAAAGGGCGATCTGCGCCGCCCCAACCCAATGCCTCACGGCTCACGCCCCGGATCGGAGAAAATCGTCCCGCGAAATGCGTGTTTTGAGTATCGACGCTACCGGCGCCGGCGGGAGAGTCTATCGAGCGGCGGGGTTACGAGCCGCAGAACAGGTATTGACGCCAAGCCTTGCACAGCAACGCTTCGCTCGATGCGGCCTTTCCAGCGAACGCGGGTTGAAAACACCCGCGCGGGACAGTCCCGAAACAAGTTCCCGGTGGTAGCGCAAAAAAGCCCGGCGTTTTGAAAATGCCGGGCTTTTAATTCGGTAGGTAAATTCAGGAATGTTTCTAGGACGGCAGTTCGGTCGGCTCCGAGGCGCTGCTCAGTTGTGCTAGCGTTTGCAGCACGCCGTTAAGATGCGCCAAACGAGGACCAAAACGGTCGACAAATTCGTTCAGCATGAACTCGCCATCGAGCATGTGCTCAGCCGACTCTTGGATTTCTTCCGTCACGGTTTCCAGGAACCTGGTTTGCACCTCTCCCAGACGCTCCGCCGCAATTCGGCACTCTCGAGCCAGCGTGGGGTTCGACTGTTTCCACTGGCTGAGTTCATGAGCCCGCTGACGCTGCTGCGCCCCCATTTGCTGCACCAAACCCTCCAGCAACTTATTCTGCCGCTCTTGGCTGGAAACCATTTGGCGAAGCAATTCGATCACCATGCCGCCTTGGCCATTGGCGGCCGAAGAGGCGGGCGGAGGATCGGCTGAAACGTCAATCCGGAAAACCGAGGAAATCTGCTGGGGGTCTTGAGACATATTCGTGAGTCCAACTGCTTGAGATGTGAACCCTTATTATACTCGCTGGGCGTCGGATGTCGAGCGATTGGGAGGCCTGGCGGCATTCAGGGCGTGGCTCAAAGAATCGTCGCAGCATATATTGGTATATTGCGTTTTAGGTAAGTAAGCTGCAACGTTTTTTTACCAAACGCCTTACGACGATAAATCCCGCGTAGCGGAAAATTCGCACTAGGACAGAAAACGGCCTTTCGCCTACAATATCGAATCGTCGCCACTCGCCCAGGCGGCGCCGTCTGTATCCCTCCCCTAAATCTGGGCGATTCGAGGAGATTTTGAATGACCCGTTTCTATCAAACCTTTGCTCTTTTAATCGCCCTGGGGGCCGTCGTGGTGGCGACCGCAGGCTGCGGCGATTCCGGCTCCACGGAAGTCAGTTCCGCAACCAGTCAGTTTTCCGTTGCCGAAGACACTGCTGCCGAAGACGCCGCTTCCAGCCCCGCCTCTGACGCATCTTCCGCACCGGAGGCGGTGACTTCTTCTCCCGCTGCCAGCGTCGGGGGCGCAGCGGAAACGCCGCCCGCTCCCGCGTCGCCTGTCAAACCGCCCAGCCAACCGCCGGCCAGCGCCGCGCCGGAAGTGGCCGCCATTCCAGCCGGACCGCCGGAAAAAATCAAGGAATATATCGAAAACCTTATTTCCGAAATGCAGCGATCGGTGCAAGGCGCGCAATCGGAAGCCGATGCCCGCCAGCGTATCACACCGTTTGTGCCCTCGCTGATTGGCGCCGCTGAAAAACTCCTCGCCGACGACGTTCCCGACGAACTTCGCTACTTCGGCGCCGAAACCAAAATGCAAGGCTTCCAAATTCAAACGCAATTGGGAATCGTTGAAGACGACGCAGACATGCGGACGTTTGCCGCGACGTTGGCCGACGACAAGTCGCCGAAAATCGCGTGGATGGGCAAGTTGATGTCGTACCGATTCGCTATCGAAGACACCGCCGCCGGCAAGTCGGCAGACCCGGCTGCCTTGGGCGCGGCGCTCGATCCGTTGCTAGCCAGCGAAGAACGCGACGACACCATCATCATGCTCAGCCGGCAAGCTGCCTCGGCGCTCAATAGTTTGGGTCTTTCCAAGGAAGCCGGCCAGTTGCTGCAGAAGGTTGGCGAAGCGTTTCAGGAAACCGATTTCGCCGATCAAGCCAACGAACTGCTTGAGCACGCGCAATTCATCCAAACCGATTTCAACGGGAAAGTTGAAAACCTGATTGCCGGTAAGGAAGGCTCGCTCGACGCCTTCAAGGCGGCCGTCGAACAAATACTCAGCGGCAAACCCGGCCGAACGACCGCCCAATATATATCGCAATCCTTGCCCTATTTGGAGCAAACCGATCAATACGAAGCCGCGAAACACCTGATCGCTCAAGCAACCCTGGCGTTTGCCGACCATGCCGACAAGGAACTGGCGGCGGGGCTTGGCGCCTCCCTCGAACGCGCCGGCAAACGCGTCGGGCTGATTGGCGAGAAGTTCGACATTCAAGGAACCGTGCATAAGAGCAACAAGGAATTTGGCGGCCAGAAGTTTGATTGGGATTCCTACCGGGGGAAATTCGTGTTGGTCGATTTCTGGGCCAGTTGGTGCGGCCCCTGCCGGGAGGAATTCCCCAATATCAAGGCCAGTTACGAAAAGTATCGTGAGATGGGCTTTGAAGTGGTGGGCGTGAACATGGATCAAAACATCGAAGAAGCCGATCAATATCTGGCCGCCGAGCCGCTGCCATGGCAGACCGTGATGTGCGCCGACCCCGCCGCCGAAAGTTATGCCAATCCTATGGCGGAAAACGCCGGCGTGGAGGGCATTCCGTTTGTCATCCTGTTGGACCGCGAAGGCAAGGTAATGATGCTCCACGTTCGCGGGCCAAAAATCGAAGAGAAAGTTCGCGAAGCGCTGGGCCTCGATTCCGAACCAGCGGAAGCACCCGAAGAGGAAGAAAAGAAAAGTTAGGAACCGTCCCGAAATAAGTTCCTGGTTGTCGCTCAAAAAAGCCCGGCATTTTCAAAATGCCGGGCTTTTAATTCAATTGCGGTGCATTCCTGGCGCAATCCAGCCACGACGTTCGTTCTAGTGACTAGCTTATCCTCCAGTCAAGAAACTCAACGTCCAACTGGGGCAAAACAAAGTCAGCATCAAACTCCGTGTTCGAAACGCCAAACAGGGGTTATGTTAGGAGTTCTTAGCAACCACCGGCGCTTGGTGAGGGTAAAGCTTTGCCTTTGACTCGAGGTCGCCCCACTTTTGGGTTCTTGCGTTTGGGTGGCGGCGCGAAAAGGCTGGCGTCCCCAGAGAACTTACTAACCAACGTCAAGCGTTTTCGATGTCGGTGCGCAAAGCGAGTTATCTGATGAGTTCCAGATGCTCCGTCGCCTGCAAAAAAAACTTTCTGTCGGGGAGCCAACGCATTCACGTTGCTAAGGCGAGCGGCGGAAAATAACGTACCCGCACGCAGCGGGAGTCCGTGATTTTTTTTGGGTTCCCACCTATGCGGGAATGACCGTTTGCTGATTCACTCGCTTGCGCTTCGTGCTTGTATTAGGTAAATTTTCATCTGCCGCACGCCTTACAACAGTTCCGAGATCGGCGTGGGGTCGTCGAGCACGGCGCGGGGGATTCTCCGCAGGTCGAGAATGCGAAGGTGAGGATCGATTCCCAGGCATTTATACACGGTGGCGTGAATGTTTTCGGGCCGCACGGGTCGGGTGGCCGGGCGTTCGCCCTTGCTGTTGGTCGAGCCGACGATTTGCCCGCCCTTGATGCCGCCGCCCGCCAAGAGGCAAAACATGGAATTGCCCCAATGATCGCGGCCCGGCGTTCCCTTGCTGAGCGGGGCGCCGCCGTTGCCGCCGTTGTTCATGCGCGGCGTGCGAGAAAACTCGCCGCAAAGCATCACCACGGTCGACTCCAACAAACCGCGTTGGTCGAGGTCGGTGAGCAGCGCCGATACCGCCGAATCAACCATCGGCAAATACCTTTCCATGCCCGCTTGCAGATTCCAGTGATGATCCCAGCCGCCGAAGTGGACCGTCACGAACGACGACCCCGCCTCCACCAAGCGGCGGGCCAACATCGTGCTTTGGCCCCAACCATTGCGGCCGTAGGCGTCACGAATTTTGTCGTCTTCACGACTCACGTCAAACGCCAAGCGAGCCTTTTCACCAGAAACAAATTCAAAGGCCTGTTGGTCGAAGCGGTCCATGGCGCTGAACGTTCCGCTGGAGTCGACGGCGCGCGTCATCTGATCAAGATGTTTGAGCAGATGTTTTCGGTCGTCTAAACGATCGATGGTCAGCCCTTTCGCCAAATTCAAATTCTGCACTTTGAAATTGGCGTTGTTAGGATCGCCGCCGGTTTGGAACGGGTCGCACTGAACACCCAACAAGTTGCCGCCGAAATACCCAGGACGCAAGCCAATGCTCGACGCCACCGGCACGGAAACATACGGCGGAACTTCCGAGGGCAAGTGCCTACGTTGATGAGTGATGATCGCGCCCAGCGAGGGAAAACGCCCCGCATTGTTGGCGCCGCTGACGCCCATTGCCTTGGACGTCAGCATGCGATGACCGCCGGCGAAATGGTCGCCCGTATCGTGATGCAACGAACGCACGATCGAAAATTTGTCGGCCACCTGGGCTTGCTTGGGAAACAGTTCCGAGATTTCAATACCCGGCACGTTGGTGCGAATGGGTCGCCAGAGGCCGCGAAATTCGGCCGGCGAATCGGGCTTCATGTCGTAGGTGTCCATGTGCCCAGGACCGCCATCGAGCCATAGCAAGATAACGGAGTGCTCTTTTTTTCCGCCGGTTCGCGCGGCGGCTTCCGCGCGGGCGGGCAGCATGCCGGAAAGCCCCGCGGCGGCCATTCCCGCCGCACCCAATTGGACGAAACTCCGCCGATTCATTCCATCGCAATACTTGCCTGCGCTGCCGGCGTCAATTCGGAACATCGGGAGGTCTCCGTTGGTGGGGCGTGAATCGAAAGGGTTCGAGTCAGAACGGACCCGCCGCATTTGTGTCGCCCTAAAAACCAAAACTCTGGCTGGGGCGGCGTTCTGGAGGGAGGAAGGCGGGCCAGACTATATCCATAATCGCACCCCCGTTTATACCGTTGGCCGATCGTCGAAGCAATCGAATTCCTGGTTCGCCAGACATCTGTTGCATTCCGGCAACGCGTTTTGATCGACCGGTGGTGTTTTCGCCACGGGCGGGGCTTTCGATTCGCCTTTCGTGTTCGGTGTAACTACTTACTGTAAAACAACATGAGAGTTCCCAATGGGGAAATAGGGTGCGTCGGCGCGAGGCTTGCTTTCTATCGGAGTCAGATCCCACTCCGCGAGAAAAAACCCATGAAAACAACGCACGCACCTATCGAAACCAAACGCACAACCGCCATTTTTGGTTTTCAAGGTCGCTATTTAGCGAAATTCCTCTTGTTAGCCCTGCTGTTCGACGTGGCTCTGGCCAGTCGCTCCACGGCGGAAGAGGTGGCCGTCCGACTCAAAAGCGGCCGCTCGTTCACCGCCCAGATTTCGTCGCGCTCCAATCAGGCAATCCTCTGGCTGCGGTTCGGAAATCGTTCGACGATGATTCTGCGGCCGCTTTCGTGGTCGGCAATTACGAACGCGTCGGTCGATGGCCGCAAGGTTTCCCTGCCGGAGCTTCGCGAAATCGCGGCTAATGTTGATGACGATTTAGCGCTGCAACGCCGCAGCCCAACACCCATGGCAACGCAGTACCGTGAGAACGACGATGCTACCTTGTCCGACAGCCAGAAAGCCCAACGTTGGCTGGGCATGGCGCCGCCGGTCAAGTCGGTTCAATTCGATACGCGTCTTGCTAATTGGGATGCCGACGTCGAATCCGATGGTCTGATCATGAACATTCAACCGCTCGACGCCAGCGGTCGTTTGGTCGACGCGCGTGGCGTTTTAACCGTGGAGCTTTTCGGGCCGCGAGAAGCATCATTTTCGGAGCAACCCGGCGCCGGAGGACTGCCGACGCTCAAACTCGAACGTTGGACGATTCGCCTGCAAGCCGAACAGCAAGACGAATTGGGGTATACCGTGCGTTTGCCTTTTCGCCGCAGCCACCCCGAATTTGATTCGCAGTTAGGATCGTATGGCTTGGTTCACGTTCGCCTTGCGGCGCCGGGCGGCGGTGTTTTTGAAGCCAGCCAAGACGGCGTTCGTCTGCGAGCCTTTGCTCCCACCCGCGATCGTTTGCAACTGCAAACCGGCCGTCGCTTTTTGGCCACCGAACGCACCGGAAGATAAGATGGAAAGAAGAGGAGGAGAATTGTCAATTGTTATTGGACAATAGTAATTGGGCAGCGGAATGCCCCATTAAGGCGAGTGGCAGATGGAAATTTACCAGTCGCTCCCAGTATGACGGGCACTCCCGCCCGTCTGACAATTGGTAAGTTTTTATCTGCCGCTCGCCTAATACAAGCACGAAGCGCAAGCGAGTGAATCAGCAAACGGTCATTCCCCCGCAGGCGGGGAACCAAAAAACTCACGGACTCCCGCTGCGTGCGGGTAAGTTAGTTTCCGCCGCTCGCCTAAAATCATTGCAGAACCATTCAGGGCGCCCGTCCTTCTTCGTGTTCTCCGCATCTTCGCGCGCCCCTTTTTCTCACACGAAGGTGCGAAGAATTGGCCGTCCAAAATCGGTAACGGATTGCTCCGCGCAGGCGGCGGAAAAGCGACCGTTAATTCCCGGCCGATGCTAGGCTTCCCGCCTGCGCGGGAATGACGGTGCGCGAGGTTCCCGTGCATCTTGCGATTGAACGTTTATGGGTAATCCGGATGCGGGCCCTCCCCGCTTCGGCTACGATTGGAAGCCTGCGCCGACGCCAAAATCACACCAGGACCAAATTCTTATGCAGTCTTCCACCAGCCGTTTCCATTGGCTTCGCAGGTGGGTGTTTGTGCCAACCGCAGCCATGGCGGCCTTCGTTTGGCTCAGCCAGATTACCTTGGTGCAGGCCGCGCCGCCGCGTAGCGAATCGCTCTTGCAGGTCGACTACCGCGCCGTGGTTTCACAGGCCGATCTTATTTACCTGCGTCCCGCGCCGGCGGCCGTGCAAGGCCAGCCGATTGGCAACGGAAAAATGGGAACCATGGTCTGGACCACGCCCGGCGGCGTCGAAATGCAGATCAATCGGAACGATGTGTTTGCGGTCAACAAACATCACGCCGGCGGCGCCTTTGCCGGAGCGACCGACTATTGCGGCGCCTGCTGTCGGGTTTCAGTCGACGTCGGCGGCCAGCCATTTCGCGCCGGCCCTGCATTCTCGCAGCGGCTCTCTCTGTACGACGCCCAAAGCACCGTTGCCGGCGAGGAAGTTTCTGCACGATGTTTTGTCTCGGCCGATTCCGACGTACTCTCCCTGGAAATAGACGACCGTCGCGAGCAGCCGCAACCGCTGCGAATTACTGTTTCGATGTGGCGTCCGCCATTGGCCACAACCGGCGCGCATCGGGCGGAATACAGATTTTCGCTGGAGCAAGATCAAGTGCTGCTGGTGCGGAATTTTGACGAGCAAGATTATCACTCCGGCGCCGCAGTGGCCGTGCAGTTGGCGGGAGGCGGCGGGCGGGCGCAGCGCGTCGATGAGCGAACCTGCCTCATTACCGCGCCGGCATTGCGGGGCAAGAGAACGATTCACATCGCCAGCGCGGCGTCTTGGTCGCGAGAGGAGAACATCGTCACGACCGCCAGCCGGCTTGCCCGGCAAGCAGCCGCGCGGTCGCACCACGACCTGCAAGTGGAACATGCGCGGTGGTGGTCGTCGTTTTGGTCGCGCACCTTTGTTGCTCTTTCAAGCGACGATGATGCAGACGGCGGCGTGGCTGATTTTGTCGGCCGGCTGCGAAATCTGCACCTCTACTACATGGCCAGTTCCTCGCGCGGGGCGCTGCCGCCGAAGTGGAACGGCTCGATCTTTTCCGTCGATGGCGACAAACGCAACTGGGGCGCGCAGTTCTGGGTCTGGACCACCGAAGCGTCTTACTTCCCGCTCTACGCCGCCGATGCAATCGATCTGACCGATCCTTTTTTCAACATGTATGTGAAACAGTTGCCCGACGCCCGACGCGCCAGCCAACAGCGTTGGGGCGCCAAAGGCGCATTTTTTCCCGAAACCACGCCCTTCGATGGCCCGCTGGTTCTGCCCGCCGAAGCAGGGCGGGAGTTTCGCGATTTTTTTCTACAGGCGACGCCCGACGCAGCCATCTCGGAGCTAACCGCCAAACTCAGCAAGTACGAATGCAGCTTGGCGGTGGTCGCCTCGCGCACCAACCCCGCAGGCGCCTACACCTGGATCAGCCACATGGCGTCGTCGGGCGCCGAACTGGCGGTGCAGGCGTGGTGGCGTTATCGCTACACCGGCGACGACCGTTGGCTGCGTTCGCATGCGTATCCACTGCTGCGCGGCGCAGCTGAATTTTATCGAACGATGCTCCGCACCGAGCCAGATGGACTCCGCCACATTTACGGAACCAACCAGCATGAAGCGTTCTGGGGCGTGAACGATGGGCAAGTCGATCTGGCGGCGATTCGCGGCGTGGCGCCGCTGGCAATTCGGGCCGCACAAATACTGGAGGTCGATCCTGAATTGCGCGGCCAGTGGCGGCAAATGCTCGAAGAGTTGGTTCCCTACACGCTCGGTTCCGATCCTGAATCGCGGGCGATTCTGGGCGGCGTGCTGGCGGAGGATCTTTGGTCGGTCGGACATTTGGGCAAGGTGAATGGAATCCATAATCATGCGGCGACGGCCTTGGGTTGGCCGGTGTTTCCCTTTGAAGATTGGACGCTCGAAACCAAAAACGCCAACACCGACCGCATCGTTCAGGCGATTGCCGACCTGGAGCCGGGCCGGCGCGATGTGCTCGCCGGCGCCCGATTGGCAACCGCCATTCGCACGCCGATTCTCGAAGCCCGTCTGGGACGCGGCGAACATCTTCCACAGATTCTGGCCAGCTATTATCAAAAAGCTTTCGCGCCGCTACCGAACGGCTGGAGCGAATTCGAAGGGCCCACCGCCCATTCGATCGAACATCTGGGCTGCCTGAGCATGGCGTTGCAGGAAGCGCTGCTGCAAAGTGTTTCGGCGCGGCCGGGCGGCGTGGAAATCATCCGCCTTCTGCCGGCTTGGCCGAAGGAGTGGAACGCCGATTTCCGCTTGCTTGCGCGAGGCGGGTTTTTGGTCGGCGGCGCCGTGCATGATGGCCGGTTGTCGTTTGTGGAAATAGAGTCGCGACGAGGCGAAGCCTGCCGCCTGCGAAACCCCTGGCGACAGCCCGTCCTGCTGGACGATGGCCAAAACACAAGGCTACTCAAGGGCGATCTTCTGCGTTTCCCCACGACCACCGGCGGCCGATATCGACTGTTTCCCCAGAGCGGACCGCCTCCACGAGCGCGACGCATCGCCCCCGCCACAACGACGGCGCCGGCCACCTTGAAAATAACGCTTCCCGGCGGCCAGTTGGTCGAAGCAACGCTCGGCATCGGGCGGTAATTTCAAGGCGGGTGGAAATCACATGCGAGGGATAGCAGTCCATGCAATATCGAACGTTGGGGAAAACGGGAATCCAGGCTCCCTTGGTGGCATTTGGCGCGGGGCCGGTTGCGGCGCTCATGACCACCGCCGGTGAGAACCGCTCGGTGGAAGTGGTTCGACGCGCGCTCGACGCCGGCATCGACTGGTTCGACACGGCCGCCACGTACGGCGGCGGGCAATCGGAACGCAGTTTGGGCGCCGCCTTGGGCGAACTCGGCGCGAGGAACGCCGTGCATCTGGCCACGAAAGTTCGCCTCACCGAAGCCGACTTGAATGATATCCCCACCGCCGTGAGGGAGTCGTTGCGAGGGAGCCTTGAACGGCTGGGCGTTTCTAAACTGACGTTGTTGCAATTGCACAATGCAATCACCAGACGCCGGGGCGACGAGCCGACGTCCGTCACGGCCGACGATGTGCTGCGCAGCGGCGGCATTCTGCAAGCGATGCAGGCCATGCAGCAAGAGGGGTTGGTCGAACATCTTGGTCTGACCGGCCTTGGCCAGCCTGAGGCTTTGCGGGAGGTTATTGAACCTCGTCAATTCGCTACGTTGCAAACGCCGTACAACGTGTTGAATCCGTCCGCCGGAGAGGCCGTCGCCGAACACTTCGCCGAAGCGAATTATGGAAACCTGTTCGCCGCGTGCGAGCAAAATAATATGGGCGTGTTCGCCATTCGTGTTTTCGCCGGAGGCGCCTTGGCGGGCCAACCGCCGAGTACACACACGCACAAAACCCAATTCTTTCCGCTCGATCTTTTTGAGCGCGACCGGCGCCGCGGCGAGCAGCTATTATCCCGCTTGGCGCCAGAGGCAGACCTCAGGGAAATCGCGTTACGGTTCGCCTGGAGCCATCACGCCGTAACCTCCGCCATTGTGGGTTTCGGCGAACCTTCGCATATCGACGATGCCGTTGCCGCCGCGGAGGCGGGTCCGCTGCCGCCTGACGTATTGCAGCGGATTAGAACACGAGGCGGATGAGAATTTGCCGAGTTAAAAGCCCGACATTTTCAAAATGCCGGGCTTTTTGGCGACCGACGGCGCGGTCAAACGCGTGTGCAATGGCAATGGTGAGCATTCACAAGACGCGAAACGCAAGTCCGCGACAAAAAAATTCACCACAGAGCACACCGAGACCACGAAGAAAAAGGAGCCCAAGCCTTCATGAATTGAAAACAGCGTTCGACGAATCAACCTCTGTGTGCTCTGTGCCCTCTGTGGTTAAACACCGGCCGGAAAATAAGTGACGGGAATCCGACGCACCGTCGTTCCCGCGCACGCGGGAATCCAGACAGTTTGCTTGCTGCACTAGCTTCCCGCCAGCGCGGGAAGGACGGAAGAAACGGAGGCGGCCACCAAAATGCCTGAAGAACCATCGTGGCTGACTCCGGTTCGATTTATTCAGTTTCTTTTTTTGGGGTTTCCGCCAGGCGCGCTATCACGCTGGCCATGCGCGGCGAGAGGCTGGGCGAAGCTTCGAGATATGCCGCGGTGAATTCAGCGGTGCGGCGGGCTTTCTCCAAAAGTTCGGGTTGCTCCAAGGCGTTGGCGAGGTAGATCAGATTTTCCGCCGCGAGCGTATTGCCCGAGGGCCGCGCGCCGTCGACCGGGTTTTTTTCCCGCACCAACAATTTTTCATGATCGTCGGAGGTGAAGAAAAAACCGCCGTGCTCCTGGTCTTCGTAATGTTTGAGTTGTACGTCGGTGAGCTCCTTGGCGGCTTGCAGCCATTGTTCCTTGCCGGTGGCGCGGTGCAGCGCCAGCAAGCCGTTGACGAAAAAAGCGTAGTCATCGAGATACGCGTTGAGTCGGGCCTGCCCCTCGCCAAAAGTTCGCCGCAGCCGCCCGTTTTCGTCTCGCAAATTTTCCAAAACGAACGACGCGGCCCGTTCGGCGGCGGCCAGATAGGCGGGGTTTTTGAAGATGCGTCCGGCGTCGGCGAAGCCTCGAATCATGAGGCCGTTCCAGCCGGTGAGAATTTTGGTGTCGGTCAGCGGACGCGGCCGTTTGTCGCGCGCCGCAAGTAGTTTTTCGCGAATGGTCGCGAGCTTTTTCTCCAGTTCGCTTTCTGTTTCGTTGAGGCCGGCGGCGATTTCGCTGAGCGGTCGGCTAAATTGCGGTACATGAAATCCCTCGAAATTGGGTGGCTGGTCGAAGCCATACACTTCGGCGAATAGCGAGAATTCCTCGTCGCTGAGCAAGGCTTGAACTTCGTCTTTTTTCCAACGATAGAATTCTCCTTCTTCGCCCTCCGACTCCGCGTCCAGGGCGGAGTAGAATCCGCCTTGGGGGGCGGTCATTTCCCGCTGCACAAACGCCAGCATTTCCTCCACCACGCGGCGAAAATCTTGCCGGTCGGTCAGAGCATGGGCTTCGGCGTAAACGCTGGCCAGTTGGCCGTTGTCGTAGAGCATTTTTTCGAAGTGCGGAATCCTCCAGAATCGGTCGACGCTATAGCGGTGGAAGCCGCCGCCGAGATGATCTCGCATGCCGCCGGCGGCCATCGTTTCGAGAGTGCGCACGAGCATGGCTTGTGCTTTTTCGTCGTTCTCTTGGGCGCGGTCGACCAAAAAAAACAGGTTCGAGGGTTCGGGAAACTTGGGCCGCGACGGGTCGGCGGCGGAATAGCCGAAGCCGCCATGCTCAGCGTCGAATTGTTTCGACAGCGCTTCCAAAACGCGCTGGCCGATGTTTTGGTCGAGGGGGATTTTTTTCGCGCCGGCGAGCTCCGTTTGGCGCAGCTGGTCGCGGACGACGCGCGTCAGCACGCCGGCGTCGCGTTCGATGCTCTGGGGCGAGTCGCTCCAGGCCTCCTGAATGCGGCGCAACAGCGTGAGAAAACCGGGCATGCCGGGGCGATCATGATCGCGGGCGGGAAAGTACGAACCACAAAAAAAGGGCAGTGCATCGGGTGTCAGAAAGATCGACATCGGCCAGCCGCCGCCGCCGCCCGACTGCGTCAGCCGGTTATACATTTGCAGCGACGTCATGTAGATGGAGTCAAGGTCGGGGCGTTCCTCTCGATCGACTTTAATACACACGAAGTGTTCGTTCAGGAACGCCGAGATTTCCTCGTCGAGAAAAGACTCCCGCTCCATCACATGGCACCAATGGCAACTGGAGTAGCCGACGGAGAGAAAAATCGGTTTGTGTTCCGCCTTGGCCTTGGCCAGCGCTTCCTCGCCCCAGGGATACCAGTCCACCGGGTTGTGGGCGTGCATCAGCAAATAAGGGCTGGTTTCCTGGGCCAACCGGTTCGCCTTGGCGGCGCCATGCTGGTGCTTTTTATGGCCGGCTTTTTTCTCGGCGGGGCTTTTCTCGGCGGGGCTTTTCTCGGTGGGGATTTTCCCGGCTGGCGGCGCGGCTTTTTTTTTCGGTCGGCGCCTCTCCAGCCAAGACTTGCGATTCGCCGCCGATTGGCCGAGCAGCCGTTTTTTTTCCCACGTTCTCCGACGGCGCGCCGTTGCAGCCGAACGCCAAAAGAGCAAGAAGAAAAAAAGCAGGCTTATAAGCCGGAAGAACAAACCGATGCATGGACGCGCCGTCGGGTGAGAGGTTTGTGCGACGCCGACCGTTGCGGGAGCTCGGTTTTCTGGCGCGGGTTGCGGGTCGGCTGACGAATCAAGCGTCGTCGACAGGCAGATTCTGGCCTTCGGCGACGCGGGTGTCTTGGTCTTGCAGGTCGGCGTCGGCGGGAGTAAGTTCCGCGGCGCCTAATGCGTCTTCCCTCTTGGGCGCCCGCTCGGTCGCACTTTCAGCAGACTCCCGGAGGGCAGGGTCCTTTTTCGTCGAGATCGTACTTTCGCCTGGGCCGACCGCCATGGTGTGTTCGCTCGGTTCGGCGTGGAAATCATCATCGACGGGAAGTTCCGTAATATCGCCAACTGGCTGCGCAGGGGTTTCCTGTTCCACCTCGACGGCTCGAAACGTAACGGTTCCAATCGTCAACAATTCGCCATGGGGCAATTTCGCCGACTTGATCGGCAGGTTGCCCACAAACGTACCATTCAGCGAGCCTAAATCTCGCACGTGCAGAACGCCATCGTGCAAATACAATTCGCAATGCAACCGACTCACCAGCGGATGCGCCAGCCGAATGTCGGCCTCTCGCCCGCGGCCTATGAGCGCGGGGAGACTATCCAGCACGGTCTCGTTTGCCTGAGCGTCGCCGCCGACAACAACGAGTTTGAAGTTTGCCATCAGTTCACCTTGCATGATGGGAGTAACGCATCAACCGTTGCTTGAAACGGCGGCTGAAACTCGCCAATTACGACAAAAAACGGGGCGGAGCGATGAAGGGATGATGAACAATTATCGTAAATAAGAATGTAGCGGAGCGATGGGTATGGGATAAATAGCGCTCCAATATGCGCTGTAGTGTAGCTGAGATGGGGGGCCAACGCAATCCTTTGGAGAGCGGAAAGCCGCAACCGGCCACTGCAACGGCAGCGGGTGAAACGGAGGAAATGATGGGAATTGTCGTCTCTGGGGCAAGGAACGCTACTCACGGCCGCCAATGCAAACTAGGTATTCCTGGCGGCCCGCGCCGTGCTCCGCGATACGCAAGTAGATGCGATTGCCGCAAATCGTCGGCGTGGCGAACGATTCATCGCCCAATCGGTTGCGGGACACCAACTCGAAACCACGCGGGTCGGCCCGAAATACGAACGTCTGGCCGCGCTCGTTGGACAGATAAATGTTCCCGCTGGCGAGAATCGGCGAAGCGCTCACCGGCCCGCCCAAGCGAGCCTTCCACATTTCCTGGCCATCGCCAGCCCGCCAACAGTAGGCCACGCCAGCATCGGTGATGGCGTAAACGTGGCCGTTGTGGACCAGCATCGATTGCTCGTAGCATTTTTGTCCATTCCGCCACACCACTTGCCCCGAACCATCGGCTCGCACCGCCAGCGTCTCCGATTTAGGATACCCGCCGCTGGCGAACACCAAATCCCCCTCCCAGACCATCGTCCCGCAGGTGGCGTTCGTGGTTCCCGCGCAAGACCACAAAGGCCGGCCGTTTTTAGGATCGTAACTGCTCACCCGATTCGCGCCGCTGAGCAGCAGTTGGTCTCGACCGGCGACCTTCGCCACGATGGGCGAGGAAAAACTGAGTTGCTTTGAACGCGGCGTTCGCCAAATTTCGTTGCCTTTCCGGCGATCATACGCCACGATGAACCCGCCTTTCTCATACTCTCCGGAAACAATAACAACCTCATCGTAAATCAGCGGAGAGGCCGCGTATCCATACTCGTATTGTTTGGGGTTGAACGGCCCCGCAACCTTATGCCAAAGCGTCTTTCCCTGGAGATCCAGGGCGTACAAATGAATGGCTTCGTGATGAAAGAACGAGGCAAAAATGCGTTCGCCATCGCAGGCAACGGTTTGCGAGGCGTGCGTGTTTTTGCTATGGATTTTGGGGAAACCGCCTTGGCTGAGGTCGGTTTTCCATTTCGGTTCGCCCGTCGAACGCGAGAGACAAACCACCGACTGCACTTGCCGCTGTTCGTCGGCGGTGGCGAGAAAGATACGATCACCGACAATCGTGGGCGAGCCGTGGCCGCGGCTTGGAAGCGGCGCCTTCCAGATAATGTTTTTCTGATCGCCCCAAGAAGTGGGCGGCGTTTGGCCGGCGGCCGCGACGCCATTGGAATTCGGACCGCGCCACCAAGGCCAGTCGGCGCTCGCGGAGGCGCGGCCAGCGCCTTGCTGCGCCGCGCTCTTCGAATCGTTCTTCGGCGCATTCGCCGCCGCGCGACGTTTCCGAAGCAGCTCGCTGACGAAGCGTTGATCGGCTTTGCTCAACTTCGTCAGAGGCAGCGAGACGATTGCGCCATCTTGCTTTTTGATTTTCAGGCGTCCGTCCTGGAAGTCGACGAAGGTCGCTTGCAGTTTGAATTTTCCGGTGGCGTCGGTCCAGGTGCGAACGACGTCTGCCTGGGGTTCGCCGCCGGTTTTCGATTCTTGCCCGAAGGCGCCGCCGGCCGCCGCAAGCAACACAAGAAACGCCGCCAAGCTATTGATTTTGATACGCATTCGCGTCCCTCTTTGAAGTTCCGGTATTGTGCCTTGCTGATGCCTCAAATATAGCACAAAAAGACTTGCGGCCGGGCACACAAGCCGTGGCGGCGCCAAACTCGCGTGCATCGTTCGTTGGGAGCATTTACAAGGAGAAGATCAAAGAAATCTTGTAACCGTTCATAGATTTTGAACCGTCGGCTGGATGTTATCGCAATTTCCTGCAACGCCGGCGGAAGTTCAGATATTGCTCAGCGGTTTCCAGGCGGACATTGCAACGGTCGAGTAGAGGAGGGGCGTCATTGACGCCCCTCCTCTACTCGACCGTTTCCCGTCTTCGTAATCGCATATCGGTTATTCGCTATCGGCTTTATCGTTGTCGCAAATTCCCGCGTCTCCGTGAATGGCAAATTGAATTCAACCATTCTTCGCTGTTCATGAGCCTCTTCGTGACAGACGATCCGTTGATGGCGGATGGAGAGCAGCGCGAAGCGTGCAAGGTTACCAATCCCTGGCCGCCGGCCACATGCTAGCCACGAGATGAATAAGCCGCGGGGCAAAAATATCGAAGCACTCGTTCTCAAACTCCGGGTTCCGCGCTGGCTGCCAATTTAGTGGCGATTTGTTCGATGGTGCTTACGTATTTCTGGCCACGACTGTTTAGGCGGAATTGCCGGCGGGTGTCGTCGACGACGTCAATTTCGATTTCGACACGCTCCCGGGGCAGGCAGTCGACGACGCGGTCGCCCCATTCGACCACCGTGATTGCCGGGGAGTCGAAGAATTCCTCCGCCCCGAGTTCGAGAAATTCGTCGTCGTCGTGGAGTCGGTATGCGTCAAGATGCACCAGCGTTTTCGCTCCCTCGTATTGTTGGCACAAGACAAACGTCGGACTGACGACTCGCTCGGGGTCGATTCCCCAAAACGCCGCCATGCCTTGGGTCAGCCGTGTTTTGCCGGCGCCCAACGTCCCACAAAGCGAGACCACCGTTCCCGCCGGCAGGAATTCCGCCAGCGCCGCGGCCAGGCGATCGGTGTCTTCCAACGAAGCGGCGGAAAATAGAAATTCAGTCATGAGTCTTTTCCGTGTTCAAAACCGCGCGGCTCAAGGGCGATTCTTTCACCGCCCGGTTGCCGCAGCCAAAGTTTTTTTTTCAACGTCATTTCGCCGATGCGGGTGAGGGGAATATCCAATGGCTGTTCGGCGAGCAAACGCCGCGCCACGGCTTCCGGCATGGCCAACAACAGTTCGAAATCTTCACCGTCGGACAGGGCGTGCGCCAGCGGCGATTTGTTGGTCGACTTGCTCAAACGTTGGGCGTCCGGGGCAATAGGAATGGCGGCCGCCTCCAACTCCACGCCGCAACCACTCGCAGCCGCCAAACGGGCGACGTCCAACGACAAACCATCGCTGATATCGATCGCGGCATGCACCTCGAATTCATGTTGCAACTGCAACGCCTCCTCCACGCGAGGCTGAAAATCGAAGTGCCTTCCCAGAATACTTCCTCCCAGGCTGCCTGTCACGAGCAGGGCGTCGCCCGGTTGTGCTCCGTGGCGCGTCCAGGCGTTGTTTGCTTCGACAGCGCCGATAGCCGTCAGACTAACCACCAAACCGCCCGGCCAACAATTTGTATCGCCGCCGGCAATCGCGACCTTAAAATGCTCGGCCAGCGGCAACATGCCGGTGATGATCTGGCGAGCCAGTTCGGCGGCGCCCTGGCTGGGCAGCGCCAACGCCACGACCACGCCCACCGGCCGCGCCGCCATGGCGGCAAGATCGCTCAAGTTGACCGCCAACGCCTTTCGCCCCACGCGCTCGCCGCCACATTCGGCCAACAAAAAATCGACGCCTTCGGTTAGTAGGTCGGTCGTGACAACGCAATCTTGCCGCAACCCAAGATCAAGAATGGCCGCATCATCGCCGACGCCCAACTTGAGCAAGGGGTGCGGCGGCAACTGCGGCTTCAGCCAATCGACGAACTCTAACTCCATGGGCGTTCTTCCGCGTATGGCTGGAAATGACACAATGCGAGCGCGACGCATTCGGAACCGTCCCGAATTCACCTACCGAATTAAAAGCCCGGCCTTTTCGAAATGCCGGGCTTTTCCGAGCTAACACCGGTAACCTGTTTCGAGACGGTTTCCTAGGCCCAATCCATTCCCGATTGCTCCCTCACGCGTTCTTCGAAACTGCCCAGCAGGCCGCCGATGACATCCCACTTTCGCGGCCGGCGAACTTCAATATCGCCTTGCTGGTTGATGCGAACAATAGAGCTGGCGCTCACGCCCGACGACTCCAAGTCCGCCAGGTGCAGTTCGCCATCATTGACGATCTGGTCAAGCGTTTCGCCTGTTATTTCGATGAACTTCATGTTTTGCCGCCTTCTCTCAGTGGGTTCGATTGCCAATGGCGGAAGAAATGAGACGCCGCCCAAAGGCCGTTCTTTTGATGTGTTTTCGCAAAGCAATGCGGTTCCAGCCATCATTCTAACAAATTCCCAGCGCGTCTGAAATAAACTTGGGGCAAATCGATCTTGCTGAACACGAGAACAAACGCTATTAGATGGCATGAACTGTTTTTGCCCTTGTTTTCGTGTAGAAAGGAATTCCGACCGATGACAAAAACATGCGGAATGCTTGCCGGAGCGGTCGTTTTTTGTGGTGTTTTGTTGATGCAACCCGAGCCCTGCAATTCCGGTGGCGGCGAAGCGGAGGTGGTTCTCGATGAAACGGTTCTGGCAACCGTGGCAGGGCTCAAGGACACGCTCGAAAAAGGCCTCCGCTTGAGGCGGCCGGTGGAATTCGCCTTTGCCAACAGGGTGGTGTTCTTGGTGCAAACCAATCGCCTGACCCGTAAATTGGTTTTGGAGGTGTTCTCCTACGCGCGCGGAAAGCGGCCCTACCCATATCCTTATTTCGAACGCGTGATGCGTGCTCGCGCCGCCCAGGTGGGTGTCACGATCTGACGCTCCCACCTTATACTTCACTCGGCATGGCCCGCCGCTTGGGCGAGCGGCGGAAAATAACTTACCCGCACGCAGCGGGAGTCCGTGAGTTTTTTTGAGTTCCCGCCTGCGCGGGAATGACCGTTTGCTGATTCACTCGCTTGCGCTTCGTGCTTGTATTTAGGTGAATTTTCATCCGCCTGCCGCTTGAAGTAAAACACCTGGAGAGCAACGCATGGCGTCATCAACCGACGGAGCCCCCGGCAGCAAGGCGGCCGCCGATATTTCGCCGTTCGGTCGAGGACTGGTATTGGCGACCGCCTTTCTCGGCTGGATGTTGGCCGGTCTGATCATGGTGATTATTCCCTTGGCCGGTCGCGCCGCGACGATCGATTTTCTCGGGCCGGGGCATGAAGCGATGGTCGCGATGTGGTTTTCCCGCTACATCTGTGCTTTTTTGCTGGGCGCCGCCGCGGGCGGCTTGCTCTTCGGCTGGTTGGGCGATCGGATCGGCCGCTCGCGCGCCATGGGCTGGAGCATCATTTGTTATTCCGTGCTCACGGGGCTGGCCTATTTTGTCGAGACGCCCTGGCAGTTGACCGTAATGCGATTTTTGGCCTGCTTGGGCGTGGGCGGTATGTGGCCCAACGGCGTGGCGTTGGCGTCGGAGGCTTGGTCCAACGTTTCGCGGCCGATCTTGGCCGGACTGATTGGCGCTTCAGCCAACTTGGGTTTCATGTTGCTGTCGGCGCTGGCGATGGCGTATCCAATCACTCCGGAAAACTGGCGTTGGGTGACGCTGGCCGGTTTGCTGCCTGTTTTCCTGGGTGTGTTCGTGTTGGCGGCGGTTCCGGAATCGCTGCATTGGCTGGCGAGTCGGGAGAAATCGAAACAACGCCACGATTCCTCGCCGCTGTTGGCCGTCTTCCAGCCGCCGCTGCTCAAATACACGCTGCTGGGAATCTGCCTGGGAGCGATTCCCTTGTTGGGGAATTGGGGCGCCGCCAACTGGCTGGTGCCTTGGGCGGGAAAAATTGGCGAGGAAATGGGTGAGCCGACGCTCAAGGCTTGGGCGCAATGGACAAAATCGGGCGGCGGCGCGGTCGGCGCCTTGTTGGGCGGCTGGGTGGCCAACTCCATGGGACGCCGCCGCAGTTATTTTCTCATGTGTCTGTTCTCGCTGGGAATCAGCCTGCATATTTTTTACAACCTGCAACCGGGCGGCCCGACATTCCTGCCGTGGGTGTTCGCGGTCGGCTTTTTCGGCACGCTGTTCTTCGGTTGGCTCCCGCTCTTTTTGCCGGAACTGTTTCCCACGCGCGTGCGGGCCACCGGCTCCGGCGTGAGTTTCAATTTCGGCCGCATCGCGACCGCCGGCGGCGTGTTGGCGGCGGGGCTGTTGATGGAGCGTTTCAGCGGCGATTACGCCCGCGTTGGCCAGATCACGTGTTTAGTTTATGTGGTGGGACTGATCGTGATTTGGTTCGCGCCCGATACCTCCGACTCGCAACTAGAAGATTAGGCCAGCGCAGATGAAAATGCGGCGTTGCATCGCCAAGAACATGTGTTGAAACGCGAGCCAACTGTACGATGGCCATCCAACGCCAGGGCTTTCGTTTCAAAATACGTTCTTAGGCGAGCGGCGGAAAATAACTCACCCGCACGCAACGGGAGTCCGTGAGTTTTTTGGATTCCCACCCACGCAAGAATGACCGTTTGCTGATTCACTCGCTTGCGCTTCGTGCTTGTATTAGGTGAATTCTCACCTGCCGCTGGCCTAATAATAAATAACGCCGCGAACCAAGCCGCCGTTTTTGAGATCTTGGTCGCCGACGCCGCTGCCGTATTCGATTTCACGCGCGAACACGTACCCGCCTTCGAGCCGGAACGTGGCGCCGTCTGATTCACGTTCGACGCCGAAGAGCAAGCGTAAATCCCGTATCGTGACGGTGTCGGCCGCGCCGCCGGCGCGGGTCATGCCCCATGAACCGCCGCCGAATTCGCCGCTGATGTACGCCCACCACGCCGAGCGGTCGTCTTGGTGCGTTCGCAACGCGATGCGGGGCTTGGGAAAAAGGAGGTCGAATTTCCAGTCGTCGGTGGGGGTCCAGATCAGGCCGAAAACGGGCAGCGCGGCGTAGTCGTCGCGGTCAAGATACGCCACGCCGAGCACGGCTTTTGTATCGGGCCTCCATTGATAAATCCCCACGGCCCTGCCTTGCAGGCGAAATTGGCTTTCGCTGGTGTCGGTGTTGCCGAACACGCCCGGCGTGATGGCGAGGTCGAATGTCCAGTAGTCGCCGAAGGGGCGCAAGGTGCGAATTTCCAGCGTGGCGTCATAGAGTTCGTTGGGAACGTCGAGCACGGAGGTTTGTAACACGTCGAGCCCGAAGGCGGGAGTTATTAAAAGCGGCGCTTCGCGGGTCGGCAGAGGAAAGCCGAACGTGGCGCTAAAATCGAGTTCCGTCAGACTGAGGCTGTTGCTGTCGGCCGTGATTCGCGTGGCGCCGTGGTAAACCTGTTGCAGTATTCCGGCCCGTGGCTGCTTTTCGAAGTACCGCTGCTGCACGGCATGGGGTTGCGCCGGTTCCAAGAGCGGCGGGTCGAAACGGCGTGCGACCTCATAAAAACCACCAGGCGACTGCTCCGCCGAGCCTGGAAAAACACTTCTAGGATCGCCCGACGCACCACCCGCCAACTGCCCGAATGCCGCCGACGGCCCAAGCAGCAAGAAGAACGCGATGATAACTGTAGTTCGCTTCATGGGGTCCGTCCGTGGACATTGTCTCGAAATAGTGCGTCTCGAAATAGTGCGTCTCGAAATAGTGCGTCTCGAAATAGTGCGTCTCGAAATAGTGCGTCTCGAAATAGTGCGTCTCGAAATAGTGCGTCTCGAAATAGTGCGTCTCGAAATAGTGCAGCGGAAAAGTAGGCGTTTTGTCTGTCTTTGTACAGGCCTCTTGGGCACACCTTGCCCGCCGTTGGAGTGTACGCTTCAGCGTGTTTTCTTCTTTCGCACCCTATGAAACAAGCTAAAGCTTGAACTCCAACCATCCAAACACCGCTCACTACCTAAAGCAGCTCGCGAATCGGCCTCCGGTTTTGATCGACCAAAAACCAAGGCCGTCCGTTGAGATCGGGAATTTTGACGTTTCTGGTGTCGATGCCCAGGTTGTGATACAGCGTCGAAAAAACTTCTTGCACATGCACGGGGCGCGAATCGGGAACGCCGCCGATGCGGTCGGTGGCGCCCACCACTCTTCCACCTTGCACGCCGCCCCCGGCCAGTAGCACCGACTGCGTACCTGGCCAGTGGTCGCGGCCGCCCTTGGCGTTGATGCGCGGGGTGCGCCCGAATTCTCCCCAAATAACCACCGTAACGTCGTCGAGCATGCCGCGTTCGTCCAGGTCTTGGAGGAATGTCGCTATTGTGTGGTCGAACAGCGGCAGGTACTTCCGGGAAAGATACTCAATACTGCCTTCGCGGTTAGCGTGCCAGTCCCAGGCGCCGAACGCAACGGTCACACAGCGAACTCCGGCTTCGAGCAGCCTGCGGGTCAGCAGCAAGTGTTGTGGACTCTGCGGCGCGCCGCCAAAGCCGGGGAAGGTCGACTGACTTTCGCCATATCGCTGGCGCACCTTCGCCGGCTCCTTGGAAAGATCAATCGCTTCGGCTAGCCGGCTTTGGGTGAGCATGCCGAACGCCTGCTGTTGGAAGGCGTCGTACCCGCCGGCCACGACTTGGCGTTGCATGCGGCTGAACGATTCCAACAGCGATTTCCGGTCGCCTAGCCGGTAAAGATCAATGCCGTTGAGCACAAGATCGGATTTCACTTCTCCTTCCAGCGTGAAAGGAATGTGCGGCCAGCCCGTGAACCCCGGCCAGGAAGGCTTCCCGGTAAGATGAATGCCCCTGTTGTTATAAGGGGCGTAGCTCATTTTGGGAGCGGCGTCGACGTACGGTATTTCACCGGCGGCATTTGGACCCAGCACGCGAGAAACGACCGACCCCAACGTTGGCCAGCCGCCGGCGGGTTCGTTGTCTTGGCCGCCTCCACCGGGGCGCCCCGTATAACATTGAAAAGACTCGTGACGATTCTTAAACCCGACCAGCGTTCTGACCACGGAGAACTTGTCGGCTATCTGCGCCAGTTTGGGCAGCGTCTCGCAATATTGAATTCCGGGAACGCACGTGCTGGTTGGACGAAAGGAGCCGCGAATTTCGGCCGGCGCATTGGGCTTGGGGTCGAACGTTTCGTGTTGCGTGGGACCGCCGGGCAAATAAATCATCACGACCGATTTATTCGTGGCCGGATGCCCTGCATTGGCTTCAGCTCGCAATACGTCGGCCAAACAAAACCCGCCCATTCCCGCCGCACCCAGTCCCAGCGAACCGATGCGCAGAAAGCCGCGGCGAGTAACTCCATCGCAAAACGAGCGTTGTCGCCCACCTAAAATAGTCAACACCGGCTCGCCTCCTCGCAGCACACGCTTGGAATGATTGGTAGGCGCCCGCCATCTTCCAGGCCCCAAACCACCGCAATGCTCCATCTTACGCTGGTTGATTTTTACCATCAATCTTTGACCACTACAAACTTCAAACACTACAAAAACTGACAGGCGTCCGCCACTGCGCGCTCTTTTCTGCTATCGGCCGGTTGCCAAACCGCCTTCACTTTGAATCGCCCTCTCGACATTGAATCGTCGTCTCGAAATACGTTCGTTCAATCGCGGGGGAGCCTGGGAGCGGTAGGTGGTTTGGGAAGGCCGCAAACCTAAAAGTGCTTGCATTTGGCGTCGTCAGGCTTCACGATGGGTTGGCGTGTACGCTTGAGTGTGTTTTGACCGCGCCGTTGGAGTGTACGCTTTAGCATCGAGCGGAAAATTAGTGTCGTAGCCATGCTCGCCAGAGCGTGGGATGGTTCACCGCTCACCCACCGTCTGGCGACGATGGCTACACAAATGCGACCGTTATTTATCGAGCGGTACTTATACCTTCTAACATAACTTGGTAGGTCAGCGTCAAACTCCGTGTTTGAAACGCCAAACAGGGGTTGTGTTAGGGACTCTTAGTGTGTCTTCTGGGTTTGGAAATGAGAGAAATCATGATGACGACGTATCACGGTTCGGCCGGAATTTTTCGAGGCGCGCGGCGTTTGGCCATTGGCTTCACTCTGCTGCTGCTTGCGGCGTGGATTGCTTCCGCCATCGGGCGACAGGCGGTTGGTCGGGAAACGCCAGCCGACGCCAGTCAAACACCAGCCGACGCCAGTCAAACACCAGCCGACGCCAGTCAAACACCAGCCGACGCCAGTCAAACACCAGCCGACGCCAGTCAAACACCAGCCGACGCCAGTCAAA
>JAJRWU010000184.1 GCA_024276655.1 Planctomycetota bacterium
AAATTCGACACCCTCTTCGCCACCGTGGCCGACAAAGTCTATCGTCGAACAACACAGGCCTCCGCCCGTCCCTATTTCCTCCCGCCGGGGAAGTAAGCACCGCTCGATAAATAACTGCCCCATTTGTGTAGCCATCGTCGCAAGACGGTGGGTGAGCGGTGAACTATCCCACGCTCTGGCGAGCATGGCTACGACACTAATTTTCCGCTCGATGCTAAGCCCAATGCGGCGCGGCGTTAGCCGAAATCGGCCACGTCCACCCACTTGCCCTCCTTGGCGCTGGCCAGAACGGCGTCGCACACCATTTGCGTGCGCAGGCCGGAACGGAAGTCGGGCTGCACCGGCGGCTGGCCCTCTTCGAGGCTCTTGAGAAAATCGGATAAGGCGTTGGTGAACGTGTGTTCGTAGCCAATCGTGCAGCCGGGCACCCACCATTTGTCCATGTAAGGATGCTCGGAATTCGTGACATGAATCCGCTGCCAACCGGTGAGGTGGTCTTCCACTTTTTCACCCGATTTTGGATCGGCGTACTTGAAGTAGTCCAGGTATTGCGGGTCTTCGAGGTCAAAGAAAAGACTGCCGGTTTCGCCGTTGAGTTCAAAGGTGTTGAAGTTTTTGCGGCCGCGAGCGTAGCGGGTGCTTTCAAAGGTTCCCATGGATCCGTTCTCAAACACGGCCAGGAACATGCAGGCGTCGTCGATGCCGACCGGCTCCACCTTGCCGGTTTCGGCGTGCATACGCTGTTTGACGAAGGTTTCGGTTTTCGCGACGACCGAACGAATCGGGCCGTTGAGCCATTCGGCGGTGTCGATGGAATGGGCGAGTAAATCTCCGGTGACGCCCGACCCGGCAACTTTCGCATCCAGCCGCCAAAGCGCGGCGCCGCCTTGAGGCACGTCTTGGCCGATGGTCCAATCTTGCAGATAGGTGGCTCGATAATGAAACGGCTTGCCGACGCGTTTTTCGTCGACCAATTGCTTGGCCAGTGTGATCGCGGGCACGCGGCGGTAATTGAACCAGACCATGTTGGCCACGCCGGCTTTTTCAATGGCCGCGCACCTTTCCTTCGCTTCGGCGACGTCCATGGCGAGCGGCTTCTCGCAGAGCACCATTTTTCCGGCGGCGGCGGCGGCCAGCACAATTTCCTTATGCGTGTTGTTGGGCGAACCGATGTCGATCAGGTCGATATCGTGGCGGGCGATCAGCTTTCGCCAATCGGTCTCGTACGATTCGTAGCCCCAATTTTCGGCGAACGGTTTGATCTTTTCTTCCTTGCGGGCGCAACAGGCCTTCAAGACCGGCTGGTATTCCAAGTCGAAGAACTTGTTCACCTGGCGGTAGGCGTTGGTGTGTGTGCGGCCCATGAAGCCGTAGCCGATCATGCCGATATTCAGCGGTTTGGACATTGCTATTTTTCAGACAGGGAAAGGAAATCGTTTAAAAGCAGGGAAGGAAAAACAAGCTAAAGCTTGAGCTCCAACCCTCAAATCAAAACTCGAAAAAGCTTAGCCGTACTTGGCAACCAGTTCATCGAGCCCCTTCTTGCATTTTTCGGTGGCGTCCCAGGCGTTGGGCCAGAAGCAGAGGTCGATCGTCCACCAGTCGTCGGGGCAACCGGCGGCGGCAATAGCGGGCATGAATTCGTCGAAATCGAGGTGGCCTTCGCCGAAAGGAGGATGCGTGCTGGTTTTGTGTTCGTTCAGCGTGCCGTCGGAGTCGATCAAATGCAGCCGGCCGATTTTGCCTTTCAGACGCTCGGCAAGTTCGCGAATGCCGCCGGGAAGCGTTTCCTTCCCTCCCGGATGCCGCTGCCCCTGAACGGCCACGTCATCGGCATGGCAGGTGTCGAACATCGTCATGAAATTATCGTGGTTCACGGCATCGAGCACGCGGAACACATCGCTCGGTTTGTTGAAGGCAAAACCGGGCTCGAATTCCCAGACCACGCGCACGCCCGCATCGGCCGCTTCCTGGGCGCAAAGCCGCCACGTATCACTCACTGTTTTCAAGGCGGTTTCGTAATCGACCTGCGCCGCCAGATCGTCAGGACGCGTCTCGCCTTCAATATCGCCCAGCACCCAAGGGTCTTCGGTGGCGTCGACGCGAATCACGCTGATGCCCAGGTCGTTGCAGAACTGCAAGTTCTTACGAAAGGCCGTCATGTAGGAAGTGTTATCGGGCGCGGTGATCAAATGCTCCGCCCAGAGGTCAGCCGCCAAACCGCTGCAACCCATGCCGCACGATTCCCACATCTCTCGAACCTTGGCCCGCTCTTCGGCCGTTTTCATTAAATCGGGGTTGGGGTGAATATCGAAGCCGCCTAGCTCCAAGCCATCGAAGCCGAGTTTTTTTAATCCGGGAACGATTTCTTCAAACGTGATCGGTTTTTCTTGATTAAAAAGAAATGCCCAGGTGCCGATCGAAGTGCGTTTGGCCATGCCGTGTTTTCCTATTTGCTCTACGGAAAAAAGAATCTTGGGAAATGAGTTTTTGGAAATTCGTTATCGTTATTTTGCCACGGAGGAGACAGATTCCACGGAGTGTGATCGTCGAGCGATGGTTTCAATTCGTGAAGTTTTGGCTTGCTTTTCTCTGCGGCCCTCTGCGACTCCGCGAACTCTGCGTTTCCCTTTCCTCGTTGATTCCAGAGAGCCTTGCCAGCCAAGAGATTTCCGTTCAACGCAGAGACCGCAAAGGCGCAGAGGGCCGCAGAGACGAACCGCGCCATGGTCTTGTATTCTTTCTTATCTCCCCAACATTTTCTCAGTGCTCTCGGTGGCCTCTGTGGCAAAAACGTCTTTTGGTTGCGGTCAACGGCCTCACGATGCTCTCCGTGGCAAGGGGATCTCCGTGGCTAAGGCCGCCCAGCCAAATCACTGTTTTTTGTAATCGCCAATCTGGGGCAGGTTTTTGTGAACATCGGGTCCAAAGTAGCGCAGCCCAACCAGCGGTTCGCTGCCGGTGTTGGTTATTTCAACGCCCGCCGTGGCGGCTTCGTGACTGATGAACACTTCGTCTTCGGTGTTTTGCCCGAAACGAATCATGGCCGGGGTCTGTAAGTTCAAACTTCCCATTTGGCCCTTGCCCTGCACGGTGATCCAACTGGTGGAGGAAGGATCTTGCAGCGTGCATTTGGCGCCGGGTTCAATGGTGAGTTCCTTGGCGCTGAAGAGTTGGCGGCCATCGACGCGGCCGTAAACAATCCAACGGTCGGTGTAACCGGCGCCGCTGCGTTCCGTATCGATAATCGGTTCGAGGTAGTTACTCTCCTTGAAATGGGTGTCGACATTCTTCTCCCAATCGAGCTGACCGACGATGAAGTCGAGGTCTTGGTGCTTGTCTTGGGGCATGTCTTTCACCAGCAACGACCACGGCACCACGCGGCCTTCCACCAGCGATTGGTACATGCCGAACACATCGCTGCCCCACTGCGGTTCGTACGTGCAGAGCGAACCGGGCGCGTGCAACACTCCGGGCGGAATCAGCCAGCCGGTTCCGCGTTTCAGCCGGTAGGCGCGGGTGAGGTCTTGGATACCGTTATCGCCCCGGTTCCAATTCTGCAAACACTTGCGGACGTCGTCCTTGGTGGTTCCCGGTTCGAGGCCCATGAACGTGTAACAAAAGTTATTGTCGACGTTATTGTACTGCGGCGGGAAGTAATAACTTTCCGGCTTGCCTTCCTGGCCCACCAAGGCGGCGTCTTCAAACGTTTGGTGCATGTGATGCGGAATCGGGCCCATGTTGTCGAAGAACTTGGAATAAATCGGCCAACGTTCGTACTTGGACCACAAGTCTTGGCCGATGAGGCGGACGCCGGCTTCGGAAACGGCGTCGCGTAGGAGGAACCTCTTGCCCTCAAACAGACAAAAACTCAAGCCTTCGTTCCAGACCCGGCCTTCATTCGCCGCTTCGGTCGTGCTGCCGAACCAACGTTCATCAATGCCGCCCCGGTCGCCGCCGTAGGCGTAGAGGTCGTTAGGATGCAGCTTGATGCGTCGCCCCGGGTGCAGAAAACTTCGTGGGACCCAGGTCGGCGTTAGACGCAACAACCCGCCTCCTGCGTAGAGAGCGCTATTGAGAATGGCGGCTACGTTATCGGTCGAAACGATATTCGCGTCGGTGGCTGCGGGGTCGGCTGCGGATTGAGCACTCATGTTTCAGGTTCTATTCACCAAGGGATTTCAGCACCAGTTGAAAAAGCTTGTTTTATTCCCTTTTGGCCCGCGCCGCAAGTTCCGCGAATTTTCGGCGTTGATTCCCCAACGAACGAACCCAATCGGTGAGGTGGAAAACCGCCTCAGCGCGGCGTACACTGTTTTCCGCACTCGCCGGCGGGGGAAAGCCTGGAAAAATCACCCGCCGCTCGCGGCATGGCGAACCCCGCTGATGGAACCTCCCGAAAATAGAGATTGACGAAAATGACCATTAAAATCTGGACCTTGACCGATCTCGAGGCTGGCGTTTATGTCGACGAACTCACACTAGGAGCCGACGAAGTTGGCGCCGCCTCGCCGTTCACTATTTCCAAAAAAACGCTGCGCGGCGGCCTTGCCGATGGCGTGGATGTCGTCGAAATCGACAACGGGAAGCTGGCCTTCACCGTGATTCCCACGCGCGGCATGAGCTTGCATCAAGGCCGATTGGGAGAACTGCAACTTGGTTGGAAATCGCCCGTGCGGGGACCGGTCCACCCTCGGTTCGTGCCGCTGATGGAGCCCAGCGGATTAGGCTGGCTCGACGGCTTCGACGAACTGCTCGTTCGCTGTGGACTAGAAAGCAACGGCGCCCCCGAATCCGACGAACAGGGTCGCTTGAAATACCCGCTACACGGCCGCATCGGTAACCGCCCGGCACACCATGTGGCGCTAAGTTTCGACACCGAAAGCGGTGAGATTCGCATCAAGGGCGTGGTGGACGAAACGCGTTTTCACTTCACCAAGCTACGGCTGACAACCACCATCGTGACAAACCTGGGCGAAAATTCCTTGCGCATCCATGACGAAATCGAGAACCTTTCTGGAAGCGAAGCGAGCATGGAACTGCTTTATCATGTGAACTTCGGCTTGCCGTTGCTCGACGCCGGCGCCCAGTTGATTGCTCCCGTCAAAACGGTGGCGCCGCAAAACGCGCACGCCGCTCAGGATATCGATTCCTGGAATCACTACGCCGCCGCCCTGCCGGGATACGAAGAGCAAGTCTATTTTCTGGAGCTATTGGCCGACGCCAACGACCACACCCGCACATTGCTCAAAAACTCGCACGGCACAAACGGCGTGTGCTTGCATTTTCACAAAAAGCAACTGCCCTGCTTTACGCTTTGGAAAAACACCACGTCCGCGGAGGATGGTTGTGTCACGGGCTTGGAGCCGGGCGTGAACTTTCCGAATCCTCGGTCGTTTGAAGAGCAGCAAGGGCGCGTGGTGCGGCTGCCGGTGGGCGGAAAGCACACGGTCGACCTCAAACTAGAAGCGTTGGAAAACGCTTCCCAAGTCAGCGCCGCCGAAGAGGCGATTCACGAGATTGCAGCGGGCGTTGCGCCGAAGCTACATCGCACGCCCCGCCCCGATTGGAGTGCTTCCTAGCGGCGGGTGGCTGCCGGCAACCGCCCAACGCCTTATGGATTTGGCATCAGAGAGTATTGTTACGAAGAGGGTTCCTTTCGGGGACTCGAAATGTCATCAGTCAGCTCAGTAGTGAAGCGGGAATTCGGTCGTTCCGCCTCTTATTAAAGACCGCATGGCGAGTGAGCCCTGTTCAAATCGACGAAAACACTTGCTAAGCATCGAGCGGAAAATTAGTGTCGTAGCCATGCTCGCCAGAGCGTGGGATGGTTCACCGCTCACCCACCGTCTGGCGACGATGGCTACACAAATGCGACATTTATTTATCGAGCGGTGCTAACAGGTACTTGGCTAGCAACGGCTAGGTTCATCATTAGTTGCACAGTCTTGAATAATGATCTTCGCGACGAATGGCGAGGTCGTGGCGCGGACCAACGCACTGTAGTTTAGGTGGAACGTGACCTCGGCGCCAACCGACAGGGGGGCGCGGCCGGAGTCGATGATCAGGTGGTCACTGCTCGCCCCGACGATCTCGATTCCTGGAGGTGGCTGGAGGCCGCACGGATCGGTGTCTTGGCGCCCAATCGCCAGGATCGTCTGCGAAATGTAACCCCGATCGGTGGCAGGCGCCTCCTCGCCGAATGCAGTTTGTGCGGTCTCACCCCATGGCTGCGATGGCTTAACCTTCGACTCGATCACTTCGGCGATGAGCGTGAAGGCGTCCGTATATAGCCCGTCGATCGGTTGGCGGTGTAGAGGTTCTCGTCCGAGTAGGATTGATTCACCCAAGCGTAGATCGTTGATCCGACCGGTGTCTGCGCCGCTGAGCGCCCATTGGAGATTGGCGGAATTCCCGCCGGACACGATGTCGAGCGTTAGGCCGAAGGTCGCCTCGATCGAGTCCGCGAGCGCGGATAGCTCCGCCATGTTCCTAGCATCGGGCGACACTCCACAGCGGCACGCAAGGTTCGTGCCGATGCCTTTGAGCACGATATTCGGCAGGCGAAGCGTTTCACGTACGGTGTTCTCAAGGTCGCTAGGCATAAGGCCTTAACGGAGATCTCCAAGCTCGACCATGAGCACGATCTCGTGCGTCCGTTTCGCCTTGCAAGCGGCGGACGAAAGTGCACCGATGACATCGAGTTCCGTGTTAAAGCTCACATCGGCGTACCTGACAACCTGCGCCGCCTGGCTGAGCATCGGAGAGCGGATGAGTGTCAGCGGCGCTAGTACGTTCGCACGACGCATCGCTTCGATGTTCTCGATACGTGAGTCGCCGAGCCCACGAACGCCCGCCTGGAGCAATGCGCCAGCGATTTCAAGCGAGCCAAGGGTAGCCTTCGTGACGCCCGTTACTGAGATGCCTCGCTTTCCCAGCCGTTGGACCAGCTCGCGGGCGTTGTGGTGGATCTTGTCGAGGTCGATCTCGAGGCGCGGCGCGGTCATCGTGCGCCCGCGCTCAACTTCTCCTCAAGCCCCGGAAATGCTGAAATGACCATCTCCACGAGACGCTCGGGTGGCCTGGAAAGGGAATCGGTGGCGGGGATGCCGAGTTCGAGCTCATACAGCGTGATGGCCAAGTCCACATCGTCGTCAGTCATATTTTCGTGGTTGATTGTCAGGCCGATGACCTTCGTGTCTGAGAAGGTCTGGATGAGATTGATCTCGGTGGCCGGCAGCGGCATTGCCATCTGTTCAAAGTCGCAGCGATGCGTCCGCTCCGGTGCGTGCTGCAACACGACCGCGTCGGGGCAACTGCCTCGGAGGATGAAACTCGATGTCGAGTAGGCGGGGTGACTCAACGCCCCTTGCCCTTCGATGATGATTACGTCGGGGTTCTCGTTCTCAAACGCTTCGATGATTGTGGCTTCCAACTCACCCGCGCAGAACTGCGACGGGATGGCATCCAGGGCGACCCCGTAACGGGCGCCCTGAATCAAGCCCGTCTGGCCGGTGCCAACCATCACAGCTTTCAGGCCGTGATCGCAGAGGGCGCGAGTCAAGATGGTGGCAGTTGTGCGTTTGCCGATGGCGCAGTCCGTGCCAAGCACGGCAATGCGAGGACAGGTGACATCGGTGATCCGACCGCTGAACGACCGCAGATCCTTCTTGGCGCGGGGCTTTCGAATGTCGAGGATCTGTACGTTCTTCGCTGCACTGGCCGCCGCGAATACTGGGTCGTCACTCAGGAACTCATGGAGACCGTTCACGATGTTCATCCCCAGGTCGATGGCCTCCAGCACGAGGCCGCGTTCGTGTGACGACAACATGCCACTGGCCGGCGCCACCCCGAAGATGAACGAATCGGGTCTGCTTCCGACATGCGCTATGGCGTCGGCGAGGTTGCGGCAGACAGGGATGGCGTTCGGCGCCTCGCCGAGCACTTCGCCGGAATCGAGCCCGGCCTTCTCGCTGTCGATCACCGCGAGGATCTTGTACTTCTGCGAGTGACGGACGAGACCGTTGGCGGTCTTTCCGTCGATGGCGCCGAAGTTCGCTTCGCAATAGACAACCGCCGTTTGAACGGGTTCATGTTCGGCGGCATGGTCATGATTGGTGAGCTGCGCACTCGCAACTGCGGCGCGTTGGGACAAGGACATTAACTCTCCTCCATTTAGCTCAGAGGAGGCGACGGGATCGTGTTGGTCGGATTTGGCCAATTGTCAAGTGAGTGGCCCCCACTAAGAATCTGCCCGCCACCGTAGCACAAACCGACGTCGGCTGATACGGATGGTGAAAACGGCGGAAGCCGCGGGGTGCAGGAACCGGCTCCGGCGGGTTTGTTGCGATTTGAAATTTGGGTGGGTGATTTTGGTGGTTGGATGTAGGATGGGGCGGTGTTTGGGAAGTTTAGGTTTTTTGGCAAGGGAATTGTAAGGAGATTACCATGGG
>JAJRWU010000185.1 GCA_024276655.1 Planctomycetota bacterium
CGCGGATGAAAATGTCGTTTTTTTCGTTTAACGGCAAGCCGAAGGCGGCTGTGTTTTGAGCCCACGCGTTCGGACAGAACAGAAAACGCAGTCGCCTTCGGCTTGCCGTTAAACGAGCCATTGCCAGCCGCGTGAAGTATAGTAGTAACTATTCAGCACTCACCAATTCAGCACGGCGGCGCCCCAGGCCAAACCGGCGCCAAAGCCGCAAAGCACGATTTTATCGCCGCGTTTGATGCGACCTTGCTGGTGGGCTTCGGCCAGCGCCAAGGGAATGCTACCAGCCGATGTGTTGCCGTAGCGGTCGAGATTGACGACAACTTTTTCGCGGTCAATGCCTAGATCGGCCACGGCGGCGTCAATAATGCGAATGTTCGCCTGATGCAACACCAGCAAATCAACATCGCTGGCGGTAAGACCGGCATGCGCGAGAACATCGTTCACGCCATCGCTCAACACGCGGACCGCCCACTTAAAAACCGCGCGGCCGTCCATTTGAATGAACTGCCGATTTTGGCTGAGCACTTCCGCGGTAATGGGCTCTCGGGTTCCGCCCGCCGGTATGCAGAGGAGGTCGGCGCCTTGGCCCTCCGAACCGAGCGTGTAGGCTAGCAACCCTTGTTCGGCTTCTCCAGGACCCAGCAAAACGGCGCCGGCGCCATCGCCAAAGAGCGGGAAGGTTTTTTTGTCGTCAGGATGCACGACGCGCGACATCATATCGGCGCCGACCACCAACACCCGGCGGCTACACCCGCTATGAATGAACTGCATGCCGGTTGCCAGAGCGTACATAAACCCGGCGCAGGCGGCGTTGAGATCCATCGCGGGCGCTTTCGCCCCCAAACGATCTTGTAGCAAGCAAGCGGTGGAGGGGGCTGGAAAGTCGGGCGTCATGGTGGCGACAAGAATCAGGTCGACCTCAGCCGCGTCGACACCGGCGGCTTGCAGGCAATTCAGGGCGGCTTGATGCGCGATATCGCTGGTCGCGATAGAAGGTTCGGCCTGGCGCCGCTCCAAGATTCCGGTCCGTTGGACGATCCAATCTTCGTCGTAACCGAGTTTGGCGAGATCGGCGTTGCGTACAATCTGCTCGGGCGCCGCGCCGCCCACTCCCAGAATTTGCACGCCCGTCAATTGATGCAAGCGGCTGCGATTCGAACACGCCGGCGCCGGCGAGCTTCCACCGGAAGGTTCATCTTGAGGCGCATCGGAGGATTGTTGGGGGATCGTGGAAGCCATGGAACTGTATCTCAACGAACTGGGGGGGGTCTCTACAAACTGGGGGGCTCAACCGTGGGAGACGCAAACAAGCATTAGAATATAACATAATCGGTCGCCCAATGCCGCCGCAAAAATGGGTTGGAGAAAACGCGGCGCGCCTTGATTTCCGACCTTGTAATCGTTGCAACCAGAGGCCAGAAGCCCGGCTTTTTGAAAAAGCCGGGCTTCTCGTCCACTCACGGACGACCGACGCTTCGCCGTTGTTATACCGCTCACGGTTGAAATTGTCGCTTTTTCGTTTAACGGCAAGCCGAAGGCGACTGCGTTTTGAGCCCGCGCGTTCGGGCAAGACAAAAAAACGCAGTCGCCTTCGGCTTGCCGTTAAACGAGACGTCTTAATGGTCGTAAGGCATGTCGTTGTTATGGTTTATCGGGGTTCTGCCGGAATATCGATCCAGACCCTTTCTTCATGCGATTGCAACACCGCATCGGCCACAACTTGTGCTTGCAGGCCATCGTAAAAACTCGGCGCCGCCGCGCGGCCTTCAACGATGGCGGAAACAAACTCCCAAACCAAGTCGTAGCGGAAAACCGTAGCCGGTTCGCCTTCGGCGGGATCGCGCCAACTGCCTTCGGGCTTGAGGAATTCGGCCGGAACATTCACCGGAGCGAGGTCTTGTCCGCTCTTGCCCAGCAGAATCACGTTCGGCTGGTGCAAACGATAAACGGCTGAACCTTCCGAGCCGTTCACCTCGGCCCATTCATGCCCGAAACCGTTGCGATGGTACCCCTTGGCCAAAGTGGTTCCCTCCCAAACGCCCACCGCGCCGGAAGCGAACTCCCCGATCAGCGACGACCAATCATCGACTTCCGAAGGCGCGCATGATTCACCCGTAGCGGTTTGCGTTCGTGATGCGAAACGCGCCACCGAACCGCAGATCGACTTCAAGGGCCCGAACAAGTCGAGCGCGAAATCGATGCGGTGAATCGTCATGTCGTACAAGTCGCCGGCGCCGGCCGTTTTTTTGTACTGCCGCCAACCCCAGCTTGTTTCGGGCAGGTCGAGGAAACGTTGGCTGCGAAAATGACGAGGTTGGCCCAAGGCGCCGGCGTCGAGCAAATGTTTGAGGTAACGCATGGCGGGCGCGAAACGGTACGTGAAGGCGGTCATATGCACGACCTTCGCGTCGCGCAGCGCATGGTACATTTGGCGAACTTCCGCAGCGCTCAGACCGAGCGGCTTTTCACACATCACGTGCTTGCCGTTTTTTGCCGCTTCGAGTGCGATTTCGGCATGCGTGAAGTTCGGCGTGGCGATGATCACGGCGTCGACGGCGGGATCGGCGCATACTTCCTTGTAGTCGGTCGTGGTTCGGGCGACGGGCCAATCCGACCGGCGCTGTTTCAATAGTTCCGCGCTGGCGTCGCACACGATTTCAAGATGCGCTCGGGGGTCGATCCCGATTCCCGGCACATGGTGGTAGTCGCTCACGGCGCCGGCGCCAATGATGCCGATTTTAACCGGGTTGGTTTCTGAAAAAGTGTTTCTCTCTGAAAACTCGGAGTCCATGAAAGTCGCCTTCTTGGCAAGCAGTTTTTTATCGGTTGCACGCCACGAGACCGAAGCGGTTAGTGTTGATTTCTAAGTCGTATTTTCTCATTAACTATATCGCTCACGGTCGATAATGGCGCCTTTTTCGTTTAACGGCAAGCCGAAGGCGACTGTGTTTTGAGTCCACGCGTTCAGGCAAGACGAAAAAACGCAGCCGCCTTCGGCTTGCCGTTAAACGAGCCATTGCTGGCCGTGCAAGGCCCTAACTACTTCAGCGATTGCAGGTAGGCGATTAAGTCGGCGGCGTCTTGCGGTTTGACTTGTTTCTCCAAACCCTCGGGCATCAGCGAAACGCCGCTGCTGCGCATCTCTTCAATATCGATCCGCAGCACGACGTCTTGGGCGTTCTCCGCCCGCCGCAACGTGATGCTGTTGGCTGTTTCCGCCGAGATCATGCCGGTCAGCACGCGGCCGTCGGTCGTGACCACATTATACGAAAGATACTGAGGATTCGCCTCCCGGTTCGGATCGAGCATATTACTGAGCACCGCCTCAGCGCCGCGATTCCGCATGGCGGCCAAATTGGGCCCGATTTCATGGCCCACGCCTTCGATCCGATGGCATGCGGCACACACCTTGCCAAAGGTGATTTTCCCGCGAGCGGCGTCGCCTTGCATTTTGAGCACGCCAGCGTAAGCGCGGAGGACATCGTCGCGCCGGCCAATGCCTAACATCGCGATAACACCCTTGGCTTGTTGCCGGATGTCCGCCGCCGAATGTTCGGCCAACGCTCGCAGACGGCCGGGGTCGATATCGGAAACAGGCACTTGTTTGGCGCGCAGGGCGGTGAGCAAGTCGCCCAGCCAGATATCTCGCGAGAACAACACTTCGCCCGATTGCCGCCGCAGGCTGGGCGTCAGGCCGGGCCAAGCGGCTAAAATCAGCTTGCCGACGCGAGGGTGTTTCAGTTTGCCCAACAACGACACGGCCGCCGCCTGAATTTCTTGCGGCTCGGCGGGCGCCAGGAGTTGTTCCGCCAACACCAACGCCCGTTCGGGCGAACCGGTTTGCAAGAGATGCACGGCGGCAACGCGGTCGGACAATGGAAGTTTGCCGTTGGCGGCGGTCTTTTCCGCTTGTGCGAGCAATTTTTTCAGCAGTTCATCGGCCTGACCACCGGTGGCGGCATTCACGCGCGAGGCCAACCCGCTGCCCGGCTTGGCGGCCAAGCTGCTGGCGACCAGTTGCAGCGTTTGCCGCGATTGGCGGTCTTGCTTGTGAGCGGTCAACTCACGCAATAATGCGAGCACCGAGGCGATGTCGTCGCTACGCTGCTGCTTGCCGATGCGGGCCGATAAAACCTTGATCCAGGCGCTGCTTCCCTTTTGCTTCATAAAATCGGCGTCGGCGGCCAGGAGTTGTAGCATGTCGCCGGCGCCGCGCCCCAGGGAACTGCGAATGGCCAGACGCATCCACGTATTTTTGGGAAACCGCTTGGCCAGATTCGCCAAGGCCCGCGTGCGGCGAGGACCAGAAAATTCGCCCAGGGAAAATCCTAGTTCGTAGCACACGACCACATCAGGATCGTTCCCCAAGGCCAGCAGTTGATCGAGCAGCACCGAGGCATCGCCGGCGGCGCGCGGGCTGAGCCGAACGGCATGCCGGCGGACCTGGGCGTTTTTATCTTTCAGGGCTGCGGCGATGTTCGCGGCGGTAAGGGCGTGTAAACCATCGAGCGCGTACAACGCGCGAATGCGTCCTTCCGGCAAACCGGCGTTGGCCGCCAGCGTTTCTAAATCGTCGAGCACTTGCCGATCTTGCCGTTCGAAAAGCAAGCGGGCGGCGGTCTCTCGCAACCAGCCGTTGGGCTGGTCGAGCAATGTCACCAACTCGCGCGAAGACGCCCGACTCAGTTTGCGATGCGGCGGTTGCTGGAACCCTTCCGGCGCGATGCGATAGATTCTGCCCCGATCGCGCCCGCTGGTGAGGTCGATATGCTTCTTGAGCACCGGCGCCAAACTTTTGGGGTGCTCGATCACTTCACGGTACATGTCGGCGACGAACAACGCGCCATCGGGCGCGTTGGCGAACTGCACCGGCCGAAACCAAATATCCTTGGAAGCCGCGAATTCACTTTTTTCATCCACTCGCACGCCCCGCATGATCAGTCCGTGGCGATCAATGCGTTTGCGGTGGATTAAATTCGAGCCCACGTCGCCGACAATCGCCCAATCTTGATACTTCAATGGCCAGGCGTCGCCCCGGTAGATCGTCACACCCGTGGCGCCCGTGAAATAGCCCGCCGCCCGACCCCCGCCCTCCACCGGACCCGGCACGATTTTTTTGATCCGCAAGCGAGTTCGCACAATCCGCCAGGGCTCCACCGGACTGACGCGAAACACATCGGCTTGCGGACCATCGGCGGCAATGCTCATGCGGGGCGAAGGCGGCGCCAAATACGGATTGCGGGCGACGTATCGATCTTCAAACATCACCGTTTGCAGATGATCGCTGTTGGAGCAAACGAATTTATCGCCCCAGCGATTGAACGACAGCCCGTGCTGCCCGCCTCCGCTTTCGGCCCGCATGTCGCCGCTGCGCGGGTCCCAGGAGAAGTCGCGTCCTCGCAAACTCAGCACGGCCGATTCGGGCCGTTGTTTATTCACAAGCTGCGCGCCGCTGCTGCTGGTAGCGCCATGAATGCGGTTATCGAGCCCCCACTTGAACGTATTGACCAGCCCCTGCACGTTTCCGCTGCCGAAGCCGGTAAAGACCAGCTTTTTTAAATCGGCGCGGCCATCGGCGTTGGTGTCCTTGAAGTAATACATGTCGGGGGCGGCGGCCACGAACACACCGCCATCGTAACAGGCGATGGCGGTCGGCCAGGAAAGCCCTTCGGCAAACACGGTGGAGTGGTCGTAACGGCCATCGTGGTCGCGGTCTTCGAGCAGCCGCACGCGGCCAAGATTGTCGGCTTCATTCTCGGAGTAGCCTCGCATTTCAATCACATACAAACGTTCGTCGGCGTCGAAGGCCATGGCAATCGGGTCGACCACCAAGGGCTCCGCCGCGACTTGCTCAATACGAAAGCCCGGCGCCGTCACGAACGATTGCAACGCCTCCGCCGGCGAGAGCGGCGCGATGCGAGGCAATTCCGCTTTGTAGTTCCGCTCGACGGAATCTTCCGCTTCGGCTGGCTTTTGCCCCTGAAGACGCTGCAAATACAAGGGAGACGAGAACCATAAAACGCCGAGAAAAGCGCCCGCTACCGCCAAGCTGAAAACATTTCGCCGGCGGAAGCAAACGCCGAGTTGGAAGGTGTTTTTTTTCGGAGGGCTCTGCTGTGAATGCGACATTCTTGGTGCTCGTTTGGAGGACGGTAGCCAACGCCCAAACCGCTTCGAGCGCCGGTCAACGAAGATTTCGTATTATATCTGACGCGGCGCCGTTTGACACGATATGCGGCGGTTTGGCGTAGAAAAGAAACATGCTAAAGCATGAACTCCAACGGCGCGTGGCTAAGGAGAAAGAACACGCTACGGCGTACACACCGCCCCACCGCGTTCGCCTTGGGCGGCGTATTTGTCGACCAAAGCCAGCAGGCGTTGCTGATCGATCGGCTTGGTGGTGTAATCGTCGCAGCCGCTGTCGAGGCATTTTTTTCGATCACTCGACATCGCGTGCGCCGTGAGGGCGATGATCGGTCGCGTGTAACCGGCGGCGCGCAGTTGCGTGGTCGCGCCGTAGCCATCGAGAACTGGCATCTGCATGTCCATGAGAATTACGTCGAAGGGCTTTCCTTCAGATTGCGCCGCCAAGGCAAGTTCCAGAGCAATTTGGCCATTGTCGGCCACGGCAACTTCGGCGCCGGCCTTCCGCAGAATGTACGAGATGAGCCGCTGGTTGTCGGGACCGTCTTCGGCCAACAGCACGTTACCGTCGAGTTGAGAGACGGTTTTTTCCGCGAGCGAGGCCGGGTTTTCGGAGACGTTCGCTTTGCCGGGGTTGCGCATGCGCACGCCGTCGAGCGGGCCGGTGCTTACATTGACCGTGAACTTGCTGCCTTCGCCAAACGTGCTCACGACCTCAATACGCCCACCCAGCATTTCGGCGAGTTTAAGGCTGATCGTGAGGCCGAGCCCGGAGCCGCCGAACTTTCGAGTGGTCGACGTATCGGCTTGCATGAAGGGTTGAAACAGCTTCGCGATTTGCGTTTCCGTGAGGCCGATGCCGGTATCGATCACGTCGACTTGCAACTGCGGATTGTCAGATTCGGCGTCGCACAAACGCACCACCAGCCGCACTTCGCCCGACTTGGTGAACTTGATCGCGTTTCCAGTCAGGTTGATGAGAATCTGCCGTAGCCGCGTTGGGTCGGACTGAATGCTTTCCGGCAACGGGCCATCGTACTCAACCTCCAGTCGGAGATCTTTTCCCTCGGTTCGCACGGCCATTAACCGGGCGACATCGGAAATAATCTCCCAGGGAGAACATTCAATTTGTTCGACATCAAGACTCCCCGATTCGATTTTGGAGAGATCGAGAATATCGTTCACGATCTCTAACAGGAAACGGCCATTTTGTTGGATCGTACGTAGGGCGTCGATGTTTTCAGGGTCTTTGATTCTGGCGGTGAGAACCTCGGAGAAGCCGATAATAGCGGTCATGGGCGTGCGGATTTCGTGGCTCATATTGGCCAAAAACTGGCTCTTGGCGAGATTTGCCGCTTCCGCCGAAGCGGCCATGCTGTTGGCGAAGGCCGTTTGCTCCACTAGGCTTTCGCTCAAGGTTCGCAGCGACTGCCGAGAATTATCCAATCTCTGAAACAATGTGCGCACTTCCAACAGCAAGCCGGTGAGCACCAGGGCGTAACTCACGATTTTCAATAAATGAGCCACATCGAACGGCAAATCGAATAGCGAAAACGATCGCGACATCACCACCGCCTGACAAACAAAGCCCACCAGCAGCGAAGCTATCAGCCAAGCGTCGAACGACAGCCCGTCGAAAGAGTGCTCGGGCCGCGCGGTTTTCAAGGAAAACCCGCAAAGTGCAACGCCAAAAAACACCGCCGCGACAAACTCTTCAGGACGCCCCCAAAAAAATTCGGGATAATAGGCGCGGGGCAAGGGGTAAAAAGCGAAGAAAACGAAGCTGCCTAGCGTCAGCACTGCCACCAGCGCATAGACGGCGCCTTCGCGAACGCGATGTTTTCTCAAGTTCGCACCGGTTTCCCACCGCGAAGCACACCACATGAGCGTCATTAAAATCGCCAGGAAGGTGCGCGAAGCGTTCCAACTCCAGGGAATGAGTGAATCGGGCGGCGAAGGCATCAAATAACTAAGGAGGCTGCTCGTGACCACGGCGTGATAACCGTCTAATAACGCCGTGCCCATGAAGCCGGTGGCCAAGAACAAATAGACGGTCTTTTTCTGGGAATAGTACCGAACAAGCGCCAAGACGCCAACAAACAACGCCAGCGTTGTCGCCACGACCTCCATCGCGGTGTGCAATTCCCGATTTCCCTGCCACGAAAGAAGCCGCCAGGCGATTTCACCAAGCGCGATCACCCCGAATATCAGCAGCGAGCCCGTGAGCAACACCGCCGTGTTGCGCGCTTTGCCCCGTTGGAAAGGAGTTGCCTGAAAAGGTGTTGGGAATTCCACGCTCCGACTCCACTATGTCAATCAGCGGTTAGCTGGCCTCCGCCCAAAACCTGAATCGCACACCGCAGCCCATTGCCCGACCGTACTGACTTTGCCCTCTCGGTTCACACATCACTTCACTGCGTCGTTATCATTGAGTCTTCCGAAATATAGCCCCGACTTGCGCTTAGTGCGCATTTCTTCCATTGGACAAAATTGTGGCGCCGCTCATTCCGGGCGACCCGCAAATTCGTTGCAACGGTCCGCCCCCAACCGTGAAAAACACGTTTCGCCGCCGCTATTGACCAATTTACCGCTTATTCGTACGCTTATACGTTGTGCGGTTGGAGAGGGAATTTGGCTGGAGAAGGGGTTTGTTCGTCTTCCAAAGAGATGAAAGCTCCGGCGTCAAATGCAAGTAGCGTTTGCAAGCCAAATCGAGCAGAAGAATTGGCGACAACGTTTTTACCCGGTGGTGTAATTGGCAACACGAGAGGTTCTGGTCCTCTTATTCAAGGTTCGAGTCCTTGCCGGGTAGCTAGGTAACTGCCGGAAACGCCTGAAAAACTGGTGCTTCCGGCCGAATTCCCCGAGGAAAACAAGAAGGTTCCGAGGGTTCGCTTCCGCTACGGCCTAAAAACCGGCTGGAGGAAATGGGGATTCAGAGGATGAATCGAAACAACACGCCTTGACCCTGCTTGCTGGAATCCTCTATCTTAAACGAACTTAAGAACCCCAGACACGACTATTGGAACAATGTCGTTAGAGCGATCCGCTAGAAGTGTGTCGTTGTGTGAAACTGTGCTGGGTGAAACCATAAAAATAAGTTTGTTTGGAGGGTGATAAGGTGGCATCGGTTGCTGAAAGAGTCATTGATATCGTCGCCGATCAGCTCGGCGTCGAAAAAGAAAAAGTTTCCATTGATAGCCATTTTGTCAATGATTTAGGGGCTGACTCGCTCGATCAGGTGGAGCTGGTCATGGAGTTGGAAGAGGAATTCGATATCAATATTCCTGACGATGCGGCGGAGAAAATCGAAACGGTTGGGAAGGCCATTGATCACATCGAAAAGGCGCAGTCTTAGGCGGTCATAAAAATATGAAACGACGCGTTGTCGTAACGGGTTGCGGCGTCGTGTCGTCGCTCAGTTGCCAAGTGGACGAATTCTGGCGGAAGCTGTTGGCCGGCGAGAGCGGCGTCCACCAATTGCGTCGGTTCGACACCACGGGGTTTAAGGTCTCGTTCGGGGGCGATGTCTACGATTGGGATCCCAGCCAATACGTCTCCAAAAAGAACATCAAGCGTATCGACCTGTTCACTCAATTCGCGCTGGTGGCCAGTGGGCAGGCGGTGGAGGATTCAGGGCTCGATTTTTCGCAAGAAGACCCTTTCCGCTGCGGCGTTATTTTGGGTTCAGGAATCGGCGGCCTCCAGGAAATCGAAACTCAAACCGCTCGTTTGCTGTCGAAGGGTCCTGATCGCGTTTCCGCGATGACCATCCCCAAACTGATGCTGAACGCCGCCGGCGGGCACATTTCCATTGAGTATGGTCTGAAAGGGCCCAACTACACAATCGCCACTGCCTGCGCCAGCGCGACCAACGCCTTGGGCAACGCCTTCAAAACCATTCAATATGACGATGCCGATATTGTCATCACGGGCGGTTCGGAGGCGGCGGTCACGAAAATGGGCATGAGCGGTTTTGCGAACATGCGGGCGCTCTCCACCAACGGCGAAGACCCGTCAAAAGCAAGCCGCCCCTTCGACTTGAACCGCGACGGTTTCGTTCTCAGCGAAGGCGCCGGCGTGTTGGTTTTTGAGGAGTTGGAGCACGCCAAGGCGCGCGGCGCGGAAATCTACTGCGAAGTGCTGGGCTGCGGCGCAAGCGGCGACGCAGGGCATATCACCTCGCCCGACGAAGAAGGCGCCGGCGCCGCCCGCGCTATGGCCAACGCACTTCGAGACGCAAAACTTAATCCGTCGGACGTCTGTTATATCAACGCACATGGCACCAGCACGCCATTGGGCGATAAAGCTGAAACGCGCGCCATGAAATCCGTTTTTGGCGAGCACGCATACAAAGTGAGCATATCGAGCACCAAGAGCCAAATCGGCCATGCCCTGGGCGCTAGCGGCGGCATTGAGTTAGTGGTTTCGGTTAAGGCGCTGGTCACGGGAGTGGCGCCGCCGACGATCAATCTCGATACGCCCGACCCCGAATGCGACCTCGACTACACGCCCAACGAACCACGGGAACGACCGTTGCCGGTTTGCATGAGCAACAGTTTCGGATTCGGCGGGCATAATGCGTCGATCATTGTCGGCAAACTTCGCAACGGTGTTTCGTAAACAATCGCCGCCAGCGGCGATTTGGGTGTTTCGTAAACAATCGCCGCCAGCGGCGATTTGGGTGTTTTGTAAACAATCGCCGCCAGCGGCGATTTGGGTGTTTCGTAAACAATCGCCGCCAGCGGCGCTTTGAGTGTTTTGTAAACAATCGCCGCCAGCGGCGATTTGAGTTGGAACGGCGCCGCGCCGGGACTGTACGTTGAACGCCCGTTTCTTTCTCTCAAATCAATTCGGAGAGCGACGATCATGGTAAAAAAAATCCTCGTCCCCACCGACCTCAGCGATATCACGAAGAAATCTTTCCAATGGGCGAAAGAGTTGGCCGGGCCGCTCAAGGCGTCGGTGGTGGTGCTTTGTGTCAGCGACGACGTCACGTTGAACATGCAAACCACCTCCCAAGAGTTTCGCGATGTAGCAGAAAAAAAACTGCGGGCGAAACTGGAACAGTTCCTGGGGCCGGAGAGCGAAACGGGCGCTGAATACGTGGTTCGCGGCGGAGCGGCTGCGCAAGAAATCGTCAAACTAGCCGACGAAATGCAGATCGACCTGATCGTTATCGGTAAAACCGGCCGCAGCGCTATCGCCGACGCGCTGCTTGGCAGCGTCGCCGAACGCGTCATTCACACCGCCCGCGCGCCGGTGGTCTTGATACACCCCGCTTAGGCGAGCGGCAGAAAAAAACTTACCTAAATACAAGCACGAAGCGCAAGCGAGTGTATCAGCAAACGGTCATTCCCGCGCAGGCGGGAACCTCCAAAAAACTCACTGACTCCCGCAGCGTGCGGGTAAGTTATTTTCTGCCGCTCGCCTTAACCGCCCCGCGAGGGCGACATTCCTGTCAGAGGCCGACAAAGTAGGTGAGTATGGCTGATCTTGTCGTTTCGCATATCACGAAGGAATATCCCACGCGCGGCGAGCCGTTGCGTGTTCTTAAAGAAGCCTCGCTGGAAATGAACGCCGGCGAGAATCTAGCGATTCTGGGTCCTAGCGGGTCGGGAAAGAGCACGCTGCTACATTGCATTGGCGGATTAGACCCTCCCACCAGCGGTGCCGTCACGTTGGAGGGAGAAAATCCTTACGTTTTGAGCGAGCCGCAATTGGCGAGGTTTCGCAACCGCAACGTGGGCTTTATTTTTCAAGACCATCATCTCTTGCCGCAACTCTCGGTGATGGAAAACGTCTTGATTCCCAGCTTGGCCACGGGCGCCTTGGCAATGGGCGCGCCTGACGCCGCAATCCAAAAACGCGCCGCCGAGTTGCTCCAACGCGTGGGGTTGTCTGACCGCTTGACGCATCGACCGGCTGAGCTTTCCGGCGGCGAGCGGGAGCGCGTGGCCGTGGCTCGCGCGCTGATCATGCGGCCCCGCCTGCTCGTGGCCGATGAACCGACTGGAAACCTTGATCGCGCCAACGCCGCCGCCGTATCGAAACTGCTGCTCAAGTTGCAGGCCGAGGAAAACGCCATGCTGTTGGTGGTCACGCACAGCTTGGAATTGGCCGACATGCTCAGCCGCCGCCTCTGGCTCGACGACGGCGTATTGGGCGAACGCGAAACCGGCGCCGTCGTATAATGGGTGCGACTCGAAAAGCATCAGGCTGATGATACGTCGGACGTCGTGACGCTGTATTTTTTCATCTATGCAATGCGGGATGTCGGTTTTTGGCCGCGTGAATTAAAATGGACGGAAAGCGTTTTGTCGTTTGCAGCCTGTGGCATTACGGCCGGATTCACGCCGCCGTCGGCTTGAGCGTGGCCGTGGCGACCGCCGTGCTCACCGGCGCTCTGTTGGTGGGCGATTCCGTTCGCGGCAGTTTGCGCCGGCTGACGCTCGAAGGGCTCGGCCAGATTGCCGAAGTGTTGGTCACGGACCGCTTCTTTCGCAGCGAACTGGCCGACGAACTGATGACGTCGCGCGACGTTCAAGCCGCTTACCAGCGCGCCGCGCCGGTGGTGTTGTTTCCGCAGGCAACCGTTGAATCGCCGCAAAAGGGCCGCAGTCGGGGCGTTACCGTGATCGGCTGCCGCGAAGATTTTTGGTCGCTCTCCTCCGCCTCGCCGCCGCGCCGTTTGCCGGGCGAGCGCGAAGTGATCATCAACGAACCGTTGGCCAAGGCGTTGAACGCCCAAGCCGGCGATACGCTCGTCGTGCGGCTGCCGGCGGCGAATCAGGTGCCCGCCGATAGCCCTTTGGGCAGAAAAACCGACCGCACACGCAGCTTGGCGGAGTTGAAAATCGTGGAAGTGATTCCCGCGGAGGGCCTGGGCCGTTTCAGCCTGATGCGAAACCAGGTGCAGCCAAAAAACGCCTATTTGGCCTTGGAAACCTTGCAACAAGCCCTCGACCAAGCGGGCAAGGTAAACGCTATTCTCGTAGCGGGAAAAACGGCGGAGCAAGCACCCAACGCCGCCGCCCACGCGGCTCTGGCCAGTGCTTTGCAGCCCACGCTCGAAGATCTGGGACTTTCGGTCCAGAGAGTTCGCCGCGTATTTCCGGCCGACGATAACAACGACGAAATAAATCGCGATGCTAAAATTGGCGCCTCAAAAAACAGCGTGATTTACGACTATTTTCATATCACGACCGATCGTTTGCTATTTGCCGACGTCGCCGCCGAAACGATTGATGCCTCGCTGCAACGCTGGCGGCCGCAGCCGGTGTTCACCTATCTGGCGATTCGCATCGAAAAACCGCAGGCCGGCCAGCAGCCGTCCGCTTCGATTCCCTATTCGATGATCACGGCGCTCGATTCCCGCCCCGACCTGAGCCCGCTGCTGGCCGCCGACGGCAAACCGCCGCCCAAATTGGCCGACGACGAAATCGTGCTGACCAGTTGGGCGGCCGACGATTTGAACGCGCACGTGGGCGATGAAATATCGGTCGCGTATTTCGCGCCGGAAACCACGCACGGACAGGCGAAGGAAGTCAGCACGACGTTCCGCCTGAAGGCCATCGTTCCACTCACCAAACCCTCGGCGCCGTACGATCGTCGGCGCGCCGCCCAGTTCGACCAACGGCCAACGCCCGCCAATAACCCCGACCTAACGCCGGTGGTGAAAGGCTTCACCGACCAGCAGTCGATCGACAATTGGGATCCTCCCTTTCCGTACAACCCCGGCGCGATCCGGTCTCAAGATGAAGGTTACTGGGACGATTACCGCACCACGCCCAAGGCGTATGTCTCGCTGGCTGCGGGGCGGCGGTTGTGGGGCAGTCGGTTCGGCGACACGACCTCGTACCGCATCGCTTATCGGGAAGGGCTGACGACGGAGGCGATTGCGGCCGCCTTGCGAAAGGGCTTGGCGCCGGAACTGGGTCGACTGGGATTCGAATTCAATCGCGTGAAGTACAAGGGCTTGCAAGCTTCCCAGGGAACCACGCCGTTCGATGTTCTGTTTTTGGGGTTCAGCTTCTTTATCATTTTCGCCGCCTTGATTTTGGTGGCCCTGCTGTTTCGCTTGGGCGTGGAGCAACGGGCCGGGCAGGTGGGCTTGCTGCTGGCGGTGGGGCTGCCCCGCCGACGCGTGCAGCGTCTGATTCTCGGCGAAGCGTTGGTCGTGGCTTCGCTGGGCGCGGTTGCTGGCGTGCTATTGGGCGTGGGTTACGCTTGGCTGATGCTCGCCGGACTCCGCACTTGGTGGCTGGCGGCCGTGACCTCTCCCTTTTTGGAATTGCACATCACGGGCCGGAGCTTGTTTTTGGGCTACGTATGCGGCGTGCTTGCTTCGTGGCTGGCCGGTTATTACACGCTCCGCCAGATGCGGCATCTTTCGGCTCGCGATTTACTCGCCGGCCGCACCGTCTTGCATTTGCCGACATCGCCCGGCCAACGCCGCAAAATCGGCTGGGCTCTGGCTGGGCAGTTACTCTTGGCGGCGCTGTTAATCGGTGTCGCGACACAACTCGGCGGCGAAGCACAAGCCGGCGCCTTTTTCGGCAGCGGCGTGTTTTTACTCTCCGCCGCCCTGACCTTCATCTGGCGCCTGTTGCGCGGCGGAAGCGATTCCGGCGCAACCTTCGGCCGTTGGGGTTTGGCCGGGCTAGCGGCTCGAAACGCCGGGCGGAACCCGTCTCGAAGCACCATGACCATCGGGCTGGTGGCGTCGGCTAGTTTTTTGATCATCGCGATCAGCGCTTTTCGTCTGGCCCCGACGGAAGAAGGCGTCGGCGGGTTCGATTTCATCGCCGAAAGCGATCTGCCCATTTTTTCCGACCTCAACACACCCGCCGGCGCCGACGACGTGCTTGGCCAACGCGCCGGCCTCTTGGCCGACGCCACCGTTTTCTCGTTGCGCGTGCAGTCGGGCGACGACGCCAGTTGCCGGAATCTTTACAAACCGGCGCAGCCTCGCGTGTTGGGCGTTCCGCGCACCATGGCCGATTACTTTTCCCAGCCCGACGCTCCCGGCTTCGGCTGGGCCGGCTCTCTGGCGAAAACGCCGGAGGAGAAAGCTAACCCCTGGCTGCTGCTGGCCAAACTGTCAGACGATGGCCGCGTGCCCGTCGTGCTCGACAAAAACACCGCCATGTACAGTTTGGGCATGTACCTCGGCGCCGGCGAGGAGTTTTCCGTGACCTACGACACCGGAGAAACCATCGACTTCCGCGTCGTGGGTTTGCTCTCCAACAGCGTGTTGCAGGGCAGCCTGCTGATCGACGAACAGCAGTTCATCCAACGTTACCCCACGGTGAGCGGCTACCGCTACTTTCTGATTCGCTCGAATTCGAGCACGCCCCAACGGCTCACCGCGGCTCTGGAAGAACAGTTGAGCGACCAGGGTTTCGACGCCCAGTCGTCGGAAACGATTCTGATCAACCTGCTGGCGGTGCAGAATACGTATTTGAGCACCTTTCAAAGTTTAGGCGCACTGGGGTTGCTGCTGGGAGTGGTCGGCCTCGCGACCGTGCAATTGCGCAACGTGTTTGAGCGCCGCCAAGAATTGGCGTTGCTGCGCGCGGCCGGTTTTCGCCGTCGACGGCTGGCCGAAATGGTATTGCTGGAAAACCTTTTTCTACTCCTGGCCGGACTCGGCGCCGGGGCTTTTGCGGCGGTCTGCGCGGTGGCGCCGCATTTATGGCTGCAAGGATCGACGCCGCCGCTGCAAAACCTGGCCATGTTGCTCGGCCTGATTCTCGCCGCTGGCCTCCTCTCCGGCTTGGCGGCGGTTCGCTCGACCTTGCAGGCGCCGCTCATTTCCGCCTTACGTGGCGAATAAGCATCAAGCGGAAAATTAGTGTCGTAGCCATGCTCGCCAGAGCGTGGGATGGTTCACCGCTCACCCACCGTCTGGCGACGATGGCTACACAAATGCGACCGTTATTTATCGAGCGGTGCTAACATGGCGAGCGCGCCGTTGGAGTGTGCGTTTCAGCGTGCTCTCGTGCTCTTCACCGCCGCCAAACCAGCCTCAGGGCTGAACCCCAACGGATGGCGTCCGTTACAACCCTCGTTGCGGATCGCCATGTTGATAATCGCTGATCAACCACTGCTCGCCTTCGTGCAAGAATATCACCTTGACGCGCCGTGGAATAAGGCGATCTTTCAGAAAGCCCGTTTTGTCGCTCACGACGACCGTCGCGTTGAAGTTCGCCTCGCCGCGCGGCGGTTGCGACGCCTCGTCGATTTCAATGGTCAGATTTCGTTTGATCTTCACATTGCCAAACTCGAAACGCGGAAACTCCGCTTCAATGCGGCGGCGAATGGCGTCGGACTCCGGCGACACATGCCGCAACACGCCGGGCAGGTCGTTTCGTTCAACGGCGCCAGCCACGGCGAAAATGGTCTCGCGAATTTTTTCGCGTTCGGTAACGATCACCTGCCCGATGATCAGCAACATCAAACCGATCGCGCCCACGGCGCCCGCGCCAAACAGCAAGCCCCGCTTGCCGGTTTGGAGGTATCCGCTGATCATGAGGATGATTCCAAAAACAGTCATCAGTACGATGGGCATGGTTTGTTCGAATAACCAATTCATGGCTCGCCCTCTTTTTTACAGTGTGAGACGGAGCGTCGCTGCGCGGGCGACGTTCGCGCCAAGCGGCGCCGCCAAAGCATAACGCCACTGCCGATAAACACGAACAGCAGGAAAATGGTCAACGGCTGGAGGGAAATGAGCGTGTGCTCGGCCGTGGAGAGTGTCACTTTCGCCTGATCGGCCGGATTTTGCAGCAGAGCGCGTTGCCGCCCTTGGCCGTTGCGCTCAATTTGAACTTGCCGTTGGTGGACGTGCGAACCCCGCAATAGCACCGCCGCCAAAGCCGCCGCCGCGAAGACGTGCGCCCAGAACCAGGGAGAATCGGTAAGTGGGCGAAGATGAGAAGGTTTCATGCAAGACGCCTTGGGCGGTAGATAGGCAATAGTCGGAAATTTAGTGTCGTCCCGGGGATTGCGCAAGGTTATTTGTTAATAGTTAATGGTCATTTGTCATTGGCCATCTGCTCGCCTCGCATTTTTGTATCTCTTCCTCCCATGACAAATGACAAATGACTAATGAAAAATAACTATTGATAAATTCCTTCCCGGCCCATGAAAATCAGACCATTATTTCTCGGACGGTCCTCTACGATTTTTTTAAGCGTGATTTGTGCCAACGGGCGGCGGCAAAAATTCCACCAACGGTTGGGACAACCCACAGCCCAACGGCGTATATTATACCGGTCCGCGCCCATTGGGGCTCGCCGGCAACCAACTTTAACGGCCGCTTGTTCCACCAGGCGAGCGGCCCAAAGACGTCCCCCCAAAACGAATTCCGCCTCCACGGCAGCGCGGTATTCGAGAGAATGCCATGTCGCGAACGACTCTCAATTTTTGGCTCGACTGCACCCTGCTGGCGGTGTTCGTGGTGCTGCTTTTTCTTTCCGTCGTGCTCAATTATATTTTTCCGCCCGCCACGATTTCCCAAGGCTGGCTACTTTGGGGCGCCGACTACAACCAATGGAGCCAGCGGCAATTCGCCGTTTTGTGCCTGCTGACGCTCCTCTTGCTACTGCACGTGATGCTGCATTGGACGTGGGTCTGCGGCGTGGTTGCGAGCATGCGGGCGAAATTCCTTGGGAAGGAAAAAAAGATGTGGGATAATGGCGTCAGGACGATCGTCGGCGTGGGCTTCATGATCGTGTTGCTGAATATTCTGGGGCTGCTGCTGGCCGCCGCCGCACTCTCCATTCAAGGCCCCGAACTTTAACCCCATTCCAATGCCTGAGTTCACCCCACATCCCGCCGCGCTGGCGGAGAACGCACTGCTGGCCCAATGCGACCAACGCCGGCAGCGTCGCTCGGGTCCTGGCGGACAACACCGAAACAAAGTCGAAACAGCCATCGTACTCACACACCGCGCCAGCGGCCTTCAGGGGCAAGCCGCCGAGCGTCGTAGTCAGGCCGCCAATCGCAAAATGGCGATTTTTCGATTGCGCGCCAACTTGGCCCTCTCCCTGCGAACGGAACGCGGCGAGCCAAGCCTGTTGTGGCAGTCGCGGTGCGTCAAACGCCGCATTCACATCCGCGCCAGCCACGACGATTTCCCCACACTGCTGGCCGAAGCCCTCGATGTTCTCACGCTCTGCGATTGGAACGCCGCCTAAGCCGCCCAGCGGCTCCATTGCAGCCTTTCGCAGTTACTCAAGTTTTTGAAATTGGAGCCGCTCGCCTACTTGCAGTTGAACCAACAACGCCAACAGCGCGGACTCTCGACCTTACGATAAAAGAAGGTTTTTATGTCGTTGCAAGATCTGGAAAAATGGAACGCCAAATATGCCGATCCGGCCGCCGTGCCGAAAAGTCCCTCCCCTTTGATCGAATCTCTGGACGAGCAACTGCCCCGTCGCGGCAGCGCGCTCGATTTGGCGGGCGGCGCCGGACGACACGCCCTTTGGCTGGCCCGCCGAGGATTGCAAACCACGCTGGTTGATATCTCTCCCGCCGGGCTGGCGCTGGCCCGGAAACGAGCCGAAGCGGAAAACATGTTGCTCGAAACCGTCGCCCGCGACTTAGTCGAACAAGGGCCGCCGCCGGGCTGTTGGGATGTTGTGCTTTCGGCCTACTTTCTTCATCGTCCGCTGCTGGCCGCTATTCCCGACATGCTTCTTCCTGCCGGTTATTTCGTGCTCTTGCAGCCGACCGTGCGAAACCTCGAGCGCCACCAGCGTCCTCCCCAACGTTTCCTGCTCGAAGAAGGCGAAGCTCCATCGCTTTTCCCCACGCTCGAAACGGTCTTGTATCGGGAAGGCTGGCTGGCGGAAAATCGTCACGAAGCGCTATTGGTGATGCAAAAAAGGGCCGACACAACTGCCAGCGACGCTCGCTGACCGCGAAGATCGCTACAAACCTCCCAGTCGACCCATTTGCCGCCAAAGGAGGCGTATCTGAATAAATATCGGCGTTGGGGCGAACCGATAAAAAGGTAGGTTTGATTCTTCCCGCAGTCGGGCGTTGTAGTTGGCGCCTCCGCGCTGCGCATGGTCGAGATTGCTACAAGGCGCCCTAGCTGTGTACGTCCAACCGATTTTACTCACGAACCCGCTCACCGTCGCGGCGCCCGCAGCGCGCTCGGTGAAAGTTGTTGGCGCCGGTTCCGGTTCGACAGATGCTCTCGCGCCGGCGCCGCCCAATGGCCAAGAGGCCGCCGCGGAACTTGAAATCTCGCCGGAAGCAGAACAGCAACTCAAGGAAAAAGAAGCACAAGCGGCGGCGTCTTTCACGCTCAGCGAAGAAGAGCAGACGCAAGTTGACGAATTGAAAACGCGCGATCGTGAAGTCCGCACGCACGAACAGGCCCATTTGGCGGCGGCTGGCCCTTACGCCAAGGGCGGCCCGTCGTTCGAGTATCAGCAGGGTCCCGATGGCGCCCGCTACGCAATTGGCGGCGAAGTTCAAATCGATACGGCGCCGGTTTCCGGCGACCCCGAAGCCACCCTGCAAAAGGCGCGTGTGA
>JAJRWU010000186.1 GCA_024276655.1 Planctomycetota bacterium
CGTCCTTGCCCATGCTAGATTCCCTCCTAAACATGCTAGATTCACCAACCAACCGAAAAAGCATAGCACAACGCGACAAATGCAGGAATCCAAATCCCATCTCCTCCCGAGGCGGCAAAGTGCGTTCCTGCACCCTTTCGGTAAGCTCATCGCCGATTCGGTTTGTGTTTTTCCTCATTACTTGTTACACATGAACATTATGGCTGAAACTCCCCCACCCAAAAAACGTCGCCTTTTTCGGTTCAGTTTGCGAACGCTGCTGTTGGTGATGACCGTGGCCTGCGTGCTTCTGGGTTGGAAGATGAACGAGGCGCATCGTCGGCGAAAGGCGGTAGCGCGTGTTCGTGAAATGGGCGGGAGCGTGAAGTTTGATTTCGCCGAGATGGGGCAAGTTTACTTCGGTACGGCCTTTAATCCTCCTCCCCGGCCAGCGCCCGATTGGTGGGTCAACTTGGTGGGCATTGAGGCGGTCGCCGATGTGACGACCCTGCATCTTGACGACGTCGAACTGACCGACAAAACGCTGCGGGCGGTTGTATTTCCGCATCTCGGCGAGTCCTGTCCGCGACCTCTCGCCGCTGACCAGCCTGCCGATTCTCACGCGTTTGGAACTTGGCAAGGAGATCATCAGCCGCAACGACCTCATCGAACTCGAACGAGCGTTGCCAAAATGCAAAGTCGACTGGCCCGTGAAACCCGAACGTACAACACTTTAGCACCGCTCGCGAAATAATTGTCCGATTTTACTTGTACGATGGCCTTCCAAGGCCGTCGAAACCAGCAAATCGACGGCCTTGGAAGGCCATCGTACGTCACTAATTTCGCGAACGGTGCTTAGCACCTGCCCAAGATCTATTCCGTGCAACGGTGTTATCTTCCGGGATATGAAATCAAGGACGTCTGGCCTTTGTCGAGGTGCGAACAGAGGCGGGCATGACGCGCCAATATTCCGGAACGCCCCGTTATACCGCTCACGGTTGGAAATGGCGCCTTTTTCGTTTAACGGCAAGCCGCAGGCGGCTGCGTTTTTTTGCTTGCCCAAACGCGCTGCCACAAAACGCAGCCGCCTGCGGCTTGCCGTTAAACGAGCCAATGCTGCCCGTGTGAAGTATAAAATCAGCAAGAAGCTAAATTTCTAGGTGGCAAAAATCCCGATCGACGCATAAACCGCCACCACCGACGCCAGGCACGCCAATCCTAGCACCACCGGCGGACGCGCTATCTCACGGCGCACGTCGTCTCTCATGGGGCGTTCGCCGCTCACAAAGCCAGGCGACCACTCCCGCCCGTCGGGCAGCATCCAGCGAACGCGCGTCGCCTGAAACAGCAACAACAGTAGAACGACGGCGGCGACCGATAAAAGAAACAGCACCAGCGGGGTATGGCCCACGCCATTCTCCGACAATTCCGTAAAACCCTCCACGGGCAACATCTGGCCATACCGCATCGCAACGAAGGCCAGCGCATTGTTCAGCATATGCAACAGCATGGGCGCGATGAGCGAATGGGTTTTTAAGTAAATAATGTGCAGCCCCACGCCCAATACGAACGCGCCGGTCGCCTGCACCGGATGGATATGAACCGCGCCGAACAAGAACGACGTAAGCAGCACCCCAGCCACCGGACCCAGCTTCGCAATCAAACCCCGGCCGATGAATCCTCGAAACAAAATTTCCTCGCCCACCGCCGGCAAAACACAGGCTACGATCAAAACCAACCAAAACGGCTGCCGGGAAAATTCAGCCAAGACATCGCTCTCCACGGGCGGAACGAATTCGGCGACCCAATTCCCAACTTCGCTGGCCACGACGGCAAAGGGAATCACTGCCAAGACGACTAGAAACTGATGCATAACGGAGCAGCGCCGCCAGCCAATCCAGGCGGCTGCATGGCGCCGATACGTAATGAAAACAGCCGCCAAGGCGACCAACAGATTTCCCACGGTGGCGAAAATCAACATCAGCGGCAAGAAACGGGGAAACTCAGCCAGCATTTGTGCTTGAAAGTCGTCGGGGTTGAGCGCGCCGCCGTGCTTGACAGCCACCACTACCGCCAAGAGAACCCCAACAATCAATCCGCCTAGTATTTGCACGGCGAACAGCATGACGCACCAGAAGAGCGCCATCACCACCGATGGTTGAGGCCGCGCCGGTCGCGCAGCTTCGGCGACAACCTCCGCAACAACGACCTCCGCCGCCGGGACCGGATCCGGAGCCTCAAAGGGTTCGGGCGGTTGCTCTTCAGGTAGATTCATAATGCTATTTCCGGATGTGTCTTCTGGCTGCCTGACCTACGCCGGAAGATTTTCCAATGCCTCGCGCACCGATTCAAGCTGCCGCCGCGATTGGCTGAGGTTGTCGCGCTCCTTGGCCACGACCGCCTCCGGCGCACGTTCGACAAAGCTCGCGTTGGCGAGTTTTTTCTCTTTCGATTGAATCAATTTCAGCAGGTTTTCCTCCTGCTTGTTGAGTTTCTCGCGCTCGGCGGCGAAATCGATCAGCCCTTCCAGGTCGACATAAATATCGATTCCGGGCAAACTGCTGGGCGAATTTGTTTTCGGCGCTTGGGCGTTGGGTCCGCAAGCGGTGCAGTGGGCGTTGGCCATCTGTTTGAAATAGCGGATCATCGGCTGCAAGAGCGCTGTCGTTTCTTCATCGCACCGCACGACAAAATCAATCGGCTTGCTGGGCGCGATATTCTGCCGACTACGCGTTTCACGCAGCGCGCCCAGCACCGCTTGAAATCGCTCGAAACGGGCCTCTATTTCCAAGTCGATGCGGGCCTCGTCCGCTACGGGATACGCAGCCGTGATTAAATCTTCGGGCGTTTGCTCGGCAACCGGCAAGCCTCGCTGGGGCGCAACTTGCCCCAACAGCCGCCACACCTCTTCGGTAATAAACGGCATGATAGGATGCAACAGCCGCAAGAGGTTATCGAGCGCGGTGGTCAACACGCGGCGGGCCACCGGGCCCTCTTTTGCATCGGGCAAGCGGCCCTTGACCATCTCGACGTAGAAGCTGCAAAAGTCGTCCCAGGCGAATTCATAAAGGGCGCGCGCGGCGTCGGAGTACCGATAAGCGGCCAGCGCGGTGTTGACTTCCCGCGTGACAGTCGCCAGACGGCTGAGGATCCAACGGTCTTCAATTTGTAGGGCGGCGTCGGGCGTGTCGTCGGGCGCGTACTCACCCAGATTGATCAAGGCGAACCGCGAAGCATTCCACAACTTGTTGCAGAAATTCCGGCCCAACTCGAATCGTTCGGCCACCACCGCCCCGCGCGGCAGCGCACGGTCTTGCTCGGTTCGCGCCCATTGCGTGGAGAACGGCTGTTTGCATTTCGGGCATGCAATGCGCGGCAGCTCCCGGTTTTTTTTGGTTTGCTCGATCGGCGTTTCACAACGCGGACATTCAAATTGCACCGGCATTCTGACGTCTTGCGTTTCGGTGGTCAGATGCGCGATGCCAAACCGCAGCGCGTCGGCGCCGAATTTATCGATCACATCGGAAGGGTCGACGCCGTTGCCCTTCGATTTCGACATCGTTTCGCCGTAGCCGTCGAGAATCTTGGGGTGAATGAACACTTCGCGGAAGGGAATCTCTCCCTGATTGTTGAGCCCCGCCAACACCATGCGGGCCACCCAAAGCGTGATGATGTCGCGACTCGTGATCAACGTGCTGGTGGGGTAATAGTAGGCCAATTCGGGCGTTTTTTCCGGCCAGCCGAGCGTGGAGTGCGGCCATAATGCGGAGCTGAACCAGGTGTCGAGCACATCTTCCTCACGCACATAACCTTGCGTCTCGAGCCGCGCGATGAACTCCGCGTCGTCTTCCTGGGGGCAGACATGAATCGTGGCGTGGGGCAGTTTCACATTCTTGGCGCCTTGCACCGTATTGTCATGCTCCACGGCCGCCGCCCGTTCGAGATCGGGCTCGGTTTGAAAACATGCGCTGCCGCTCAGCACGGCGGGATCTTGCTCCAAGTCGCTCACGCGTTGTTGGTGCGTTTTGGCGTCTTGGCAAACCAACGACCAGATCGGTATTTGGTGCCCCCACCAAAGCTGCCGGCTCACGGGCCAATCGCGTTTTTCGGCCAACCAATCGATGTACCCCTTGGCGTACCGCGCGGGGAGGATCTTGATGCGGCCATCGGCCACGGGGTCAATGGCTGATTGCGCCAACTGCTCCATCTTGACGAACCACTGATCGGCCAAGCGGGGTTCGATCGGCGTTTTGCTGCGATCGGAATGCGCCAGGTCGATCAGCCGATCCTCCACGTCGCCCAGCAACCCAGCTTGCTCCAAATCGGCCACAACTCGCTTCCGCGCCGCCTTCATGGTCAGACCTTCGTAGTCGCCGGCGTTTTCGTTCAACAGGCCGTCGGCTTGCAGAATGTTGATCATCGGCAAGTTGGCGCGCATGCCGACTTCGTAATCGTTGGGGTCGTGCGCGGGCGTGATTTTCACACAACCGCTGCCCAGTTCCGGCTTGGCCCAGACGTCGGCAATGAGCGGGATTTCCCGCTCCAACAAGGGCAGCATTACCTTACGGCCGTCGAACGCCATGTCGCGGAGTTGTTCCAAACGGGGAAGCATTTCCCGGCCGCGCTGCGCCAACGCTGCGATTTGTTGTTGCAACGCGGCTTGTTCCTTGGCCGGCGCCTTGGCGAGTTTTTCCTGGAGTTCCTCTTGCGCCTTTTGCAAGGCGCGGGCTGGGTCGGGGTGGACGGCCACGGCGGTGTCGCCGAGCATCGTTTCAGGACGCGTCGTGGCGATGGTTACAAAGGCGGGTTCGCCGGGCTGGGGGTCGATAACCGGATAACGAAAATGCCAAAAGTGCCCTTTGGTTTCCTTGTGAAAAACTTCGTCGTCGCTGACGGCGGTTTGCAGGAAGGTGTCCCAGTTGACCAAACGCTTGCCGCGATAAATCAGTTGTTTGCGGAACAGATCAAAAAAGGTTTGCCGCACGGCGCGGGCGCATACGGGGTCGAGTGTGAAGCGAAACCGCTGCCAATCGCAACTGCACCCCAGCCGCTTGAGCTGCCCCACGATGCGCGTTTCGTATTCGTCTTTCCACTCCCAAATGCGCTCGACCAGTTTCTCCCGCCCAAGATCGTGCCGGGTGAGCCCCGATTCCTCTTTTAGCCGCTTCTCGACCACCGCCTGCGTGGCGATGCCGGCGTGATCGGCGCCGGGCATCCAGAGTGTGTTGTAACCCTGCATGCGTTTCCAGCGGATGAGGATATCTTGCAGGGTGTTGTTCAGCGCATGGCCCAGGTGCAAGGCGCCCGTGACGTTCGGCGGCGGAATCACAATCGTGAAAGGCGTGCGGTTGGGATCGGGCTCGCTATGGAAGTAGCCCTTTTGCTCCCACATGGCGTAAAGGCGCGTTTGGGCTTCGGCGTGATCGAAGCGATTGGGAAAATCTTCGGCTGAAAACATCGGCATCGTCCAATACATGCGGACCGCGCGTGGCGGCCCAAATTCAGTGAAAGTAAGGTGGTGGCTGGCAACCCACGGCGCGCGGGCGATCACTCTATGAAAGCAGCGCCGTGGCCGGCGAAACCTGCACGGCGTCTCGATAAAGTTTGTACTCGATGGCGTCGATCAGAGCCATCCAACTGGCCTCGATGATATTCTCATGCACGCCGACGGTGCCCCAGGTTTCCTGCCCGGCGGCGCTTTCCACGATAACGCGAATTCTGGCCGCGGTGCCCGCTTCGGAATTGACAGCGCGCACCTTGTAATCGACCAACCTCATAGCGCGCAGCGCCGGGTAAGTTCCGTTGAGCGCTTTGCGCAGCGCGGCGTCGAGCGCGTTGACCGGTCCATCGCCTTCGGCGACTTCATGGCGAATTTGATCGCCCACGCGAAGTTTCACCGTGGCTTCGGTGAGCAGCCGCCCGGCGCCGTCGGCGCCGACTTCCACATGGTATTTGATGCACTCAAAGTGCGGCTCGAAGGTGTCGGCGCATTTTTTCACCAACAGATCGAAAGAGGCTTCAGCCGCTTCAAATTGGTAACCTTGGTTCTCCAACGCCACGACTTTGGTCAGAATATCGTCCATCAGTCGACGATCGTTTTCTATATGGTGCTTGGTTGCCAGAGCAATGATATTGGAGCGGCCGGAAAGTTCGCTGACCAAAATCCGACGTTCGTTACCCACCACGCAGGGATCAATGTGTTCATAACTCTCGGTCGCCCGGGCAATGGCGTGAACGTGCATGCCGCCTTTGTGGGCAAAAGCGCTTTGGCCGACAAACGGCTGATTCACCCGCCAATGCATGTTCGCCGTTTCATACACAAAGCGGGAAAGCTCGGTCAGACGCTCAAGATTCTCACCCCCCAACACTTCAAACCCTTTCCGTTTGACGCCCAAGTTCGCCAGCACCGAGATCAAATCGGCGTTGCCGCAGCGCTCGCCAAAGCCGTTGATCGTGCCTTGCACATGCACGGCGCCGGCGTCGACCGCGGCCAGCGTGTTGGCAATCGCGACATCGCAATCGTTATGGCAATGAATGCCCGCCGCCGCGCCGCTGGCGGATAACGCCTCGATCGCGAGCCGTGTTCGCGCCGCGATTTCCTCCGGCATCGATCCGCCGTTGGTGTCGCACAATACGACCAAATGCGCGCCTGCTTCGGCGGCTGCCTGAATGGTTCGTGCCGCATATTCGGGGTTGGCTTTCCAGCCATCGAAGAAATGTTCGGCATCGTAAATGACTTCGCGCCCGGCGTCGCGCAAGAAACGCACGCTATCGGCGATCATGGCTAGGTTTTCTTCTAGGGTCACGCGCAATACGTCGGTGACGTGAAAATCCCACGTTTTTCCCACCAGCGTGCAAACCGGCGCGCCCGATGCGACCAACGCCCGCATGCCGGGGTCGGCGGCGGCGGCTTGACCTTTGCGGCGTGTCATGCCGAAGGCGCAAACCTTCGTTTCGCCTAGCGACAACTCCTGGACGTCTTGAAAATATCGCTCATCCTTCTCGTTGGAGAGAGGATAGCCGCCCTCGACAAAATCGACGCCCATTTCCGCCAAACGCTGGGTAATGGCGAGTTTGTCTTGCAAGGAAAAATTCACGCCTTCGCCTTGCGCGCCGTCGCGCAAGGTGGTGTCGTAGATTTGGATCACTCGCATAACATCACCTGAATTGAAACCACCTGCGAAAACGCGCCAACACTTCGGTAAGAAAGCGTGGAGCAATTTAACCCTGAATCGGCGTCTGAGAAGCCCGGCATTTTGAAAATGCCAGGCTTCTGCCCGAGATAGGGTTGCGCAACGCTTTCTAAAGAAAAAAGCCCTGCAGGCCACGGCGGCCTCAGGGCTGGTTTGGTATGTTCGTGGAAACGCCGCCCTACAACCCAGCCTTCCTTGTAATAATTCGCCCTGTAATCATTCTCTGAATAACAGTAATCATTCCCTGAATAATAACGACCGCCGCCACCGTCGGGCGGCGAAAGTTCGATCGGATTCGGGGAAAGATATACATGGCAAAATGGGTAAGGTAAGCGGAATCTCCAGGATGCAACAAGCTTACGCCGCTCGCCAAGGAGTGTCAACACCAGTTGTACGCCGCCGCGGGTGCAGGGTGCAGGAACGCACTTTGCCGCCTCGGGAGGAGATGGGATTTGGATTCCTGCATTTGTCGCGTTGTGCTATGCTTTTTCGGTTGGTTGGTGAATCTAGCATGTTTAGGAGGGAATCTAGCATGGGCAAGGACGCTCAAA
>JAJRWU010000187.1 GCA_024276655.1 Planctomycetota bacterium
ATGACCAACTAAAAAAGCACATGCAATCTCGCCCAGGCAACCCATTTCGCCCCAACGTCAAAATAAAATCAGCCGCCACCGCTGCCTAAAAAGTGCGTTCCTGCACCCCTACAAACCCGCCGGAGCCGGTTCCTGCACCCAACGGGTTGAGGAATGCCGGAAAGATCTTGACCTAATAAATAGATCGTGCCAAACTCCCGGCCGTGCGAGCCAAGGGGGCGATTGGCAGCCCGTTTTGATCGCCTCAGCCGCAAAAATTTGAGTTCTGAACAAGCACCACCCAGGATGGAGAGCCCCGCAAATGGACGTCATCACAAAGCTCGCCCTGATTGGCGTTTTTACAGCCGGTTTGATCGGTTGTGGCGCCTCTGATTCAGCGAGCGTTTCGACCGCCGTAACAAACACTGGCGGCCGGAAAACCGCGAATGTGGGAGGGGAGTCGGGGCAAGCCGCCAAGAAGCCACTGCCGGCGGATTCGGCTGAATCCGTAGTGGAAAAATTCCTGGCTGCGGTGCGAAATGGCGACAAAAACCAAACTTCTGATCTACTGACCGACGTCGCCCGGCAGGAGTTGGCCAAAAACGGCTGGGAGATTCAACCTCCGGGCACGCCTTCGTCATCGTACCAAGTGGGTCGGACTGAAATCCTGCCCGAAGGAAATGGCGCCTATGTGAACAGCACCTGGACCGACACGTCGTCGAATGGGGAAAACGTCGACTACGAAGTGGTGTGGGTGTTGCGACTGCAAGAAAATGGCTGGAAAGTGGCCGGAATGGCGACCGAAGCCGTTTCGGGAGAGGATCCTGTGTATTTCAGCTTCGAGCATCCTCAAGACATGCAACGCAAAAGAGAAGCGGCCGACGCGGCCCTTGTCGCCAGCAAACGCCAGGTGCGGGAAGATGCTCCGCAAAAACCAACATCGCAGGTGGAACGCTCGGCGGAAGGTTCACCGCAAACGCAAGTCAGATAAGCACTTGCGGAAATTTAACATGGCCGTTTAGGGTTTGGGTACGACTCCAACCTCTCGCAGCCTCGCTTCGAAGTTCCTTTCCAAGGCTCGCATACTGCGGGCCTTTTTTTATTTGGTAATATAATTTTGATGCGCCCGGCATTCTGAGCTATCATTTTTCATCGAACGGCCACGGGCTGCAATGCCGCCTAAATACCCCATTTACCCTCATTCTTCCAATAGATACTTGACACGCAATTGTTACTTGCTACTCTAACAGCCTAAGTTACTTGCTTTTTTATTTACCGTGACTCTTTTGTTTTTGCAACTCAGGGCGTGGAAACCGGGAGTTACGGTGGATAGATAGTGTTCTCTTTCGGTGGCGCCGTCTCACCGGAAGAAAAATAAAAGCAGTTAACAACTGTTTTTTCGGGACGGCGTCAGAGTTTCGAAACCCTGGACGACACTTGTTTTTTCAAATTGAAGGAGTTAGGGATGAATCGTATTGTTGTACTCGGGATTGCGGTGTTCTTCGCAATCGTCGGCATCGCCCTCATGGGCGGTGAGAAGCAGGCCGTCGCCGGCCATGGCTGTAGCAGCTCGTGCCACGGCGATTACTCGTGTGATTGCGGCGGATGCCACAACGACTGCCATAGCAGTTGTCATGGCCGTCGACATCACCGTCGTAGCCGTCATTGTGGTGGGCATCACTCTTGCCATGGTCGCCGTCATCATCGTCATCACAGCTGCTGTGCTCCCGCGCCTTGCTGCGAGCCCGTCTCCTGCTGTGGCTCGCATGAGCACCACGACGCGACTGAAGCCGATGCGCCTCCGGCCCCCGCCGCCGCCAAGATCAACTTGGATCGCGCTCCGGTTGCCTTCCGTAAGGTGAGCTTCCGTCGTTGAGTTTGAGTTAATTAAATAGTATCCAATCCAACGGAAGCAGTGTTTGCCCTGAAATTCTGCTTGGTTGCCTGGAAAACAGAAAGGCCGAATCTCAATGTGAGGTTCGGCCTTTTGTCGTTAGGATCGTTCGAAAAATAGAAATAATGGTCCGATTTTACTTGTACGATGGCCTTCCGAGGCCGTTGAAACCAGCAAGCCGACCGCCTTCCAAGGCCATCGTACGACAGTAATTGATCGAACGGTCGTTAGCGAAAAAGCCCGGCATTTTGAAATGCCGGGCTTTCAGGCGCGCGGCTTATGAAAATTTACCTGCCGCTCGCCTTCATCTGGCGGCTCACTCGGTTGCGGCCCGTTGTAGTGATCATAGTGCTAGGTGCAGCTAGCGAACGTTTGTTGGCCGTCGCCCCTGGCGGTCGTCGATGCTACAAGCAAGTGGACGATTAGCGCAACGCAAGGACGCGGTTTTCATTTTCGTTTGTCACTCCCGCCATGGCTGAAATGTCCACTCCCAACAAGGCGACCGCAACCGCCGACCAACTTCCGGGGCAAGCCTTTCGCTCCTTCGTCACGCTATTTCTTTTGATACACCTGTTTTGTGTGATCATTTCCCTCAGTAGCGTCAATGTGGCGTCGGCGCTGCAAATCAAGCTGCTCGACACGCTCAAGCCGTACACGCAGTTACTGAGGATTGATCTCAACTCAACGCGTTATCATTTCACCTACGCAGACGACCACGAACAGAGCCATTCCATCGAGATCGAATTCCTCGATGGCCCTCGGCAAGGTGAAACCGTCTCGCTCCCAGATGTCGGCATACGGGGCTCTCTACGGCGCCGGCGTTTTCAAACACTGGCTCAGGTCATGGCTTACGGCGCGAGTGACGGCAACGACGCGAATCTGGCCGAATTCGCCAAGGCCCTGGGGGCCAACGCGCTGCAAGATCAAACCGAAGGGGCCGTTCTGGTGCGCTGCCGGCGGCACCGGACGCAGCCCAGAAATCTGCAAGTGGCCACCAAGGATAACCCCCGCGATCCGTTCGACGAAGCCTATTACACCACCGTATACGAAGCACGTGTTTGGAAAGACAAGAGCGGCCGCGTGAACGTTCTGAAAATGAGTGCGACTGGCGAAGTGGCGCCACTTACCCAGGAGGGCGCCAAAAATGGGGCATCCAATTAGCGATTACTTTCGTCGTCTGGTGGAAGAAACGGCGGCCAGTTGGAATCGGTTTTGGTTCACCCCGACAGACGCCTACGGCGTCAGCGTGTTGCGCGTCCTGACCGGCGCCGCGGCGCTGCTCTACGTGCTCGGCTGGACCCCCGGTTTAACCCGTTGGTTTGGCGTCAACGGCATCCTGCCAGTACAGACCGTAACCAATGTATTAACCGTTGGGGCCGACAACGGCGCGGGTTTTCAGTGGTCGTACTTGAGTTTGATCCAGACCAACGGCGGATTGTGGGCGGCCCATGTTGTTGCGATTCTGATCGTGGCGCTCTACCTGCTGGGCGTTTACTCCCGCCTGACCTCGGTTCTGACATTCGTTGTCGTGCTCGGCTACACCCACCGGGCGCCCATGTTGGCCGACATGTTTGGACCCATACTTTGCATGATGTTGTTCTATATGTGTCTGGCGCCGTCGGGCGCGTACCTCTCTTTCGATAGTCGGCGGAGGCGGCGGGTGAAACCCGACCTGTTGCAAGCGCCCAACAATACCGACGGCCTGATCAAATCGGCCACGGCGAACCTGGCCACGCGGCTGATGCAGGTTCATTTGGTCGGCTTTTATCTCGCCATGGGATTGAGCCAGTTGGGAGGACTCGATTGGTGGAACGGCGGCGCCATGTGGATGTATATCGCCGACTCCGACTCCCGCCTCATCGACCTCACCTCGATCGCCCGTCTGCGCAGCGGCATCTTTTTCGTCAACGCCTGGACGCACGGCATCATCTTGTTTGAATTGACCTACGCCGTGCTGATTTGGAAACGTTTGACGCGTCCCCTGTTGATCGGCGTCTCGATCTTTATGTGGAGCGCCTTCGCCTTGGTTTCAGGCCGAATTCCATTCAGCCTGCTGATGATTCTGGGCAACGCCGCCTTCATCGCTCCCGCCGCGTATCGAGCCTTCGCGCAAAAATTCGCCTCTAAGAAGACCGCGGAAACCCTAACCTCGAAAAACGCCGGCCAGCCGGTTGCCGTCTGACTCAAGGTTGGAGTCGGGTGTCGCGTTTGTGTACTTTTTTGTCGTCCGCGCCGTTGGAGTTCACGCTTCCGCGTGTTTTCATGCATGCCCTCCTGTTGCCAAGGCGGGCGGCGGGTGAGAATTTACCAACTCTGTTATACTTCGCGCAAACGGCAATGGCTCGTTTAGCATCGAGTGGAAAATTAGTGTCGTAGCCATGCTCGCCAGAGCGTGGAATGGTTCACCGCCCACCCACCGTCTGGCGACGATGGCTACACAAATGCGACAGTTATTTATCGAGCGGTGCATCGGCCAGCCGAAGCTGTTGCCGTATCTGAAACAACGCCGACATCGCGCCGCCGACGCCAAAATTCTTCCAACAGGAAAACCAAAATGCGCCTCCCTTGCTCCGCGCCCCTTGTGGCGGCTCTCGCGGTTGTTGCGATATTGCATGCCGGGGCGGCCGCGAAACAACCGAAACCGCCGAAGGTGCGAGTGACATCGGTCCGCAAGATTTCTTCGGAAGGGCCGCATAACGCCTTTACCGATTTGTGCCAGTTCCGCGGCCGATATTACCTCGCCTTTCGTAACTGCCCCGATGGGCACGGCGTGCATCCGACGTCATCCATTGTCATTTTGGCCAGCCACGACACGAAGGCGTGGGAGGAAGTCCACCGCTTTGGCGTTCCCAAACGCGACGTCCGCGACCCTCATTTCCTGGTGTTTCACGACAAACTGTTCGTTTACACCGGCACATGGTATTGCGGCGAAACATCGCCCAAAAAGTACGACTTGAACGAGATGCTGGGCTACGCGGCTCAAACCATCGATGGCGCCAACTGGCAAAGACCGATCATGTTGGAGGGAACGTATGGACATTACATCTGGCGCGCCGCGACCTACGGCGAGAAGGCCTATCTTTGTGGACGCCGAAAACACGAATTCGCCAAAACGGCGAGCCGGTCGGAACGCGACCCCTTAGTGGAATCGGCTTTATTGGAAAGCGGCGACGGCTTGGTGTGGCGCAACGTCGGCTTGTTCCAGAAAACGTACGGCGATGAAACCGCGTTTCTGTTTGAACCCGACGGTTCTCTCTTGGCGATTTCCCGAACGCTCGGCAACCGCAAGGCGCAAATGGGCCGGTCAAAACCACCCTACCAAGATTGGGAGCAAACAACGCTCAACCGTGCAATTGGCGGTCCTTTATTGGTGAAATGGGGCCAGCGGTATTTAGTGGGAGGCCGCCGCTATCTCAAGGAAGACGGCCGCGCCAAGTACGCGACCTCCCTCTATTGGCTCCACGACAACGCCTTGCTCGAATGCGCCCAACTGCCCAGCGGCGGCGATAATTCCTACCCCGGCTTTCTCGCCCTGGATGACCAGCACGCCGTCATTTCCTACTATTCCAGCCATGAACGCGACGCCTCCGGAAAAACGCACACTGCGATTTATTTGGCCGACATCGAACTCATCAACGCCGATTGAGGTTACGCCGCGTGCGGGAAATTACTGTCGTCATTCCCGCTCGGGCGGGAATCCAGCGATGTACGCAAGTCGGCTGGTTTCCCGCCTACGCGGGAATGACGGTGCGCTGGATTCCCGTCACTTATTTTCCTTGCGATGGGTCTAAAACCCTCGCCTTTAGGCGAAACCTTTAGGTGTTTTTTGAGGTGGCAAGGGTTCGGTTACCACGAAGAATTCCCGTGGAAGGAAATTTTACCACAGAGCACACGGAGCACACGGAGAAAAAGGCGCTCTAAAAAATCTCTGTGCTCTCTGTGTACTCTGTGGTAATTCTTCTTTTTCCTTGGATAGCCTCTTGAAGAAGGTGGAGTTGCTTTTTTGTTGTGTGCGAAGGACTTCAGTCCGTAGCTCACG
>JAJRWU010000188.1 GCA_024276655.1 Planctomycetota bacterium
ACACTTTAGCCGCCTTCATCTGATTCGCCATCGGCAAGCTGCTCCTCATTCTGAGAAAGCAGACAAGCCTAATCGACAAACCTCAAAAGTGGCCGGTTTTCAAGCGCCTCTTCCTGGCCGGTTTTGGGCGCTCAGTGACATGACCCCTTAAATTCGCCCAATTCACACGTTGTGTTAGGGACTCTTAGCAGAAAGCCTCAGCAGACTGCGTCGATCTTCCAACGCCGCATCCAGAGTTCCAGCACCAACAGCGACCACAAGCGATAGGCGTGGTCGAACGCGCCCGACATATGCTGGTCGAGCAGCAATTGCACGGCGTCGTCGCGAAACAGGCCTCTTTGCTTCGTCTGCTGGTCGAGCAGAACGTCGTGGGCGAGGTCCTTCAGTTCGTGGCGGAACCAATGGTCGATCGGCACGCCGAAGCCCATTTTGGACCGCGTCCAGACGTCGGCGGGCAGGAGGTCGGCGAAGGCGTCCTTGAGAATGCGTTTTCCCTTGCCCCAGCGAAATTTGTGTTTCAGCGGCATGCCGATCGCCAATTCGACCAGCCGATGGTCGAGAAACGGCTGCCGGCATTCGAGGCTGTGGGCCATCGAGGCGATATCGACCTTGGTCATTAAATCGCAGGTGAGGTAGGTGGTGAGATCGCCCAGCGAGGCGACGGTGACATCGTCGCGGCCGGCTATCTTTCGCCAACTTCCCTCCAGAAATTCGAAGGGATCGGAATCGGGCAGCCGCTGAAGGAAGGCATCGGAGTACAACGCGGCGCGGCGTTGTTCGTTAAAAATCGAGATCCACTGCAGGTAACGTCTGGCGGGCGGAGCCGCGATCGATTCTGAAAACCGTTTGAAGCGGCGCAGGATCGATTTCTGCCGCACGCCGGGAAGCGCTTGCCAAAGCGGCGCCGCCAGTATGTCGGAGGCCACGCCCATCCGATCGATCCAGCCGCCCAGCGCCACGGCGCGGTAGCGAGGATAACCGGCAAAGAGTTCGTCGCCGCCATCGCCGGTGAGGGCCACCGTGACATGCTCCCGCGTGAACTCCGACACGCACCAGGTGGGAACCGCCGAACTATCGGCGAACGGTTCGTCGTAATGCCAAACCAGTTTTTCCAGCAGCGCGACTGCGTCTGGCCGAACTTCCAGCACATGGTGTTCGACGCCCAAGTGCGCGGCGATCTTCCGCGCCTCCGCCGATTCATCGTACTCTGTAACCGGGAAGCCGATGGTGAATGTTTTCACGGGCGTCGGCGAATGTTTTTGCATCAGACCGACGATAATCGAGGAGTCGATGCCGCCGGAAAGGAAGGCGCCCAGGGGAACATCGCTTTGCAGGCGAATTTTTACCGCGTCGGAGAGAATTTCTCGCACGCGCCCGGCATAATCCTGGCGGGAGCGCGGCGTTTCCGTTTGGTATTCGGGCTGCCAATACGGCGCCACTTCGAGTTGGTCGTCGTGATAAACGGCGTAATGGCCCGGCGGCAATTTTCGCACGCCGCGAAAAATCGTGTTGGGGTGCGGAATGTATTGGTAGGTCAGGTATTCATCAATGGCGGCTAGGTCGAGCGCGCGTTCGAAGCCGGGCGCTTCCAGCAGGCTTTTGAGTTCGCTGGCGAACAGCAGTTGCCCCGGCGTTTTACGATAGACCAGCGGCTTTTGGCCCAGGCGGTCGCGGGCCAGCAACAGGCGGCGTTGGCGTTCGTCCCAGATCGCGATGGAAAACATGCCGTTGAGGTGTGCGAAGCAGCCGGCGCCTTCGTCTTCGTACAAGTGGACAATCGTTTCGGTGTCGCTGTCGGTGCGGAACAGGTGCCCCGCGCCTTCCAGTCGCTGCCGCACCGCGCCGTAGTTGTAGATCTCGCCGTTGAAAACAACCCAGATCGATTTGTCTTCGTTACACATCGGCTGCCGACCGCCGGCCATGTCGATGATCGAAAGCCGCCGGTGCCCCAACGCGACTCCCGGAATCGATTCGTACGGCGGCCGCAAGCGGAAGCTCGACTGATAAAAACCTTCGTCGTCGGGGCCGCGATGGCGCAAGACATCGGTCATGCGGCGCAGCGCGCGCTCGTCGAGCGATTTTGTCGGGTCGGACCATATCCCGCCGGTAATGCCGCACATGGTTGGGGGGTCCGTCTGCTATGTAGAAAAGGGCGGCGTTTAAGAAGCGGCGATTTAGGCGATTAGTAGGAATAGTCCTGAAATAAATTACCGGTTGTGGTTCAGAAAAGCCCGGCATTTTCAAAATGCCGGGCTTTTAATTGCGGCGTGTAAATTCAGGACTGTTCCTTAGGGCGGCGGAGCGATGGCGTTCCACGATTCGGCAAGAACATCTACGATTCGTTGCATCTTGTTCGCTGCATGGCGGGAAATATTGCCCGACATTTGCATAATGTACGTGCAAATCGCAAATCCGGAACGCCCAAAGTCTAGTATAGATTACCGCGACGGGCGATTGCAGTGTGGGCGATGTCTTACCAGAAAATACCGAGAGGGTTATACTTTGGACGACGAAAATATGCCGGAGTTCACGGAAACCCCCTATGAGAATCGCTTACCTGGATTGTGCGAGCGGCATCAGCGGCGATATGACGCTGGGCGCTCTGATTGACGCCGGCGCTCCGTTGGAGGCGATTCAAAACGGCGTGGCGTCGCTGGGTCTGCCCGGCGTGCGGCTGACCACCGAGGAAGTGCGAAAAAAAGGGTTTCGCGCTCTTCAGGTTCGCATCGAACACGAGCCCGAACACGCACACCGGCACTTGCACCAGATCACGGAAATGATCGACGCCGCCGACGCAATCACGCCCGTCCAGCGGGAACTGGCCAAACGCATTTTTACCCGTTTGGGCGAAGCGGAGGCGCGGGTCCATGGAACCGACTTGCGAAAAGTCCATTTCCATGAAGTGGGCGCCATCGATTCGATTGTCGATATCGTGGGCGGCGCCATTGCCTGGGATCTTCTGAAAGTCGATCGCATTGTCTGCTCCGAAGTGCCCACCGGCGGAGGCTTCATTCAAATCGCCCATGGACGCGTGCGCGTACCCGCGCCGGCCACGGCGGAGTTGCTGCGGGGCGTTCCCTTGGCCGAAACCGACGTCGCTTCTGAATTGACCACGCCCACCGGCGCGGCGCTGGTGGCCGCGTTGGTCGATCAGTTCGGCGGTTTACCGGCCATGCGCATCGAGAAAATCGGTTATGGATCGGGCGAACGAGATTTGGAGGAGCAAGCCAATCTGTTGCGATTGTTCGTGGGCCAGGTCGACGACCACACGCTGGTCGATCAGGTGTGGGTGCTGGAAACGAATCTCGACGATGTGAGCGGCGAAGTGATCGGCCATTGCACGGCGCGTCTGTTCGACGCCGGCGCTCTAGATGTCTACACGACCGCCATCCAAATGAAAAAGAATCGGCCGGGAGTGAAAGTGAGCGTGCTTTGCGAAGCCGCAAGCATCGCGCCCTTGGAGAAGATTCTGTTCCAAGAGACCGCCACCTTGGGCGTGCGCCGTTGGCCTGCGGGCCGCCATAAACTCGCCCGCCGCGAATGTTCCGTGGAAACTCGTTGGGGAGCGGTGCTGGGAAAAATCGCCACGTTGGCCGATGGAACAGAGAGTTTTTCTCCCGAGTACGAATCTTGCCGGGCGGTGGCCGAAGAGCAAAGCTTGGCGCTTCGCGATGTGGCCGCCGCGGCGCGAACGGCGTACGAAAAACAGCAGTAAACATCCTTGATGGTAACGCTGTCAAACAGTGAACGATGAGCGTTCCAACGAATGACCTTCCTCGAAGACAATGGCTCAACATTCTTGCTGGTGGCCGGCATCGGGCTCGTGATTGCTATCTTGCTGCGGCGGTCGTCGCGCTATCGAAAAAAGCAAAAGCGACAAGCCCGCAAGGAAAAACCCGCCGCCGGGTTCGGCCAAGCGGCGTCCGCCAAGCGGCGCGAACCGTTGCTCGACGCCCCGCCCGAAATCACTCGCTGGCAGGTCGAGATGCACGAAGTCGCCCGCGAGCTAAAAGCCGAAGTCGACAGCAAACTCATCGCCTTGCAAACCCTGCTGGGCATGATCCGCCAAGAGGCCGACCGCCTGGAAGATATTCTTACTCGCCTCGAACCGTTGGCCGGCGCCGCCGACGACGGTATTCGAGAAGAACTCGATGATGCACGGCAAAACAACGACTCCCCCTCACAAACGCCCCCGCCAAAGGAGTCGGATTCGTAAGCCAGCCACGCCGCAGGGTGGCGGCGCCTCACTATGGGTGCAGGAACCGGCTCCGGCGGGTTTGTAGGGGTGCAGGAACGCACTTTTTAGGCAGCGGTGGCGGCTGATTTTATTTTGACGTTGGGGCGAAATGGGTTGCCTGGGCGAGATTGCATGTGCTTTTTTAGTTGGTCAT